>CAYXRS010000114.1:0-10673 GCA_964467195.1 uncultured Gemmatimonadaceae bacterium
AACAACTTTGGGCTGGCGGGCGCGGAGGCGCGCGGATTTCTCGATGACGCGCCCAGATCCCTGGTCACCGAAGCGGTGCGCGATGCGATTGCAGCCGCACGGAGGGACCCGGCCTCGGCCCCGAAAGACGCAACGGGATGGCGAGCCGCGATCGGTGCGGCGCTCGCCGCGCGAGAGCGTTGGTCCCTCCGGCCAGTCCACAACGCAACTGGAGTGGTGTTGCACACCAACCTCGGTCGCGCACCGCTGGCAACGGCGGCGATCGACGCCATCAGGCGCGCTGCCGAAGGATTTTCGAACCTCGAGTACGATGTCGAGCGCGGCGTCCGGGGCAGCCGGTACGTGCACTGTGTTTCGCTCCTGCGCGAGCTCACCGGAGCCGAGGACGCGCTCGTCGTGAACAACGGCGCCGCGGCTCTCCTTCTCGCACTCAACACGTTTGGAGCGGGGCGGGAGAGCATCATCTCGCGCGGTGAGCTCATCGAGATCGGTGGAAGCTTCCGCGTACCGGAGATAATGGGACGGAGCGGAACACGGCTGGTGGAGGTCGGAACGACCAACCGGACGCATGCCCGCGACTACAGCAATGCGTTGTCGCCGGATACCGGTGCGCTGGTGAAGGTGCACCGGAGCAACTTCGCGCTCGCCGGATTCGTGGCCGACGTGTCAATCGCAGAGCTCGCGGCCATCGCCAAGGCCCATGAACTGCCCGGCATCTTCGATTTGGGCAGCGGACTCCTGCTCTCGCTCGAGGAGTTCGGGCTTCGCGGCGAGCCGCTGGCCGCCGAGGCCGTCGCATCGGGCGCCACAGTCGTGACGATGAGCGGCGACAAGTTGCTCGGCGGACCCCAGGCCGGCATCCTCCTCGGTGGAGCCGATGCCATCACGAGGATGAAGACGAACCCAATGATGAGGGCGTTGCGCGTCGACAAGCTCACCCTCGCCGCGCTCGAGGCGACGCTTGCTCTCTACCGCGAACCCGAACGCGCGCTTCGCGAGATTCCAGCTTTACGCATGCTGACCATTTCTGCGGAACTGCTTCGCAATCGCGCCGACAGCATCGCTGCCGCTCTGCGCGCAGCGGGCATCCAGTGTGCCGTGGTACCCTCCGAGGGTGCGGTGGGAGGAGGCGCCTTTCCCACCGCCGTTCTTCCTTCTTCTGCCATCGCGATCGATGGCGACTCGAGAGTTCTCGAACAGCGGCTGCGTCAGTGCGCCCGCCCGGTGATCGGGCGCGTGGCCGACAATCGGCTCATGCTCGACGTTCGCTCGATCCCCGACTCGGACGACGACCGGCTGGTGGACGCGCTGCGCGACGCGCTGGCATGAGCGCTCGACCGGCCCTCTTCCTCGATCGCGACGGCACGATCATCCGCGACACGGATTACGTGGCTCACCCGGATGAGGTGGAACTGGTACCCGGAGCGGCCGATGCAATCCGCCGGCTGAATCGGGCGAACGTGCCCGTTATCGTGGTCACGAACCAGTCGGGAATCGCGCGCGGCCTGCTCACCGAACAGGATTTGCTGGCCGTGCAGACGCGGCTGGTCGAGCTTCTTCGTGAAGGCGGTGCCGAGCTTACTGCAACGTATCACTGCCCGCATGCGCCTGGAGATGGGGGTGAACCGACATGTGAATGCCGAAAGCCCGGCACCCTTCTTTTCCATCGCGCCGCGCGGGAGCACCACGTTCAGCTCGAGCGCTCAGTGTTCGCCGGCGACAAGTGGCGCGACATCGCGCCGGCGCTGTCGCTGGGCGGCACCGGTTTCCTCGTACCAGGCGACCCTACGACTCCCGAAGATCGACAGCGCGCAATTGCCGAGGCGCGAGTAGCGGCCTCGCTCGGCGATGTTGCCGATTTCATCCTTGCCGAGCAGAGAGACCGGTAGCTTCGCGTGTACATGGGATGGAGAGGCACTGGTCTTACTGTGCGGCCCATGAAGAGATAGACTCCCGCATCATGCCGACGAGGATTGCCGTGCTCGCGTCGGGGCGTGGAAGCAACGCGCGAGCACTCATCGAACATCAGGAATCTCTGGGAGATCTGCGCGCCGGCGTCGTATCGCTGGTGCTCTCCGATCGCGATGACGCTGCCGTCCTCGAGTTCGCGAGAGGTACCGGTATTCCCGCAGCGCAAATGCCGCGGCCAGCCTCCGGCTACGAGATGCTGACAACGCTGCACGAGCATCGCATCGAGATGATCGTCCTGGCCGGGTATCTGCGGCTCGTTCCCATCGAGGTGGTGCGCGCCTTCACCGGTCGCATCGTCAACGTACACCCGGCGTTGCTTCCCGCCTTCGGTGGGAAGGGAATGTACGGACGGCGGGTCCACGAGGCCGTGCTTGCCGCGGGCGTGCGCGTCACCGGCGCAACCGTGCATTTCGTCGATGAGCAGTACGACCGCGGCGCCATCATCGCCCAATGGCCGGTGCCGGTGCGCGCCGACGACACGCCCGACTCCCTCGCCGAACGGGTGCTCTCGGTGGAGCACCTCCTCCTGTCTCGTGCCGTAGAGGCCGTTGCCGCCTCGCGAGTCAAACTTGGCGCGGACGGTCGAGCGCTTGGTGCGTTCGGTGCGTTACCGGAGAGCTGCGCCTTCACCATCATCGCCAGTGCCGAAGACGTGCTCGGTCGCCACATCGCCGGCGCGCTCAGCGGCTGATCGCCCTTTGGAGGATACAGTCTGAAATGCCACGTGCACTGCTCTCTGTTTCGAACAAGGCCGGACTGCTGGAATTTGCCATGGGGCTTTCCGAGCTGGGGTGGGAGCTGATTTCTACCGGTGGCACCGCCAAGTCGCTGCGTGACGCCGGGCTCGCGCCACGTGAGGTGAGCGACATTACCGGTTTCCCCGAAGTGATGGATGGTCGAGTGAAGACGCTGCACCCCGCCGTGCACGGGGGACTCCTGGCGCGGCGCGACGATCCCGCGCACATGCGCGTGCTGGAGGAGCAGGGGTTCTCGCCAATCGACCTCGTGGCAGTGAACCTGTATCCGTTTCGGGAGACCGCCGCTCGCGCCGGTGCGGCTCCCGAGGATGTGATCGAGCAGATCGACATTGGCGGTCCGTCCATGCTTCGCTCTGCGGCCAAGAACTTTGCTTCCGTCACCGTTGTGGTGGACCCGGCCGACTACGATCGTGTTCTGGCGATGGTGCGCGATGGGCACGACGATTCGGACCTGCGCCGGCTGCTCGCCGGCAAGGCATTCTCGCATACAGCGCAATACGACGCCGCCATCGGCGGCTGGTTCTCATCGCAACGCGGAGAGACGTTTCCCGAGCGAGTCACGCTTCCGCTTTCTCTCGCCCAGCCGCTGCGGTACGGCGAGAATCCCGGACAGCAGGCTTCATTCTACGTGGATACAGCCGGTGCCGGTCTGGCAGCCCTTCGCCAGCGGGGCGGCAAGGAGCTGTCCTTCAACAACCTTCTGGACCTGGAAGGAGCGCTGATCGCCACCGACATGTTCACCGACGAGCTCTGCTGCGCGATCATCAAACACACCTCTCCCTGCGGACTTGCGGTAGGCACCAACGCACTCGAGGCGTATCAGAAGGCGCTGGCCTGCGATCCGGTATCGGCCTTCGGCTCGGTGATCAGCTTCAACACACGCGTGGACGAAGCCACCGCCGAGGCGGTGTCAAGCCTGTTCGTGGAGTGCCTCGTCGCTCCAGAGCTCGACGACGCCGCCGTCGAGATTCTTGGCCGGAAGAAGAATCTGCGCGTGCTCGAGGGGAAAGCTCCCTGGCCCGCCGGCGCTTTCGATTACAAGCGCGTGCGTGGCGGACTGCTGTTTCAGGAGCGCGCTCCCACCAGCGTCACCAACGACAGCTGGCAGGTGGTCACCCGGCGTGCTCCGACCCGGCAGGAGCACGCGGATCTGCTCTTCGCCTGGCGCGCCGTGGCCAGCGTCAAGTCGAACGCGATCGTGCTTGCACGTGGCGGAGCCACCATCGGTATTGGTGCGGGGCAGATGTCGCGCGTCGATGCCAGCTTCCTGGCCGTGCACAAGGCCCGCGGCGCCGGCCACGAGACGCCCGGCGCCGTGCTCGGCTCCGACGCCTTCTTCCCATTCCGCGACGGCGTGGATCAGGCGGCCTCGGCCGGGATATCGGCCATCGTGCAGCCCGGCGGCTCGGTACGTGATCAGGAGGTCATCGCCGCCGCGGACGAGCATGGCCTGGCCATGGTGTTCACCGGGCAGCGACTCTTCCGCCATTGATCGCAGCAGAAGATTAGTTGGTCGCGGATCCGCGTACGCCCTGATCCGTTGCCGCGGGGGCTGACGGCGACCATCTTTGAAAGATTGTGCCCGGAGTATTCGCTCCGGGCGACCAGCAGCCGAGACCATGCCGCAGCGAGAAACCGAGCTCGACTACCGTCCATCGTATCTTGCCGCCGCGATTACCGGCGGCGTGATTTTTCTGCTCTACGCCATCACGCTCGCCCCCGCCACTGCCATGTGGGATGCAAGTGAGTACATCGCCGCGGCCCACATCCTTGGTGTACCTCATCCGCCCGGCAATCCGCTCTTCGTGCTCCTTGGCCGCGTCTTCTCCGTGCTGCCTATCGCGCCGAACGTGGCAATGCGCATCAACCTGCTTGCGGCCGTCACCAGCGCGGCGTCGGCAGCGATGTGGTTTCTGATCACGGAGCGAGTGCTGGTGGGATGGCTGGCGGAGCGCTGGCAGCGAATTGCCGCGGGAGCGCTCGCCGCTCTGATCGGTGCGACGGCGTTCACGGTATGGAATCAGTCGGTCGTCAACGAGAAGGTGTACACCGTGTCGCTGTTGGGGCTGGCGGTGATCTCCTGGCTCACCGTGCGCTGGTCCGACGACCCCGACGGACCGACGGCAGACCGCCTGCTCGTCCTGATCGCGTACCTGCTCGGCCTGGGCTACACCAACCACATGATGGGTTTTCTGGCGGCTCCAGCCGTGGCCGTGGCGGTGCTAATGCGGCGCCCGGAAACCATGCTTCGCTGGAAGCTGCTTCTCGTCTGCGCTGCCGTGCTCCTGCTCGGCATGACCGTGTTCGGTACCCAGCCGATTCGCGCCATGCACTTCCCCGCCATCAATCAGGGTGAGGTCACGACCTGGGACGCGTTCTGGTACAACTTCAATCGCGGCCAATATGGCAAGCCTTCCGTGTTCGATCGGCAGATCCCGTTCATCGGCCAGCTCGATATGTACTGGACGTACTTCCGCTGGCAGTGGCTCCGCGACATGCACGAGAACGCACCATGGGCGCAGTGGATGCTTGGCGGCGTCTTCGGAATCCTGGGTGTGGTGGGCAGCGTAGTGCACTACAAGCGTGATCGACGTTCCTTCTGGTACTTCGGCACCTTCATGCTGACGATCACGCTCGTGCTGGTCTTCTACCTCAACTTCAAGTACGGTCACTCGCAGAGCTATCCACAGGGGGCGCCCACTGAAGTTCGCGATCGTGACTACTTCTTCCTGGTCAGTTTTTCCGCGTGGGGAGTGTGGGCGGCGCTCGGGTTGGTCGCGCTGTGGGAGACGCTGGCGGCGGCCTTCGCCGCGGAACGGATCCGCGTTGGAAAGGAGATGCTCACCCTGCCGGCGCGACGGGGCTGGCTGGTAGCGAGTCCGATTCTGGTGATCGCCTTCATTCCGCTCATCGGCAACTGGCAGGCAGCGTCGCGAGCCGGACATACCGACACCGTGGACTTCGCGCACGACCTGCTCAACTCGGTGGAGCCGTACGGCATCCTCATCGTTGCTGGCGACAACGACACCTTCCCGCTCTGGTACGCGCAGGAAGTTGCGGAGATACGGCGTGACGTGCTGGTGGCGAACACCTCCCTCCTCAACACGGACTGGTACACGCGGCAGCTCATCCGGCGTCCGCTCTTCGAGTATGACGCCGAGCGAGGCCCCGCCATCTATCGGGATCGGGAGTGGCAGCGACCTGCGGGCCCGGCACTCAACATGACGCTCGAAGAGGCGGATGAGGTGCCTCTATATTTCGAGGTGCGGCAGCCGCAGGTCTTCCGCAGGGAGGGAATCGTTGCCACGATCCGGCCCCAGGTGCTGGCCCGCGCGGATCTGCTGGTGCTTCAGATGATCAGCGATGCCTTCCCCGAGCGTCCTGTGTACTTCGCGCGGACCACGGGGAACTACGCCGAGCAGCTCGGGCTGGCGCCGTACGTGCTAACGCAAGGTCTGGCGCGCCGGCTGCTCCCGGCGATGCCCACTCCCGGACGCGATACCGTGCTCGTGATGGGAGAGGGGTGGGTGGACGTGCCGCGTTCCCTTCAGCTCTGGAACGAGGTGTTTCGCGCGCCAGCGTCGCTGATCCGCCGCGGCCACTGGGTGGATCAGGCATCGGTAGGCATACCGTACCTGTATATCTCGACAGCGGCCACGCTGGCCGACGCGACAGAACAGATTGGCGATCCACAACTTGCCTCAGGCTACGTTGATGTGGCTGGTCAACTGGCGCGCGCGGCAGGTTTGGGTGAACTGTTCGACCGAATGCAGCAGATACAGATTCCCACCGGCGTTCAGGACGCGCCGGCGCCACTGCCATTCCTGGATTCGCCGGCACCGCGGTCGGATCCGCCGCAACAGCCGCAGCCATGACGGGAGGATCGAATGAACAGACGTGATTGGCTGCGTGCCTCGACGCTCGCACTCGCTGGACTGCTCCTGCCGGCGGCGTGCGCCGCTGAGAATTCCGGGCAGGCCGAATCCGCCGCACCACTGAGTGATCCATCGCGCCAGCCTGCAACGGGTGGGGCCACAGCTGTTCAGTCCACCCACGATACCGCGGCCGCGGCGCCGCAGCTGCCAGGTGAGCGCCCGGAGCTGGTGGTCTACAAGGATCCGAACTGCGGCTGCTGCGATGCATGGGTGGAGCACGTGCACGCGCGCGGCTACCGCACCCGTCTCTTCGATACCTTGCAGCTCTCCGAGGTGAAGGCAAACCTTGGCGTCCCGCGTGACCTCTCCTCCTGTCACACCACCGTGGTCGGCAGGTACGTAGTGGAGGGGCACGTTCCGGCGGAGCTGATCGACCGGCTCCTTGCTGAGCGACCCGAGATCGCCGGAATCGCCGTGCCTGGAATGCCTATCGGCTCACCGGGCATGGAGGTGGAAGGAATGGCCGCGCAGCGCTACGACGTCGTTGCGTATGACGCCGCCGGCCGTCGCACGGTGTTCGCGCGACAGTAGACGTCAATAGCCAGCGCGATGCAGTTCCGCAAGCAGGCGCGGCACTTCCGTGATCGCATCGACCCCGTCGTGCAGCATTCGCCACGCGCCGCCCAGGTCGCTCACCCCACTAGGAAGCCGTAGCCCCACCCCAACCACAGCAATGGGCTCACGGCGTGCGCGCTCACTGCGCGCCAGCTTCGCCTCGAGCGCCTCGTTGGTGTCGTAGGCACGCTTGAGCAGCGCCGCATGATCGGTGGTGACGGTGCTGCGATTCATGTATACCCGAGCTCGGAGTTCATGAATGGTACGTCACGCGCACGACACCGCGCGGCGTACCGCCCTGCGCCAGGCGTCGTGTGTAGCCTCGTGGTCCGGCCCGTCGTGGCTGAGGAGTGGCGACTCCCCGGTGCCGCCGCACCCAGCCGCACTGAAGTGCGTGCGAACAGCCATGCGGCACCGGGAGTCACCGTGGGCGAGGGCAATCGGTGTACCAGAGAAGCGCCAAACAGCTAACGGCAGCCGGATCGCCCGGGAGCGCACATCCCCGCGCTTCAAGCGTGGCACCAGGACGAATTCTTCGTTGCGCGTTTGCCACATCACTGCGGCTTCCTGTCGTTGATGCGCCACAGCCAACAGAACGTCTCAGCGCGACGGCCCGTGAGCGGACTGCAACACATTGCATCACATCCTTCGCGGTGCGTCATATTGACGCCCGTTGAGCGCACGCGGTGAGGTGCTATGGCTACGAGCAGGCGACCATCGGATGCTGGCCCACGCTGTGCCTTTGACCGTACCGCGACCGGTATGTCGGTTGCACCTTGCCCTGGTCGCACCTTCGGCCCCACGTCCGCTGCGTCATGCCGCGGCTGGCGGGCCAGCCGACGCGCTGTCGACCGATCACCTTCTCCCCGCCTCGATCGAACCCCATGATCGCCGAGCGACACCCCGAGGACACCAGCAGAGTCTGGCGGCGGATGACCGTGGCGATTCGCTCCTTAGCGGCGCGCTACTCGCGCGGCTTTGCGCTCCAGCCTGGCCATCAGGAGTTCCTGCCGCGCTCCAGTCGTACATGGCTGATCTCGCTAGCCTGTGACTGGTCAGCGGTCTTCCAGCAGCCGTGGTGGCAGTGACCGTCACACCTCCGGTGTCTCCCGAGGCCGTTGACGTTCCGCTGGCTGCACCCGCTGTCTCTCGCGGGGGGTTGGGGTCGCGCCTGTTCCGCGAGTCGGCGGCACTGCATGCGTCGCTGTACGTGCTCATCTTCTTCAAGGTCATCGGCGGCTTCCTGGTGGCGAAGTTTCTCGGGCCGGGAGTGTACGGCCTGCGCACCGCGCCTGGCTTTGCCGTGGATTACGAGCCATGCACTCAGCTCGGCACCTACGAGTCGATGGTGAAGGAGGTGCCGTACCACAGGGCTCGCGGCGACGATGCCACCGCCGACGCCATCCTCTCCTCGGTGTTCACGGCCAACCTGGCGATGGCGAGCGGCATGGGCGTGCTGCTCATCCTCTCCGCCCTGGTGCTCCACGCGAGCGGCGTAGCCGGCATCTATGTCGGCTTCCTGGTGTTCCTCGGCGGCTACGGTCTGGTGAACAGGATTCAGACCTTCTATGCAGTGTGGCTGGTGGCCGAGAAGCGGGCCCTCGTGCTGAGCAAGCTTCGCATGCTTCATGGCTCCCTCGCTGCAACGTTGTCGGTTGCGCTGGTACTCGCCTTCGGCCTCCCCGGACTTTTTCTCGGCCTCTTTCTCGCGGCCGCGGCATCACTCGCCTGGCTGATGACCCGTCTGCGCTGGATCCCTCCGCTCCGGCTATCCATGCCCCTGGTGCGGCGGCTGGTGCGTGCCGGATTCCCGATCATGGCCATCGGCCTGCTCTTCGTGCTGTTCAGCAACGTGGACAAGATGCTGATCCTCGGCATGATGTCGCACGAGATGCTCGGCTACTTCGCGGTTGCGGTGATCGCCAGCGTGGTGGTGTCTACTTCTTCACCCTCGCTCTGGTGCCACTGCTCGTATGTGTTGCGGTGGATCGGCAGGTTGCCGTGGTACTTCTCACCATCGCGGCGATCATCTTCGATGTCGCGCTGAACGCAATGATCATTTCCTCCGGCTGGGGATCGGCGGCGTGGCAATTGGTACTGGTGTGAGCTACGGGCTGTACAGCTCTGCCGTTCTGATGCTCGCCGTGCGCGCTCTGGGCGGGCACTGGCAGACGGCGGCATCGCTGTTCGCTCGAATGGTCCTGCCGTTCGCCTACGCGCTGGTGCTGCTGTTGGGGCTGCAGCGCTGGCAGCCGGTTCCGAGTCCTGATCTCTGGCCCGACATGCTGCTCTCGGCGCTCAGGATCGTCGTTTCTTTCGGTTTGTATGCTGTCGTCCCTTTCACCTTGCGAGGACACCCGGCATTCGCGCAGCTGTGGTCGCACTTCCCCGGCGCGCGGCGCCCCGCCCGGGTCGCACCATGATGGTGGCAAGATGAGCTTTCTCAGGGACCGCCTCGAGAAGAACTGGCCCGAGCTTCTGGCAACGCTGCGCGGTGGTATGCCACGCTTCGTTCTTTCCGAGCGAGCGGTGCCGCTGGGCCAGGCCGTGCCCGTGTTCTGCTACCATGTGGTGGAGCGTGACGTCTTCGCCGCCGATCTGGACTTTCTCCGGCGCAACGGCTACACGTCGATCGGCGCCGATGCATTGCTCGATCATCTACGTGGCCAGCGCGCCGCGCCTGAGCGGTCCGTGGTGCTCACCTTCGACGACGGTGCCCGCAACCTTCATCAGGTGGTTTATCCACTGTTGCGCGCGCATCAGCAGCGTGCGGTGGCCTTCGTGGCGCCGCATTTTCACCTTCAGCCCACCGATGCTCAGGACGTTCCCGACCGCCCCTGTACGTGGAAGGAGCTGCTGGAGATGCATGGCTCGGGTCTCGTGGACATCCAGTCCCACAGTTACGAGCATCGTTACGCTCCTCGCTGGCCCGAGCCCGTGGCTCTCGCCGGCGTCGCACCACGCTTCGGCCGTGTAAGCCAGGCGCCGCCGAGCATCGACGACGACTATCGCCGAGCGCGCGAGGTTCTCGAGCAGGCACTGGTGAAGCGCGTCCGTCATCTTGCCTTCCCGCGCTTCGACGGCACGCCTGCCGCCGAGCGCGCGGCAGTCGAGTGCGGGTACGAGGGGCTCTGGCGCGGACTCGAGGTTGGCCGGCCGCTGAATCATCCCGGTGACAACGGACTTGGAATCGTGAGGATGAGTGGTGAGTTCGTGCGCCGGCTCCCGGGGGAGGGGCGAGTGTCGCTGGGCAGCGTGTTGCGGCGCCGGTACGGGAGAGCGTTGCGAGGGGGTGGGAGGTGGGCGCGGTGACGCAGGGGGCGTTGAGCGCGTTGTGCATAACAACGTAAGTGTCTGTCGTGCTTGCGCTAACGTCATTTTGCGGCCATCTTTGAAGAGTGGGAGGGCTAGTCCTAATTGGTAAGGCAGCGGTCTTGAAAACCGCCGGGGGAAA
>CAYXRS010000115.1:0-10587 GCA_964467195.1 uncultured Gemmatimonadaceae bacterium
AGCGTGGCCATGCGTAACGCCGTTTCCGCCGGAACGAGTGTCGGATCGCCATGAATGCCCTTGTGCAGCAGCGCCGCGAGCCGGATCTCGTCCCACAGGTTCAGGTCATTGTTCGACGCCGCGCCGTCCGTGCCGAGACCGACGCGGACACCGGCGGCGAGCATGTCCGGAACCGGCGCGATGCCGGCAGCGGTCTTCAGGTTCGACGTCGGATTGTGGATCGCCCCGGTGCCGGCTGCTGCCAGCAGTCCGATCTCCTCCTCGTCGGGCCATACAACATGTGCGCCAATCAGCGTATGATCGAGCAGGCCGAGTGCGTGCAGGTGTCGGATCGGCGTGGTGCCGTAGCGTTCGCCGACGGTCGTCAACTCCGAGCGGTCCTCGGCCAGGTGGATCGTTACCGGGACGCCGATCTCGCGGGCGGCAGCGAGCGCCTGCCGCAGGTGGTCCGGCGCAACGGTGTAGGGTGCATGCGGCGCGAGCGCGGGGTCGATCCGCCCGGACCGTCCGACGTGGCTCGTCGCGAACGCAACACCGGCCGCGAACGAGTCATCCCACCCCGTGAAGCCCGGACTCGGAAAGTCGATCATCGGCGCAGCCAGTACCGCGCGCAGTCCGCACGCCTCGATTTCCTCCGCAGCCACCTCCGGGTAGAAGTACATGTCGACGAACGTCGTCGTCCCGCCGCGAATCATCTCCCAGCAGGCGAGCCGGATGCCGATACGGACGAACTCCGGGTCGACGAACCGTGCCTCCATCGGAAAGATGTGGTCGCCGAGCCAGGTCATCAGCGGCAGATCGTCGGCCAGACCGCGGAAGAGCACCATCGCCGCGTGGGTGTGGCCGTTGATCAGACCCGGCAGCACGACTCGGTCCGTGCCGTCGAGAGTCTCCGGTGCCTCGAAACGGGCTTCGATCGCGCGACGGTCGCCGACCGCGGCGATCGCACCAGCCCGCACCGCGACGGCACCATCCTGGATCACGCCGTGCGCCGGGTCCATGGTGACCACCCAGTCACCCGCAATGATGAGATCCACGCGTTCGAGGGTGTGGTCGGGCTGCGGCGCAAAGCCGCAGCCGGCGAGGAACACGATGGACGCCGCTGCGAGCTGCCGAGTACTGCAGATGTCCATTGTCAAAGTGGTTTGCGGAAAACGATGATGCGCTCGACCACCTCAAAGCCGAGGGCCCTGTGTGCAGCGTGACTGAGGGTGTTGTCCAGTAGCGCGTCCGACGCGAGCTGTACAAAGCCGCGTGCACGCGCCCAGCGCTCGGCGGCCTCCATGAGTGCGCGGCCAGTACCTGTGCCACGCAGATCGTCATCGACGAACCAGCTCTCGACGTACGGAGTGTCACCTGAACACCCTTCTGCGTAATTTCGGACGGAAAGCTCCAGAAAGCCACCCAGACGGCCGTTGGAGCGCTCGGCTACGAAAACAGCCGACGGGGTGAGTTCGTCGATGGGGGCGCCGGAGAGGTATGCTTCGATCGACGGCAGGTGGTCGGCTTCCGGCAACTCCGGGTGGAGCCGCACGAGGAGACGCAGCCATTCGGCGCGATCATTCGGTGTGAGCAGTCGGATGTTCATCAGCGAAGCCGCCGTATCTCGAATGGAAAGCGAGCATCACGAGCCGCACGCACGTGAAGACGAGTGATCGCCGGCGCACAGCGAAGGACGAAGGTCAAGGACTTCCTGTAATCGCCGCGAAACACCAGCAGCCGTTGCAGCGCGTAATCATCTCCGTAGCGATCGACGAAGTACGCTACCTCATGCCGGAGGGGTGCCGGTTGCCGATGAAAGCAGAAATAGCAGCTGTGCACCGAACGCTTGAGGGCCTCCATCGCATACCGAGTCGCGTCCGGCAACAGTGGGTACACCGCGCCCACAAACAGGATCTGGTTGACCAGCCCAAAGAACGCCTTTGCCACATCCATCCGTCGGACCGGAGGCAGCGCGATCTGGCTCAGGAGGTCCTCGCCCCACACGGTTCGTGCCGATCCAACAATGCTGGGAATGACTATGCGGTCGACAAATTTCGCTTGGACCCTGGGCAGACCGAGAATACGGCCAGGCTCGCCGGACAGCAGGTCACCCTTCGAGCAGATGAAGAACGTCCGCACACTTGCCGTGAGTCGACGTGCGATCGATTGAACCGCTCTGGCGGCGAATCCGCCGTAGCTCTCTCGAGATGTCCTGAACCCATGACGCGCCTCGAGGTCGCTGATCTCGAGGGCCACGCGCTGACGTGTGGCTGCGCTCGCACCATCCTCGAGCACAATCAGGAGATCGAGATCCGATACACCAGTTTCATACCCCCCTGTGACTGCACTCCCGAACATCACGATGCTGACCAGACGACTCTCGCCGCCATCCAGGGCGCCGGCGATCTCGGTGATGAACGCGTCGACCCGATCTGAGAGCTGGGACTTGGACACCCTGCCAGGACCTGTCAAGCCTGGATCAACGCAAGGTATGCTCCCACCGGATCCTGTATCGCCGCATACACATCCTTGCCATCCTCGCCGCGCATCGCTTTGATGACTTTGCCCCCTTCCTCCTCTACGCGACGGACGCTTTCTGCGAGATCGCCCACGGGCAGGTAGATCATCCAGATCGGTGGCAGACCGACATTCACACCGCGCGCATGGCAGATGCCCGCAGCCGGGTCGCCATCTTCGCCGAGCATGTTGTAGTCGGCGTAGCGCGCGCCTCCGTCCTCCATGTCGACGTCCTGCACCGACCACTCGACGACCTGACGATAGAAGTCCCGGGTCGCGGAGGCGTCGGGGACCGTCAGGTCGAGCCAGCAGATGCGACCCACCGGCGTCTCCGCCTCGGGCGATGCAGTGGCGTCGGTGTCCGGTATCGCCTCCGCTGCAATGACCGGGATGATCCCGAACGCCGCCCCATTGGGGTCGAGCAGGACCGCCCACTGACTCCTCCCATCGTCATCCCTGTCATGCATAAGCACGCTCCCGCCCAGGGAAAGCGTGCGCTGGACGCTCGCAGCCACATCCGCGACCTGAATGTGCGGCATCCATTGGAGCGGAAGGTGAGCATACTCCGCGCTGCGCGGGCCCAGGCCGATGATGGGCATGCCAGCATTGTTCATCAGGTCTTCCCGCCAATGCGGATCGTTGCCTGTGCTGAGCACACGCGAATAGAAGCGTACCTCTCGCTCGTGTTCGGGGACGGCAATGTCGGCACTGAAGGTGGCACCGACGCATGGAACAAAGCTCTTGCTCACGATGTGGCTCCGAGTTTACGGGCAAGGAAGTCACGGATCAGTTCTGTAATCTCTGCGCAATGCGTTTCCAGTGCCTTATGCCCCGCATCGAGTACGTGAACCTCGGCTTCCGGCAGGTCACGCCGGTAGCATTCGGCTTCTGCAACGTCGAAGTAAGCGTCATGCCTGCCCCAGATGACGAGCGTGGGCGGGCGGTACTCGCGAAAGAACTCCTGGAAGCTCGGATACAGCTGAACGTTGGTTCGGTAGTCCGTAAACAGGTCGAACTGGACCTCCACGTTGCCGGGACGGCTCAGCAATGCCCAGTCGAGGGTCCACGTATCAGGGGCGAGGAGCCGGATCTGTTCAGCAGGAACCCCTGCCGTGTACTGCTCACGTGTGCCCTCCGCGTTCAGCCACTCGGGTAGCCGCTCCCGATTCTCCGGTGTCGGCTCACGCCAATACGCCCTGGCGGTGTCCCACTGTGGGCCCAGACCCTCCTCGTAGGCGTTCCCGTCCTGAACGATCACACCCGTCACTCGATTGGGATGGAGCAGCGCGAGGCGCAGCCCGATAGGGCATCCGTAGTCGTGGAGGTAGAGCACATATCGGTCGAGTCCGACTGCCTGCGCAAAGTCGTTCATGACTCGCGCGTAGTTTTCGAAACGGTAGTCGAACTGGGCGGGGTCGGGGAAGGAACTGTATCCGAATCCAGGGTAGTCGGGAGCTACCACGCGATAGCGGTCAGCCAGCGCGGGGAGGAGGTGGCGGAACATGAATGACGAACTCGGGAAGCCGTGCAGAAGAAGCACGCCGGGCGCGCGCCGGGTACCTGCCTCCCGATAGAAAATCTCGAGGCCGTCGACTGCAATAGTCTGGTGGTGAACCTTCATGGCTTCGCTCAACCGCGATATCTACCTGAGCATTGTGGCGAAGAGCGCTCCACCGGCGGCACCCAGGAAAGCCAGGGCCAATCCCCTGAGTCGCCGAGGTTTCCTACCGGGAGGCACCCCCAGTGTAGCCTCATCGACCACGGCAATCTGACCGTAGGCCGACACGAGTGCGGTCAAGGCGAACAGCGTCAGGGCCAGCCACCACCTACCCTCCATCGGCACGAGCTCAGCCTGAAGCAGGACCAGCACGCCTCCGGCTCCTGCGACGCCCAGTGTCGTGAAGTGCTGGAACTGAGTAGCCCACAAGTGCGCAAGGCCGACTACATCCACCGCGGCCGGTGGTTGTCCAGCGCCTGGCTTCTCAATCTCTCGTTTCGCCATCGTAACAGGATACGAAGCAAAGGCCCGGAACGCGAATCGCGCGGCCATGCTGTTGGGCGCACTGGATCGAGGGTTATCGTTTCTGCCGAGTCCTGCAATGGGCCAGCGTGCCGCGCGAGCATGCGCTGGACAGGAAGTGCGGTGATGCCCTCACTGGTCATACAGCCGATCAATTGCATGAAGCAGGTCGACTGGCGCGCGTGTTGGCCTCCGTCAGATGGTCCCTCAGACCAGCAGCGTAGTACAATTCATGGTTGACCGCTTCACGCATTTGCGGATGCCGGCGGAGGCAGCTGACGAGTGAAGGCCTCTGACTAGACAGACGCTGCACCTCCACCTTCAGCCGGCTCATTCATGCAGGCGCCAGTCGAATTGGGGAAGAGTCCGCGCGCACCTCGGGTAGGCGGTGCAATGACGGTCACGCTCTCCCATGCCAACATCAACCTCAGCACGTCTACGTAGAGTGCCCCTCGCTCAGGTCGAAAGTGCTTTGCCGGCGACTCCTCCGGCAATCACTGCTGGTACCAGAACTGCTTGAGTGACAAGCCGGGTCCAGCGGGGCTCACCCGCCGGTGCGTTGAAGAATGAAATTGCGGCGAATGCGGTGAGAAACAACGCCAATGCTCCTGCGTGCAATACAGGCCGATCCTTCCCCACCAGGACGGTTACAAAGCCTCCAAGCATCCCGACCGCCCACATGAAGAGGAGAAACAGCAGAAAGCGAAAACTCAATGTGGCATCAGGTGCGAATACTGCTTCAGCGAAGAGAAGATTGATGCCTGCAACAAACGGCACAGCCATGGCGGTGTATCCAGCCAGCACGGCTAGAATCCCTTGACTAACGGATCGCCAGCCGGCGAGCCACGACAGCACGAGCAGGCCAAGTACGCTTCCGACCAGGATCAATCCAGGCATACCCACCTCCAGGCGATCGGTGAGCCGCGCAAGCGTGACGGCCCAGGTCGACGTTCAGCGCCAGGCATCGTCGCGCCGTGTTACCGTCCACGCGTCGCTGCCAGAAAGCGCAGAACCGCCGGGAAGAACACCTCCGGGCACTCGAACATGGTCAAGTGGCCACAGCCGGGAGCGACGAGGAGCTGCGCCAGCGGGATCCGCTCGTGCAGGAGATAGGAACCCTCCCGTAGATTCGGCAGTCGCTTCAAGGGAGGCTACGCGCTTCTCGTTCGCCTAGCTGATCCCCCAAGTCCCGGACTACCGCGCCGGGAGGTCCCGCATGTAAGGAGTAACGTTGCTCGCGATGACGCGAAACTCAGCTTCCGTCAGCGGCAGTCGCTGGAATGCCATCCAGCCTGCCCGCGGATGGGTAAGAGGGCTCGCTGCTGCATCCGAGCCGTACAGCACGCGATCGACACCGATCTGGCGAACGCGCGCCGCGATCTGCTGCAGCCGATCAAGCGACATTCCGGGTCGCACCACCGCCGTCACGTCGAACCATACGTTCTTCAGGCTCGGATCACCGCTCCCAAGCGCATCGGCGAACACGCCCAGAACGGAATCCGTGGTCGCGGCATAGCCACCCGCTCCGGAAAGATGCGCAATCTGCACCTGCACGTCGGGCGCGCCCGGCAGGATATCGTTCAAGAACACACGTGCCTGGTCGGCGCCGTACTGCCGTTGATTGTCGAAGGATGTGCGCATGTGTACCACGAGGGCCATCCGATACCCGTTGGCAGCTGCGAACACCTCTCGGACCTGAGCGACGTTCTCAGGGTTGTCGAGATCGACGTCAGAATTGCCGAAATGCAGCTTCAGGCCATGCCGCAGTAGCGGATCTCTGCTGCAGCGGGCCAACTCGGCGAGCGCGTACGGCTTGAGAGGGTTGAGGCTGCAGAAGGCGCGCAGTCGATCGGGATACTGGGCCGCTTGTTGCGCGGTCCAGTCGTTCTCCGCCTTGACGTGCTCGTATTCTTCCTCGACCTGCGCCCGGCTCGCCTTGCCCCAGGTGTATGCCACCGAAAGTACGAGCGCGTGCCGAATGTCGGCGGAATCGAGTAGTGCAATGAGGTCGCGTGCACTGATCCCCTGCGTGTTCGCGTTGCCAGTCACGAGTGCCGCAGCACCCGGACTGAACAGATGCTGATGATAATCGATGGCAGGCGCTTGAGCCGCCAGCGTTGCAGGTAGCACCAGCGCGAGGACAGGCGCCATACAGAGACTCGATCGCATAGTTGCCCCTTCGTTGTAACGCAGTGCCGCTGATCTGCCGCGCATGGGACGATTCGGTCGCCTACGGTTGAAGCTCCGAGGCAACCCACCTTGAATCCTGCAACCGATATAGCCGGCGCTCATGCACCCGATCTACGCTGAAGGTCAGGAACTCAATTCGGCGAGGCACTACGACATATCCACCCCACTCGGGCGGTCGCGGAACCGCTCCGTTGCCGAAGCGCTCGCGGATGGCGGCCGCGCGGCCAGGCAACGTCTCGTTCGGCAGCAGGGGAGTGCTCTGGTCGTAGGCCCACGACGCGAATTGCGCGTCACGGCTCCGCTCGGCGAAGAAGCGGTCAGCCTCCTCAGCAGAAAGCCGGATGGGGGTGCCGAGCACCCGGACCTGGCGGCCAACGTGGTCCCACCAGAACGTCAGCGAGACGTTAGGGTTGGCCGCCAGCTGCTGGGCCTTTGGAGACGATAAGCTTGTGCAGAACACGAAGCCATCAGAGCGCACTACCTTGAGATCCACGAACCGGGCGTGGGGCATTCCGTCGGCATCAGCGGTCGAGACACACATGGCGTTCGGATGGGCCAGGTGACCAGAGCTACATGCGTGGCGGTACCATTCGCGGAACAGGTCGATCGGGTCGGGGACGGATCGGGTCATTGTTGCCGAACGTTCTGTCCCGCGTCGTTCTCGCACCGTACACGCCCACGAAAATCAGGCATACCCTGCGAGATTTCGGTATCGCGAAGCGTAGCGTGCCACTCGGCCTCCAGGTCGATCCCGTTTGCGTCAAGGGCTCGCTGCGCTGACTCAAGCCCGCGATGCCACAGCAACCTGACTGCTTCGATGCCGTACCGGTCGACGACGAACGTCACAAAGCTGCCGGCCAGGAGGTGTGGCGCCGCGAGTCTGAAGTCGAACTCTCGCTGCAGGAGGTCGAGCGACGCGGGCTCGCCGGCGCGCTGAATGGCCGCCGCCCATTGGTGGAGTGGGATGCCTGCACAATGTCCAACCGCGTAAACGGCGACTCCTTCACTGAGCCACGTGCCGTGAGGACGCCCCCACAACCGGTGGGAGAAAAGATGGCCGAGCTCGTGCCTGAGCGCCGGAGGCCCTTCCTCGCTGACGGCTGCGAGGATCGCGTTCGCATCGGGTTCCGTCCACCCGCCGGCACGCTGGCCGACGAGGGCGCGCAAGTCATCCGGGCCACGCACCAGAAACACGTGCACTCCCGGGTGTGGCTCGGTGTCGACCGCACCCATACGGCCGAGGACGAATTCCCGTGCCCGTTCTGCAAGTTCCACGAGGGACGTGAGGTGGTGTTCCGCGTACGAATCGACGACACCGTGCACGATGAAGTGCTGCGTTGTCACAGTGCGCCAGCCGATACCCGAGCTCAATACGTGCTCGATGAATGGATGGTCGGTACTCCCGCTCGGAACGGCTGCTTCAGGTGCGCCGTTGCAGGACAGGCCGCCAATGATGGCGAGTGGGAGGAATGCGACATTTCTCATAAGACAGGAGCGGTGTAACGTTGCATAGCTCGACAGGTTCAGCGCACCGTTCTGCAATCGAACACACCGGCGCCGGAGTGGGACGCACGGGGTCAAACCGCGGCTACTACGACCGCTCCCGAATGGTCAGAGGAACTGATTGACCAGCATACGGAGTGCCCGAACTCGTCGTGACCAACTACGCGGCCGTGGCACAAAACCCAGCTGTTGTTCCGCCTTGTCGAGGGCATCCTCGATCAGCGCATCATGAAGCGGCCGGAATACCAGCGGCCACACCCACCTGGCCCGACCGGTGGTGCGCATTTCGAGCACATGGCGAAGCACTACCGCACCGGCGCCATCCGGGATCACCTCAAAGCAATGCGTCCCGTCAAACCCCCGAGGTCGCACGAACCGAAATCGAATTGAACGACCGGGTTGGTAATCTTCCATGATGTACCGGATCGGTCCGTGACCGCCGGATGCGCCGGGGCGTACAGGCCCATCGAACCGCATGGCCGGCCACTGCTGCTCTGGCCAAAGTCGATCACCGCGACGCCCAAGCGAGTCGAGAAGTTCTCCGACTGCCGCCGGAGACGCGGATATTCGCCGCTCATGAACGTTGTGTACCACGTCCTCAGCTTTTCACCATGTTGCGGTATGACGTTACTCAAGTTCAACTGCGAGCTACTCCGAGCGCAACAGCACTCGGGTCACCACCGCACGATTACGGTTGCTCGACGCCGCCAGGAACGAGCCCGAAGGAGTTTCAGCCGGCACGGCACGCGAAGGAGCCGCAAACCTACGAACATCTGCCCTGCCATACCGGCGGCTACTACACGTGCTGATCAACAAGAATTGGATTGCCATCCGGATCCAGTGCGGTGAAGCTCGCGGGACCCGTGGTGCTTTCGTCGGCCTCGTTCATAAGCGTCACACCCTGTGCCTTGAGCTCGCGCTGGATCTCACGGACATCAATGAAGCTCTCGAGCTTCTGGGCGTTGGAGTCCCACCCGGGGTTGAACGTCAGGATATTCTTGTCGAACATGCCCTGGAACAGACCGATGACGTGGTCACCATTCTTCAGTATCAGCCAGTTCTGCGCGGCGTCTCCAGCAAACACCTTGAAGCCGAATTTCTCGTAGAACTGCCGCGACGCCTCCAGGTTCTTGACGGCCAGGCTGATCGAAAAGTTGCCGAGTTGCATGCTGACTCCTAGGTAAAGGAAAAGCTCATTACGGGGGACTTGGAGTTTCGCGGCGGTGAGCCTATCCCGGGAATGGAGCAGATCCGTCTGGCCTGGCGATCACGACGATGTAGCCGTCCGGGTCTCACAGCCAGCACTACCATATGGCTCCAGGCACCAACGTACCACATTCGGTCCGGGAACTCCGGAGCTCCGCTAGGGTGCTGGTAGCGATGCTGTCGGAGGCCTGTGGAATCCATCAGTACACGGGAGTCGGCCCATTCGACGGACCGGATGAACCTTGGACCTACCGATAATCTGTCTGCCTTGGCAGGCGTTCGGTGGGGCGAGTCTCGCGTATGAAAAGGAAGGCATCCAGCACCGCTGGCCAGCGTGCGCGCAATGCGCGGTGAGGGGAGGTCCGGGCATAGAGCCGATCGTGCAACCAATTCGCGTCCTCGCTCGGCGAGCGCAGATCCAAAAGGGCTAGGTCGTAGCCTGCGAGGTAGAACAACTCCTCCAGTTCCAGCTCTTCAACCTGTGCCCTGTTGATGGGCGTACTGCGCTCATGCCCCTCGTACGAGATCACGCCGACGCTATAGACGCGCTCGCCAAGCGCCTGGTACACGTCGTGTCCCATCACGGTGAAATCGTCCAAACGCGAATAGTGGAAAAGACATCGCCCAGTCGGGTCGTCGATAAGCCCGGGCGGCCGAATCGTATGGGGGTTCCGGTAGAGATGACCTGTGTGCGCCCAAACGATGATCTTCCTACCGGCGAAATACTCCTCCGCGAGCCAGACGAGATTGTCCGCCATCTGCGCGTCCTTATTCTGGAATTTGCACCAGTTCCAGTCCGCATTCTCCAGGTCGGGCCGCGGGTTCTTTCCGGGAAAAGTGAAGTCGATCTCGGCGAAGGCCATAAGCCGCTCGAACCAGTTCGGTGTGTTTCTCAGCATCTGGATCCAGAAGGATGCCATCCGGTCGTCAGTCCTTTTGGACCGAATCGCCTGCTCAAGGGTCGCCGCCTGGTTGGCGAACACGGAGATCTCCTCGGCGGAGATGTATCCCCGGGGAAGAAAGTCGAAATCCCCCATTGCCCGGTGCGCCTCGATGAGCGTGGTGTGGACGTGCTCCCAGGACGGCTCGTTGTCCTTGTCGATCCCCATTCCCCGAAGGAACACTCTCAGGTCCTCGAGCCAACGATCCGCGAGCCAGCCGCCGTGTGG
>CAYXRS010000116.1:0-10486 GCA_964467195.1 uncultured Gemmatimonadaceae bacterium
CTGCATGAGCCGCAGCGCAACCCGCCAGTCGTAAGGATCCTGCGCGGCCCTCACCGTCCACCACGACACCGCACCGGCGGAATCCCCCCCCGCTTCGGCCGCCGCGGCAAGCGCCTCCAGCGCCCGCCCATGACTGGCGGCGAGCCGCGCGCGCTCACCGTCCACCCAGCGTTCGAACCCCGGCGCATCGTTCAGGAAGAAGCCATCCAGAAACGGTCCGCGGTACAACGCCACCGCGCGTGAATGATCCCCTTCGTCAACCGCAGCCTCGAACTCCACCACATCGATCCGGATCACCGCGGGGTTCAGCCGAAGCTCGTCACCGGCAGAGAGAATGACCGCGTCGCCCGCTGCCTTGCGGAGCTCGTGCACTGCCGAGGAGAGCTGATGGCGCGCCGGTCCCGACGCACTCTCGGGCCACAGGTAGGCGAGCAGCTTCTCCCGTGACGCGCACTGGGTGGGGGTCACCGCCAGTAGCGCGAGAAGGGCGAGGCGCTTCCGCTGGGAAGCCGGACCGGTGAGCGCTCCGTTCGGCCCGTCGAGTCTCAGACCGCCCAAGAGCTGGAGAGCGACCATGAGTCAACGTTCCAAGGACCAGAGGAGGATCCGCGGACAGCGCGAGGAGGATCTGCGGATACCCATCCGTCAAATTACCGGTGCACGGGAACGGGGGCAAGCAGACTGGAGCGACTCGCGCATCCTGATCTGCTGCTCCGCGTCGGTTCACCAGTATCATGGGGAGATCCGCATGCTCAACCACTACATTGGAACGGGATTCACCTCGGTTCTCGCAGGTGCGTTCATCCTCGGCTGCGTAGACGCCGGGCAAATGCCCGTCCAGCCGGGAGACGTCGCCAGTACAGCGGCCAAGGGCAACCCGCACGGTACCCCTTTCCTGGCCACCACGCCGCTCGTTCAGGGTCTCCAGGGAGCCATGGGGAGCGCCATCGGACCCGGCGGCGCACTCTTCGTCACGGAGGGTGCGGTCGGACGGATCTCGCGCATCGATCCGATGACCGGCGGAGTCAGCACCTTCGCCAGCGGGCTGCCATCCGCCATCATCCCGATCGGTGGACCCGTCGACGTCGCCTTCATTGGTGGGACCGCGTACGCGCTGGTCACCCTCGTCGGCGAGGACTTCGGAACCGACGATATCGTCGGCATCTACCGGGTCGACGGCCCCAACAGCTTCTCCGTCATCGCCGACATCGGCGCCTTCAACGTGGCCAACCCCCCCACCGGCAATTTCAGCATCGACTTCCCGACCGGTTTGCAGTACGCGATGGAAGTGTACCGCGGGGCATTCCTGGTAACGGACGGGCACCTCAACCGGGTCCTGCACGTCACGCGCGGCGGCGAGATCAGCGTATTCAGGGAGTTCGATAACACGGTTCCCACCGGCCTGGAGGTCCGAGGCAACACTGTTTACATGGCCGAGGCAGGTGCCGCACCTCACAGTCCAGAGGACGGCAGGATCCTGGCGTTGGGCCCCAACGGAGCCAGCGCGTCGGTGGTTGCCGCCGGCGCCCCGCTGCTGGTCGATGTGAAGTTTGGCCGCGGCACAGCACTCTTCGGCCTCGCGCAGGGTGAATGGGACGAGCAGTTCCCAGGCTCTCCGGCGGCAGCGAACACCGGATCACTCGTGCGAGTCAGCGAGGGCGGCATCTTCAGCGTCGTCGCGGACGGCCTGAACATCCCCACCTCGTTCCAGATCATCGGCAACACGGCCTACGTGGTGACGTTGACCGGTGAGATCTGGACGGTGGCCAACATCGCAGCTCCTCCCTTCGTCACAGCGCGCTAAGCAGCCAACGGGCGCCCGGGAACGTCATGCAGGTTTCCGTGACGGTTCGAGGGCGTCCGAGCCCGCCGCGCCGATGAGCGAATGCCTCTCAGTGCACTGCTCGCCTCGGCGTCTCACCCCTGCACGTGCGAGGTTCCGTACAAGGCTTGACTCGTCATAGTGAAGGAAGGTGCCGGGGAGGCTCGGCGGATGTCCCTCAAGCGACTGCCCGCGGATGATCTGCGTGCGCGGCCGCCCGGCGGTGCCATGGCCGAACGGGCTGGACGGAATGCCGGGCACGAGTCTGACGCCGCGTCGAGTTCCCGGCGGGTGCACGAGGCGGATAACAGATCGTCTTGGGGAGGCATACCCGAGGCGGGACTCGAACCCGCAAGATCTTGCGATCGGGGGATTTTGAGTCCCCTGCGTCTACCAAATTCCGCCACTCGGGCCTGACACAGGAAATCTAGCCGAAGAAGAGGAGCGGCTCAACACGCCGGCGCTGCCCGAGGTCCTCAGTCGATGCCCGCGCCGCCATACACTGGCTGGAACGCGCCTTCGGTTCGAGCCGGTGGAGATCCACCCCGAGACCGGCGCTCGCGTAGTGCACGCAGAGTTGGCGAGCCCGACACACACTGAGGATTCGCGATGACCGGCAGTGCCGAGGTGGCCGGCGAGCGAGGCTCATTGGCTCGCTGCCTGACCGCCCGGCACGCAAGTGTTGCCTGCCGCAAGCTCAGCGCCTCGGCACGCTCGCGTAAATATGGTCTGTATGGATGTACATGTCAGCCGGCGCGGCAGAACGCGGCGCATTGCAGCCACCGTACGTTTCGGACCACTTCAGCTGCCGAAACCTTCCCGGCTCGAATCCTTCGCCGGTCTTTCCGGATCGGTGCTCCGCCCTGCCGCGCCTGTCGACGTGGTGGAACTTGACATCCTCGTACTCCAGAACCAGCTCGGTTCGACCATCCACCGTCACCCAGGCCCGCACGACACCGTTTGCGCGATTCGGCAGCCCACGTCGCCCCTTCGACTTGGATCCGTTGTCGTCGATCGTGTTGACCTTCAGGTAGTACTCAATCAACACGGGCTTGCCGAGATGGGGTTGCAGGTAGCGGTGACTATCGGGGCCGCGATTCGCCATGAGATTCCTGTTTCCCCATGGCTCGCCCTGAAAATTGACGCTGACGCGCATCCTGGGACCGTCAAACGCCGTGTAGGGTGAGTTCGACTCTCTCTCGAAGTTCGGCCACAGGAACTTCACGCCTACATGTTGATTCCTCCAGTTTCGATCCCATACTCGCGAGGCGGCGATGTACACCTCGCTGGCGTAACGCTGTGCATCGCTTATCGCCGAGGTGTACATGGTATGCGAGCCGGTGCCGCATTCTCCTGCTTCCGTTCGCGATCGCAGGCTCGAAGGCGGTGAGATGAGGCCGGGCGCCGCAGTCGAGATGGACAGGTTGTTCGTCGAGTTCACCGTCCACGCACTGCCATCGCCTCCTGGCATCTTTTGAAACGAGTCATCGACAATGGCTACGAACCCTTTCGGCTCGTTCGGAAGGCCTCGCCGCGGAGTGGTGGGAGTGACCGGCGCTTCCACGGGAGGAGGTGGCGTTTCGTTGGACGGACTGACCGCGAACTCGCCGCTGGCGTTGTATTCAGTACGGTTTACCTTCCACGTGGCTGTGATGCGCGACGTGCCCGTTCTCCTGGGGCGAACCAGGGTCCGATCGTCATCCGGCACTCTGCCGTTTGGCAGTCGGATGACCTGCTCGTCGCTGGAGGTGAACACTGCCTGCACATCCGACGAAGGGACCTCCACTCCCTGGATGGCGACACGGAGGTGAACGTACTGTGGCTCGCCCTCCAGCTTTAGACGCTGGTCTGGCTCGAGGTATACGAAGACGGCGGTGTCGCCGTAGGTGACAACATTCCCTCGTTCGGTAGGTAGATCAGAAAAGGTCAGGCCGGTGGGATCCGCGCAAGCGAGCGCGGGGAAGACGGCGAGCAGGACGGTGCGTCGCATCAACAACTCCATCAACGGTGTCGGTTATGCCGATCGGCGTCGATCGGCAGCTGAATGTCTTCCCGGCGCCCGCCTTATGGATTGCGATCCTCCTCCGCGGTTGGCGAACCTCCGGGCCGTGCGTCATCGAGGGCACGCTGGCGTGGGCGTGCCCGTTCTCGTTCTGTGATCTTGCTTGGAACGCCCCGTGTGACATGCACGGGCGCGCATGGCTGACACGTCGGCCAGTTTCCTACGTCGGAAACTGGCCACGGAGCGCAATAGCGAACGGCGGGGATACTAGACCGGTCAGGCGGGTTACACTGTGACGCGGCTCACGATGGGCGTAACGAATTTTGCCAGGTCAGATGCTGACAAACTGCGCGCGCATGCTTTGAGAGGTCGATTCCGGTTGAGCCCCGAAGGTCGCTCAGGCGGTGCTTGGCCGCTACTCGCGGATGTTGGCGCAGCTTACGATGAGCTGCGGCTGGGTCAGCAGGCGCGCGCGCTGGTCCACCACGCCCTCCACCTCGTACACGTTTACGTGGTATGGAGAGCCGGACTCTAGCCGCAAAGGCAAGACGATCTCCACCTGGGCGTTTCTGGCCGTGCCGACCTCCAGCATGGGAAACTGGTCAAAGGCCAGGAGCGGAAGCGCAGCTGTTCCGCAGCGACCGGGGACCACGGCCCAACGCAAGGTCGACGACCTTTGGCCGGGAGCGCTGATGCTGAGGGCCACGTGCGTGCGCTCTGCATCCGCGGTTGTGGGCGTCAGGCTTACGCGGCCGTGCACGGCGTGGCGCGCGGACTGTCGAACAGCGCCAGACTGCTGTTTGGTTGGCTGGAAGGAGCCAGTCCACCTTTTGGCGGACACAAGTTCGTCTGGTAGGCGCTGACCGGCGGTCCCACAGGCGGACAGGACCAGCAGTGCGCCGGCAAGCACTGCCGCCATGGTTCCCCGGGCGCGTTCAAGGTAGTCGGATCGAACAGTGCGTCGAATCATATTCTGCTCCCAACGAATAAAGCGTGCCATTCTCGCGCGAACATGGCAGGTCGAGATGGCGCTCCAACACAAGCATCTCGCCAGCCCGAGTGCCGTCATCCGCCGCCGCCCCCGCCCCCGCCATGGTTGCGCGGCGGACGGCGCATCGGCGCGCCTGGCGAGCCGCGGTTGAGCCGCTGCCGGCGCATTTCCTCGGCCCGGTGGCGTATCTGTTCCTGCATGGACAGGAACATCGCGCGCTGGTGCGGCGTCAGGAACGCTGCCAGTTCGCGCTGCTCCTCCTCCAGCAGATCGAGACGCTGGCGCTGAAGCGCGAAGCTGCGATCAACGAGGCCGGCGATGCGCTGCTGGTCAGCTTCGTTGCCGCGCGAAAGCTCCCGTCGCATGTCGATGCGAAGTTCGCGCTCCTGCGACACGAGCAATCGGCGGCGCTCCTCGAAGCGCGCATTCGTTCGCGTAAGCTGCGCGAGTTGCGCATCGGTAAGCTCCAGGCGGTTCCTGAGCACCGTTGCCGTCTGTTGCTGAAAGCGCTGCTCGAGTTGGGCACGGCGCTCGCCAGGCGCAGGTGACTCGGAACGCTGCGCCGCGGCACTGCCCGCAAGGAACATCGTCGCCAGCATCGCGACCAGAACTCTGATCGTCATCCTCACCCCTCCGACATCTCGAAGCCGTGCACGAGCGGCATCGGCTCCTCAGCCGGTAGCAGCTCGAGCGTTTGCAGCGTTCCAAGCATAGCCTCCAATTCCGCGTCATCCAGGTCGGCCAGGCTGCCCACGAAAAGACCGGCGTCAGCGGTGACCACGAGATCGGCCGACGCAGAGCGCTCCGTTCCAACCGCGACCGTGCCCTGCGGACCGGAAGAACCGCGATCGCCGAGCAGAGCGATTGCCAGCACACCAGAAAAAAGGAGAACCAGCGAGGCAGCAATGCGCATCGGCCATGCGGGCAGAGCGCGACGGCGCGGCATGGGCGCGGCGCGCATTCCCTGCAGCACGCGCTCCGCATTTACGCTCGAGGAGCGGACCAGTGCTGCACGGGCCGTGCGCAACAGCCGCAGCTCATCGCTGCACGACTCGCAGACGGCCACATGTGCTACCACCTCGGCGTGCACCGCTCCCTGGAGGCGATCATGCAACAGATCGGGTAGCAAGTCGCGGATCTCTCCGCGAGGGCAATCAGTCATCGAGATACTCCTTTACCGCCCGCATGGCGTTGTGGTAGTGGACCCGTGCGGCCCCCTCCGTTGTGTCGAGCGCGCTCGCGATCTCCTTGTATGACAATCCATCGGCGACGCGGAGCGTGAAGACGCTTCGCTGCATTGGAGAGAGCCGCTCCACGGCTTCCAGCACGCGCCCTTCGGCCTCGTCGGCCACTGCGGCGTCGAGCGCATTGTACTCCTCCACCGCGTGTGCCTCCTCGATCTCCACATGCGGCCGCCGCGCACGCGCCGAACGGATGCGATCGCGTAGCAGATTCCGCGCGATACTGAACAACCATGTACGGAGCGAACTGTCGCCCCTGAAGCTGTCGAGTGAAGCAAAGGCACGGATGAATGTGTCCTGAACTACCTCCTCCACTTCATGGTTCTGTCGTCCGCCTACAGCTACCGTTCCCCCCCCTCCTCCCTGTGCGACGACGAACCGCGCCAGAGCTCCCGAATGCCTGTGCACGAGCGCGGTTGCCGCCGTCTCGTCTCCCGCTCGCCAGCGGGCGATGAGCTGCTGGTCGGTCGGCTCCAGACTGCTGGTGATCAGGTCAGCCATGGCTCCACTTGTTGGACTGGGCCTCGGTCAGGAACGTTAAGGTGGGTGAGAGCGATGCCAACTTGACCGGGGAGTCAGTAGAGGGGAGCTTAAGCGCCTCCTGGCGCGGCAGGCAGCACAAAACCGTCCGCGAAGGCCGTTCTCGAATCGACGAATGCAAGAAACCGCCGTAGCACACAGTAAGCCGTTCCCCCAGATCATCGGCCACCGTGGCGCCCCGGGCGAACACGTGGAGAATACGTTGGCGTCTTTCCAGCGTGCGCTGGAACTTGGCGCTGACGCCATCGAACTCGATGTACACGCTACCGCCGATCGAGTGCCCGTGGTGCACCATGACCCGGTCCTCTCCGAGGGCGGCCCGCCCATCGCCACCCTTACCCTTGCCGCGCTCGAGAGTGAGGCACGGCATGCCGGGAAGCAGGTACCCACCCTGTCTGCGGTGCTCGACATGGTCGGTGCCAGAGCCGATCTGTACGTGGAGCTCAAGGGTCGCGCGATCGAAGGTGACGTCATTTCCGTGCTGCGTGCATCGCCAGGTGGTGGTGAGCGATGCGCGGTGCATGCATTCGACCACCGCGCTGCGGCGGCGGCGCGTGCGTTGGACGGTTCGCTTCCGGGAGGGATTCTGCTCGTTTCCTATCTCGTGGACACACGCTCCGCCCTGCGTGCAGCGGACGCTCGCGATCTGTGGATGTGGTGGGAGATGATCGATGTCGAGCTCGTGCAGGTCGTACACGGTGTGGGTGGCCGCGTCATCGCCTGGACGGTGAACTCCGGCGAGGCCGCAATGGCTCTCGCCCGCATGGGTGTGGACGGCATATGTACGGACGACATCCCGCTCCTGCGCGCCTCTTTCGCCCACGTCAGCTCACCGTAACGCATGCTCACCCGAGTACTGGCGACGACGTGGCACGTCCCGTACGTTCCGACGGTCCACACTACATTACCCGACAGGAGGATTGCCGCTTCGATGCGTTTAATGCTCACGCTGGCGATTGCCGCCACGTTGGGATGCGCATCCGGTCCGGCGACACAGCCTTCCGCGCCCGCGCCCCAGCGCGAGTTGGGCGCGGGCGCGCTTTCGACGCCGAACACGGATCCGTTCCCCAGCACCTATCAGCCGCGTTCATCGCGGCCAACGCTCATCCGCAACGCAACCATCCTCACCGCAGCCGGACCGCGCATCGAGGGCGGGTCGGTTCTTCTGCGGGACGGCCGTATCGACCAAATCGGTCGCGACATCCAGCCGCCACAGGATGCGGTCGTCATCGACGGTACCGGCAAGTTCGTTACCCCCGGTCTGATCGACAATCATTCGCATCTGGGTGTCTATTCGGCACCGGGTGGGCCGGCGTTGTCTGATGGCAACGAGTTGACCAATCCATCGACCCCGCACGTATGGGCCGAGCACTCCATCTGGCCTGCTGACCCGCAGTTCCCGCGAGTGGTCGCTGGCGGAGTGACGACCCTCCAGATCCTTCCTGGTTCAGGCAACCTGATAGGTGGCCGCGGCGTAACGATCAAGCCGGTGCCGGCGCGGACCGTACAGGAGATGAAGTTTCCGGAGGCTCCGCATGGATTGAAGATGGCATGCGGAGAGAACCCGAAGCGCGTGTACGCCACGCGCGGTCCCTCTACTCGGATGGGCAATGTGGCCGGCTATCGGGCCCAATGGATACAGGCCGAGCAGTACCGGCGGCGCTGGGACCGCTGGCTGGAGAACCGCTCCGGTGAGGCGCCCCAGCGCGACCTTGGCATGGAGACGCTGGCTGAGGTGCTGCGCGGTAACATCCTCGTCCACAACCATTGCTACCGATCGGATGAGATGGCGCAGATGATCGACATTGCCAGGGAGTTCGGCTATTCAATCCGTTCCTTCCATCACGGCGTTGAGGCGTACAAGATCGCTGACATCCTCGCGCGTGAGGGCATCTCGGCTTCGCTCTGGGCGGACTGGGGCGGCTTCAAGATGGAAGCAATGGACGCGATACGAGAGAACATCGCACTGGTGCACGCGGCGGGGGCCCGAGCGATCGTTCACTCCGACGATCCCCGTGGCGCACAACATCTGAATCAGGAGGCCGCCAAGGCGCTTGCCGCCGGCCGTGCCCTCGGCCTGGACGTTTCGGAGGATGATGCCATCCGCTGGATCACCATCAATCCCGCGTGGTCGCTGGGCCTGGAGGAACGAATCGGATCGCTGGAGGCAGGCAAGAACGCCGATGTCATTCTCTGGTCGGCGAATCCGTTCAGCGTCTACGCTCGTGTGGAGAAGACCTGGATCGATGGCGCACTTCTCTACGACGGTCGGGATGCCGCTGGCCGCTGGCGCACTGATTTCGAGCTCGGTTTCGTGCCGACAGCCGGGGGGACGCGCTGATGCTCACGATCTCATTGCGCTCCGGCGCTGTCGCGCTGGCGCTGCTGATGGCAGCGGTGCTCTCTCCGCTCTCGGCGCAGACCATCGCCATCACCGGCGGTCGAGTGTTTCCGGTGAGTGGTCCGCCCATCGAAAACGGCACTGTGGTGATTCGAGACGGCCGCATCGTCGCGGTTGGCTCCGACGTCACCATCCCCCAGGGTGCCGAGCGGATCGATGCGGCGGGACGATGGGTTACGCCCGGAATCATCAACTCAGCTACGCAGCTCGGACTGATCGAGATCAGCGCCGAGCCGACGACGCGTGACGCCGGCACAGCGCGCGCCGACGGAATCGCTGCTTCGTTCACGGTGTGGGAAGGATTCAACCCACGTTCTGTGTTGCTGGCGCCGGCAAGGAACGATGGAATCACCGCTGTGGTGCTACTGCCGCAAGGAGGCCTCGTGGCCGGCCAGGCAGCGGTGATCGCATTGCGCAACGGCGGGCTAGGCGAGATGCTCGTTCGCTCACCCGTTGCGATGGTAGCACAGGTTGGCGCACCGCAGCGCGCCGGCCTCAGCTCGCGCGGCGAGCTGCTGGTGCGGCTGCGCGAACTGCTCGACGACACGCGATTCTACGTGCGTCGCCGAGCCGAGTTCGAACGAGGTCAGGCGCAGCCGCTCAGCGCATCGCGCATCGACCTCGAGGCGATGATCCCCGTGCTGGAGGGACGATTGCCGCTGCTCGTCGAGGCGGACCGCGCGGCCGACATCGAAGCGGCGTTACGGCTCGCGCGCGACTATCGCCTTCGCTTGATCATCGGCGGCGGCGAAGAAGCGTGGCTGGTGGCAGAGCAGATTGCCGAGGCGAACGTCCCGGTGCTCGCGGGCGCGATGAACAACATCCCGGGAAGCTTCGCGACGCTGCATGCCCGACAAGACAACCCAGCTCTCCTCAGACAGGCGGGGATCGCGGTGGCATTGGTCGGCAACTACGGCGGCGACGAAGAGCTGTTCAACGTGCGCAACATTCGTTACCAGGCAGGGAACGCAGTGGCGTATGGAATGACGTGGGACGAAGCGCTTCGCGCTGTCACCCTGACGCCGGCGGAACTGTTCGGCGTTTCCGACCGCATTGGCGCCCTGCGTCCGGGGATGAGCGCTGATGTGGTCGTATGGAGCGGCGACCCCTTCGAGTTCGCGACGCGCGCCGAGCACGTTTTCATTCAGGGACGTCGTATCACGGGCCCGAGCAGACAGGACGAGCTGGCGGAGCGCTACAGGACGACGCCGCCAGCATACATGGATCCGTAACCGCAGGAGTTCGGGTTTCTAGGCCGGGGGACCAGCTGCGCTTCGCGCCAGCCAGGGACCCGAGCTTCGAGCTCCTGCTCCGAGCTCGAGCCGCTGCTCCGAGCCTCGAGCCCGAGCGCCGCGGACCCGGGTCGGCACCGAAGGCGAGCCGCTCTTACGTGCTGGTGTCGGGTGGCGGGGGCGCCTCGGGCTCCGGATCGGGACGCCCTTCGCGCCGACGGGCCTCGCGGAGCTCGGCCAGCCGCTGCTCGTGACGG
>CAYXRS010000117.1:0-10387 GCA_964467195.1 uncultured Gemmatimonadaceae bacterium
AGAACGAAATCTTCGACATGCAGCAGGAGTTGCGCGAGAGCTGGCCGGCGCTGCCCGTCACGCCGGTGATCGCAGACATCCGCGACGCCGCGCGCATCCGCTCGCTGATGCTCCGCCACACCCCGCACGCCGTCTTCCACGCGGCGGCGCACAAGCACGTGCCGCTGATGGAGGAGAACGTCGTTGAAGCGATTACGAACAACGTGATGGGAACGCGCAACGTGGTGGACGCGGCTATCGAGGCGGGCACGCCGCATTTCGTCCTCATCTCCACCGACAAGGCCGTGCGTCCAACCAGCATGATGGGCGCGTCGAAGCGCGCCGCAGAACTGGTGGTGCAGCACGCCGGCGCGCACCACGGCAGGCACTTCGTTTCCGTACGCTTCGGCAACGTGCTCGGCTCGCGCGGCAGCGTGGTACCGACATTTCTGCGTCAGATCCGAGCGGGCGGTCCGGTGACGGTCACCCACCCGGAGATGCGACGCTTCTTCATGACCATCCCCGAGTCGGTGCAGCTGGTGCTCCAGGCGGCGGCGCTGGGACGCGGCGGCGAGGTGTTCGTGCTCGACATGGGCGAGCCCGTATGCGTGGTGGACCTGGCCGCCGACCTGATACGACTCAGCGGTCTGGAGATCGGCACCGACATCGAGATCCGCTTCACCGGAATGCGGCCCGGCGAGAAGCTCTACGAGGAGATGTTCTTCGACGAGGAGAGTGCCGTGTCCACCATTCACCCCAAGGTGCTGCGTGCCAAGAACGCCGCTCTCCCGCCGGACGCCGAGTGCCAGCTGGAATCGCTGCTGGCGGCGGCCGCCGCCGGCGAGCCGGACGAGGAGCTGCGCCGGATGCTGATCGACCTGGTGCCGGATTTCATGGGGAGCTACCAGGACCCAGGGGCCGGAGACCGGGGGCCGGCCGCCTCGCGGTCCGAAGTCATACCCGCATAGCGCCGCCTCCCCGCACCTTGAAGGCGACCGTCCCGCCTCCCCGCATGCGCATCCTCCTCGCAATGGCCGTCGTAGCGGCAGCCGCTCTTCCGGAGAGCGCGTGCGCCCAGGAGACCATCGCGCTTCGCTTCGCCTGGCCCGAGCGAGTTGCGGCCAGGGTGGAAGCGCAGCAGATCCGCGCCCGACTCGCCGGCGACCGCATGGATTCCGTCGTCGTCGCGGTCATGTACACGATGCGCGCCGAGCCGCATCCGGAAGGTCGCGTGGTGCGCTACTCGGATTTCCTCTTCAGCGGCCGCCCCGGCGGATCGAGTTTCAGCGGCCGCCCCGGCGAATCGAGTGCGATCCCGCCCACCATGGTCGACCGTGCCGCGGCGATGGTGCCGAGCCTTATCATCAGCAATCTGGGCGAGTTCATGAGGTTGGAGGATGTCCCGGCGCTGCGCGCGCAGCTCGACTCGCTGCTGGCGCCGATTCTTCGCGAGCTTCCCGCCGACGGCAGAGGGGAGGAAGCGATGTCGACCATCCGGTCGATGCTCAGCGACGAGTCGCTGGAGGCATCGGCCGCGGACGAGTGGAACACCGTCGTTGCGCAGTGGATCGACGCCGATCTCCAGCTGGCGGGGGAGTACACCTACGAGTCGATCGCCCCATATCCACTCCTGCCCGGTGTCTCGCTCTCTTATGTGCACGAGTTCGCCATAACCCGTCGCGTTCCCTGCACGGAAACGAGCTCCACCGAGAACTGCGTGGAGATCGTGATGTTCTCCGCACCCGACGCCAGCGCCGTTGCCGAGGTGATGGACCGCTTCCTCCGGCAGCTCACCAAGGTGGAGCAGGACCCTGGGCAGCCGCTCTTTCGCGACATCGAGGTCGAGAACTCCATCACTCTGGTTCTCGAGCCCGCCACGCTCCTCCCCCACAGCGCAACCATCGTCCGCCAGTTCAGCGGCACGATCACGATTCCCGATGAGCCGGAACAGGAATTCTTTCACGTGGACCTGAAGAGCTGGAAGTACAGCTACGGACGGTAGCAGGACAGGCAGTGTGTGCGGGGTGGCCACGGGCCGGCCCCGGTGCGCGGTGCTGGGCCGACCCACTACCCGGTGGGCAGGGGCCTTGCCAGCGGCCCTTTCCTTGCCCACACTCGTCCGTCACCCTTTTTCGCCCCGTACGGAGGGATGATGTCGGACACCTCCGCTGTCGCTCCCCAGCTTCAGGCGCTGGGGCCAGGCGACGCGTTCGCGCGCATCCTGCTGGAGCAGTCACCGTTCAGCACGGTGCTGTTCGACATCGAGGGTCGTCCCGTGTTCGTGAACCGGGCTTGCGAGCAGCTCTTCGGTGCGACGCTGGCCGCGCTCCCTTCCGACTACACCATTCTGGCGGATCCTCAGCTCGAGCGCGCCGGCGTGCTGCCGGTGGTACACCGGGCGTTCGCCGGCGAGCCCGGGAGCACCGGCCCGGTGCGGTGGAGCGCGGTGGAGGCGACGGGAATGGGCCGCCTGACGTGGACGGACGGCCACTTCTTCCCTCTCCGCGATTCGCGCGGTCAGCTGAGCGCGGTGGTGCTGGTGCACATCGATCTCACCGCGCGCATGGAAGCGGAGAATGCGCTGCGAATGAGCGAGGAGCACCTGCGGGTTGCCCTCGACGCGGCCCGGCTCGGCACCTGGAACTGGGACCTCTCCACGCAGCGGGTGCATTGGAGCCAGACACTCGAGCGGATACACGGACTGGAGCCGGGCACCTTCGGCGGTGACTTCCAGGCGTATCAGCAGGACATTCACCCCGAGGACCGCGACAGGGTGCTCGCCACCGTGCGTCAGAGTCTGGATGGCGCACCGCACGTGTTGAGCTACCGGATCATCCGCCCCGATGGAGAGGTGCGCTGGCTGGAGGCACACGGCCGTCTGCTTCGTGACGCCGCGGGTGCACCGGCGCGCATGGTGGGCGTCTGCACCGACATCACCGACCGGCGCCGATCCGAGCAGACCGCGGAATTCCTTGCCGGGCTGGGGCCCATGCTTCACGCCTCGCTGGGAGTGTCGGACACGCTCGACGCCCTTGCCCGGGCGGCGGTGCCGGTGCTGGCGGACTATTGCATTGCGGATCTTCTGGACGGCGACAGTACGCGGCGCAGCTCGGTGTGGCACGCCGACCCGAAGCGGAACGATCTGATGGAGGTCGTGCACCGCTCGTCTCCTCCGCTCGACAAGCGTGAGCACCCGGTAGTGCGGGCGATTCGCACCGGCAAGCCGGTGATGGTGGCCGAGTGGAGCGAAGAGCATCTGCGCGATTCCGCGGTGAACGAGGAGCACGCCGCGGCACTGCGCGCGCTGGCGCCCAATTCCATGATGGTCGTGCCGGTGAAGGGCCGACTCGGCGTGGTGGGTGCGATTACCCTGGTGACCAGCGACTCGCGCCGTCCGTACGACGAGTCGGATCTGGCGCTCGCCGCCGAGCTCGCGCGCCGGGCCGGCATTGCCATAGAGAACGCGCTCCTTCACCGCGAGATCGCCGAAGCGCGCACCGATCTGGAGGCGCGCAGCATCGAGCTCGAGCAGCAGATTGAGGAGAGCCAGTCGCTCAACGAAGAGCTGGAGCAGACGGCGGAGGCGCTGGCGGATTCAATGCAGGAGGCCGAGCTCGCGCGGGACGAAGCCGCCACCGCCGAGGCGTACGTTCGCGGCATCCTCGAGGGGATCACCGACCCGTTCGTGGTGCACGATGCCGAGTGGCGCTTCCAGTACGTGAACGACGCCGCCGTGCGTGTGTTCGAGCAGTCGGGACGCGGTGGGCGCGAGCGCATGATCGGTCGCGTGCTGTGGGAGGAGTACCCCGAGCTGAAGGACACGAAGTTCTTCTCGGAGATGCGCCGGGCCGCCGAGCAGCGCACACCAGTGGTGTTCGAGGAGTTCTATGCGCGGAGCGGACGGTGGTCGGAGATGCGCTGCTACCCGCTCCCCGACGGCGGCCTGGCCACGAGCTGGAAGGACATCACCGAGCGGAAGAGTTCGGAGGCGGCGCGGCATTACCTTGCGGGCGCCACGGCGATACTGGCTTCGTCGCTCGACTACGAGGAAACGCTCGCCGCGCTGGCGCAGCTCCTCGTGCCCGAGCTTGCCGACTGGTGCGGCGTCACGATCGCGCAAGAGGACGGCAGGCTCCAGCAGCTTGCCGTCGCCCACGTGGATCCGGCCAGGGTGGAGCTTGCTCGCGAGCTGAACCGCCGCTACCCGCCGGACCCGGATGCTCCCCGCGGTGTGCCCCAGGTGATGCGCACCGGCGAGCCGGAGCTGATACGCGAAGTGACGGACGAGCTGCTGGTGGCGGCCGCGCGCGACGAGGAGCACCTGCGCATCCTCCGCGAACTCGGCCTCCGCTCGGGGCTGGTGGTCCCCCTCGTGGCGCGCGGTCGCACTCTTGGCGCGATCACGCTGGTGTACGCGGAAGGAGAGCGCCGCTACGGCGAATCCGACGTCACGCTGGCCGTGGAGCTGGCGCGGCGGGCAGCGATGGCGGTGGACAATGCGCGCCTCTATCGCGCGGCGCTCACCGCGCGCGCAGAAGCGGAGCGCGCGAACCGTGCGAAGAGCGAGTTCCTGGCGGTGATGTCACACGAGCTGCGCACGCCGCTCAACGCCATCGCCGGATACGTGCAGCTTCTCGAGATGGAGGTGCGCGGTCCGGTCTCCACCGCGCAGCGCGATGACCTGGAGCGCATCCGGCGCAGCCAGCAGCACCTGCTGTCACTCATCAACGACGTGCTGAACTACGCGCGTCTCGAAGCCGGCCGCGTGCAGTTCAACGTGCAGTCGTTGCCACTGCACCCGCTGCTGGAGGAGCTGGAGAGCCTGATTGCTCCGCAGATCCGTGCCCGCGGGCTCACCTACGACTACCGCGCACCCGACGAGCAGCTGACTGGCATGGCCGACCCGGAGAAGGTGCGACAGATCCTGCTCAATCTGCTGACGAACGCTATCAAGTTCACTGACAGCGGCGGCCGCGTGTCCGTGAGCGCCGACCGCGCCGGCGACACGGTGCGCGTCCATGTCGCGGACACCGGACGCGGCATCACGCCCGAGCATGTGAGCTCGATCTTCGAGCCATTCGTTCAGGTCCAGCGCAGCCTCACCTCGTCCCAGGAGGGCACCGGACTCGGCCTGTCCATCAGCCGTGATCTCGCGCGCGGCATGGGCGGCGACGTTCAGGTTGAGAGCGAGAGGGGGAGAGGATCGGTCTTCACACTCCTCCTGCCGAGCGCGCAGGCCCTTCCCGACTAGTTCGGCCTCGGAATCGCTCTTCGAAGCGGATTTCCGCGGCGCTGCTCCGGCTGTCCTTCCTGCGCGGCCGGGGCGTCGGCGTCGGGGATCTCCAGCGCGATGCGCTTGAACTCCGGGGGCAGTGCGAACACCGAGGCGGCAATGTCGCCCCGGTTGATGTCGGTGAGGTCCATCGTGGACAGCGTTTCGCTGGAGCGGCCGCGGTCATCAGTGGCGGTGGTGCGCGTGACGATCCTCACCGGCGTGCCCTCGGCGAACAGGCGGTGCTGCTCGACTTCTGCCTGATCGATGATGGTCTGTAGCCCCGATCCCTCGCCGCCGCCCGGCGTCGCGACCATTGCCGACATTCCCTTGGCGAAGCTGCCGAGCGGATTGAGGAGGCCGCGCAGCTGCGGCGCCACGTAATACTCGGAGACCGACTTGTTGGTGGTCGTGTTGCGGCGGCCGAGTACGCGTACCGACATCGTGTACTCCTGGGTGATGCGGTACAGCTCCGTCTGCTGTCCGTTCACGTCACCACCACTGCCGGCCTTCTCACCGCTGGTGCTCGCGTCAGTCACCGCGATGCGGATCATCCCTCCCACACCACCCGCGCCGCCCATCATCCCGCGCGCCATCTCCCCCACCGGAAACTCCACGTACTCCTTCTTCCTGGGGTTCACCATGAAGAAGGTGGCCGGATCGGCGCGCATGATGAGGTACGAACCGCGCTCCATCATCGGCTGATTCTTCGACGCCTGGATGTCCATGCGGGCATACTCGCCGGTGACGTGGGCCTTGCCGCTCATGCTGTTGACATCGCGCGAACGTCCTCGATCGTCGGTGGCGACGGTGGTCATGGTGAACGAGTAGGTCACGCCGTCGGCCGCCGGCCTCGCGGCGACCAGCAGGAGCGGGATGGCGGCGGCCGCCATAACGAGCGGGGCGAGTCTGCGATGCATCAATCCTCCGGTGGGGTGAGACCCTCGGAAGGTAGGCTACCGCACGCGCCGGTGGCCAGAGGCAGGCTCTTTCTTTCAAGGGGTTCAAGGGGTCAGAGTCGTTGAAATTCAAGGGGTCAGAGTCGTTGAAACAGGGTTTGGGGCCGCGGGCCGCGTCGTGGGCCAGGCCCAGTCGGGGCACGAGGGATCGTTGTGCCCCCAAAGCTGAGCGGCGCGGCCCTGCAGTTGCACAAGTGCACCTCGTCCGACAGCGGATACGCTTTCGAGCATCAGGCACACAAAGGAGATAGCTCATGCATCAGATACGACAGGTCATGTTTCTGGCCACCGCGGTGGCGCTGGTGGGATTTGCGGCGCGGCCGCTGGCCGCGCAGAACGATTTCCCGGACTTCGACGAGTTCCCGGGAGACGTGGCGGCGTACATCGCGCTTCATCTCACACCCACCGCCGGGCTTGCTCCCGTGGCACCCAACGTGGGACGGCAGGCGCTCTCGTTACGGGGGCAGTACGGCCGCCATGAGATGGGTGGCGAGTCGTCGAACGCTTTCGCCGTCGGGCTCGACTTCCCGATCGCCATCCGCCACTCCGCCGGATTCACCGCCGGCTACTACAGCCCGGGCGTGGACGACGTGGATGGCCACTTCATGGTGGGCGGTCAGATCACCGGAAATCTCACCGGTCTGCACGCGCCGCCTGGTGAGGGGTTCTCGATCGCGCCCACGTACGAGCTCCAGGTGGGCTACGCGCGCCCGGACGATGTCGATGCGTTCTCGGCGTCGGCGGGTCTGCCGATCGCCTTCCCCTATCGGGCAACGACGGTGACCTTCACGCCTTACGTCACGCCCGCCTTCGGTTGGGGACGTCTGAGCGGCGAAGGCGAGAGCGTCTCCGGCTCACGCTTCCTGATCAGCGGCGGCGCCGCCCTCGAGTTCGCGAACGGCTTCGGCGTCCACGTCGGCGCCCGGCGGATCTTCATCGATGACGCCGATGTTCTGTGGGGGGTGGGGGTGTCGCTGCGGCCGAGGTGAGTGGGGCAAGGGGGGTCAGAGGTTCAATGAACCGACTCTGACCCCCTTTGAACCCTACAAAGCCCTGAATCCTGGATGCGACCGGAGCGGCTCGAACACCGGTGACATCCGCAGGTACGGCACCGTGACGCCGGCGGGCAGCTCGAGCGCGCGGCGGAGTGCTGCGACGGCGGCATCGTGGTCGCCAAGGAGCGTGTGGGCAATGGCGATGCTGTTGATGGCGGAGACGGACTGCGGGTTGGTTGCCGCGTCCTCGGTCGCCCGCGTCGCCAGAGCAAGCGAGGCTCGCGCATCGCTCTCGCGACCGAGCGCGGCGTAGAGCATTGCGTACGCGCCGTGCACGGACGCCGCATTCACCCGCGGGCCCTGAATGCGGTCGAGGATGATGAGCGCCGAGTCGAGCTGCCCACGGGCTTCGGGTCGTCCGACGCGCGTGAAGTAGAGCCCACGACCGAGATGGAAGTTCACGCTGTCGAACGCCTGCTGCGCGCCTATGGACGCCAGCGTCGCCCGCTCGTAGCGCGCCTTGTACTCGGGACCGAACAATGGATACATCTGCACCACTGCGCCGGGTGGCGGCGGGAGGCGGGATTCGGCGCCCGTGATGATTCGTCGTGCCGCGGCGGTGTCCCCGCGGGCAAGTATCGCCGATTGTGCCTTCAGCGAGTATCCGGTCCACGAGTCGGGTGAAAGCTCGATGATGCGGTCTGAGTAGCGATCGACGTCATCGAAGCGGCGATAATTGATCGCCGACGACGCCGCGTGTGTAAGCGCTACCGTGGATCGCGGGTCGAGCACCACGGCAGCGTCCAGGTTGGCCAGTCCTTCCTCCCACCGTCCCCGAAGTATCTGCTGCGTGCCGAGCTGTGAGAGAAGCGACGCGTCGTTGGGACGTGCCGCCTGAGCGCGCACCATCTCCTCGTAGCCGCGGTCGGGGTCGTTCTCATAGAACATCAGGTACCAGGCGTTGATCGACCGCACTTCCGGTGCATCGGGTGCCACTCGCCGCGCCTCTGCCATCGCTTCTCCCAGCGCACGCCGCCGCTCGGCGTCGGATGGCGAAGCCGACGCGAGATTGAACAGCGCCCGCGCCCGCTGGCCGTACGCCGCGCCGAATCCCTGATCACGCGCGATCGCGCGCCCGAACATCTCCTCCGCCAGCACGAGGAAGCGCGGCTGCGTGATCCCCTCCGCCTGTCGAAGGAAGTCCTGTCCGCGCATATAGTAGTCGTACGCCTGAGCATCCGAGGTCGGACGCTCGGCGAGCATGCCGCGCTCGCGTTCGCCAAGCGCCACGTCCAGCGCGCGTGCCACGCGCAGCGCCACGTCAGACTGCACCTCGAAGACGTCGGTCGGCGTCACCACGTAAGGCTCCGCCGCCCAGCGCGTGGTTGCGTCCGACACGCGCACGAGTGATGGACTTATCTGCACGCGCCGCTCGCCTCCCGCCGTCGCCCACCTCACGGTGCCGAGGAGGACGTAGTCCACCCCCAGCTCGCGACCGATCTCGCGCACGCTTCGCCCGCTGCCGGCGTACTCGCTGGCGCTCCGCCGGTCGATGACGCCGATCCCTTCGAGCGTCGCCAGCCGGTTGGCGATTGCCTCGGCTATGCCGTCGGCGAAGTACGCATCCTCCGCCGGTCCCTGGTTCTCGAACGGGAGTACCGCGAGCATGGTGACGCCGCGCTCACTGGCGGACGGCGCCGACGACCAGAAGAATCCGCGCCACACCGCGCCGCCCAGCAGGAGGAGCAGGCCAAGCGCGATCGTCATGATGACATGCTTGCGGGTCCCCCGCCTGCGGACCACCCCGCGCGCGCCTGTTGCCGGCGTCATCGATCCGGTGGAGAGCACGCCATCCAGCGCGCGGACCACTTCCGTAGCGTTCTGCGGGCGATCTGCCGGCCGCTTCTCCAGACAGCGCATAACTAACGTCTCGAGCGACTCGGGCACACCCGGCCGGCGCACCGAGAGCGGCTCCGGCGTCTCGGCCAGATGCGCCGCGAGCATCTGCCCGGCCGAACGCCCTGCAAAGGGCGGAGTGCCGCTGATCAGCTCGTACGCCATGATGCCGAGTGCGTATATGTCGGCGCGATGATCGGTGGCCGGATCCGCCGCCGCCTGCTCCGGCGCCATGTACGCCGGCGTCCCCATCGCCATCCCCATCGACGTCAGACCGGCGCTCTCCGGCGTGTCCGCGGATGCACTGATCGCCTTGGCGACGCCAAAGTCGGTGACCATTACGGAGTCGTGCGAGATGAGCACGTTCTCCGGCTTGATGTCGCGGTGCACAACGCCACGCTCGTGCGCGTAGGCAAGCGCCGACGCCACCTCGCGCAACGTACGCAACGCATCCGCCAGCGGCATCTCACCATGACGCACCAACCGCGCCCGCAGCGACTCGCCCTCCACGAACGGCATGATGTAGAAGGGGAGGCCATCCATCTCGCCGGTGGTGATGAGCGGCACGATGTGCGGATGCTGCAACCTTGCCGCCAGCTGGATCTCCCGCCGGAAGCGCTCCGCGCTCACCGCCGCCGCCGTGTCGGGAGGCAGCAGCTTGATCACCACCTGCCGCCCCAGCGCCACCTCCTCGGCCACGAACACGCGCGACATCCCACCGCCGCCGAGCTCGCGGTCGACGCGGAAGGATGTACCGAGTGTGGCCTGCAAACGGGAGGCGAGTGGCATCTCTGAGGAAAGGCAGGGTGAAGACGAAAGGTAAGGGGTGCGGCGCGCGGCGACAGTACGGAACGCGCGGTGAGAAAGAGCGAGCGCTCAGCTGGCAGCAGAGCGCTCGCTCATACGGTTCTTCCGCGGCCTACCTCGAAGCGCGCTGCTCGGACGCGCGCCCCGAAGCGCGCCTCGAGGCGCGCTGCCCGGTCAGGGCTGTTCCGCCACGGTAACCCACGCCTCGAAGTCGCGGGCGCGCATCCGTCGCGCGTACTGCTCGGCGGCAGCGCGGGTGGTGAAGATGCCGACGCGGATGCGGAAGTAATCCTCGTCCTGAAGGATGCGCGCCGGGAATCCGGCCTCGGCGAGCGCGATGCGCAGCTCGATCGCTTCGTCGCGCTCCTTCACCGCCGCCGCCTGCACCGTGTAACGGGTAGGCACCTTCCCGGCCGTGTTCGTCGGGCGCGCCGTTGACGCTCCTCGTGCCGGAGCGACGCGCGCTGCCGGCTGCGCGG
>CAYXRS010000118.1:0-10379 GCA_964467195.1 uncultured Gemmatimonadaceae bacterium
TCGGCGCTTTCGTTGAAATCGAGCCCGGTATCGATGGACTGATTCACATCTCCGACATGTCCTGGACGAAGAGAGTCCAGCATCCATCCGAGGTAGTGAAGAAGGGCGACGCCGTGGATGTCGTCATCCTCAACATCGATGCTGAGCAGAAGCGAATCAGTCTCGGGCTCAAGCAGGCGACCGAGGATCCGTGGCTCAGTATCGGTGAGCGCTTCCCGGTCGGTACGGAGGTTCGAGGCCATGTTGTCCGTCTGATGGACAAGGGTGTGGTGGTGGACATCGGCGACGACATTGAAGGATTCGTCCCCATCAGTCACCTTGGAACCACTCAGCACGTCGTGAGCCCCGCTGATGTGGTGTACGAAGGGATGAACCTCGAAATGCAGATCCTCGAGGTGGACCCGATCCACCGTCGCATCGTGCTCAACGTGACCAACATTCCCGACGAGCAGCCTCCTCGACCGGAGACGCCCTCCAAGGTGATTCCAATGGAGGAGGCTGAGGCAGAGCATTTTGGCGCTGCCCACATCTCGGCAGAAGCGTTGGCCGAGGCGCAGGAAGCTGACGAGGAGTGATTCTACTAGCGATACGCGCCTTGGTGGTGAGCAGAACGTCCCTCGGTTGGTGGTGAGCAGAACGTCCCTCGGATTGTATCCAGGGACGTTCTTTTTGGGATCGTCGGCCCACCCCTGGCGAGTGAGCGTGAAGGAGGCATCTTCCCCATGTCAGTCGGAATTTCCTCGGCGGGCCCGGCGGCCCGGCTACCGGCGACCGGAGGCTCTCCGCTCCACGGAGTTGCATCATGGATCTGACACACGACCCGCGGAGGCTCGCAATGCGACTCACCATCTTACCCGTGCTTCTCTGGCTGGTCTACACAACCGCCGACGTTGCGGCGCAAGACACGAGCAAGGTCGTGCCAGCACCGACATCCGAGCAGCAGATCGCGTCAGCGATCCTGCCTCTCCCTGAGGAGTTCCGGGCGGACGCCACCGTCCTCGGATACTCGGCCGTCGGCAAGCTGACCACGCTGCGCGCAGGCAGCGGACCATTCATCTGTCTGGCGAGTGCGCCGGGCGCCGAGCGGTTCCATGTCGCCTGTTATCACAGATCGCTGGAGCCCTTCATGGCGCGCGGTCGCGAGCTTCGTGCGGCCGGTGTTGCCGACACATTGGTGGACAGCGTTCGGAACGCCGATATAGAGTCCGGTCGACTCCAGCTGCCGAGCCAACCAGCGGCGCTATACTCACTCACCGGCCCGCCGCAGAGTTACGATCCCGCCACCGGAACGGTGACGGGGGCTCGCCCGCTGTTCGTGATCTACGTACCAGGCGCCACGCCGGAATCAATGGGACTCTCGGCCACGCCAGCCGAAGGTTCACCCTGGCTCATGAATCCGGGCACGCCAAAAGCACACATCATGTTCATCCCGCGGATGTAGTTGTTGGTGGTGACGGGTGCGCGAACAGACGTGCCGGAAGGCACGTGGCGAGGTCAGCCGTGACGAAGTTGCAGCCGAACGACGTGATGCCCAGCCGGGCAAATGAAACGGCCCGGGTAGCCATCAGTCGCGCACGCCAGGCGCATCGACGGTGGTGGGCGGTGCCCCTGCGCGAGCGCGCCGCGCGGATGCGACTGCTGCGCCGTGCGCTGATCGACCGAATGGACGACATCGTCGAGACCGTCCATGAGGAGATCGGCAAGCCGCGCAGTGAGTGCATCGTCCACGAAGTGACTCTGATCGCTCTGCTGTTGCGCTTTCTCGAGGCGGAAGGGGAGCGCACGCTCGGCAGGAAGCGCATATCAACCTGGCCGCTCGTACACAGGACCGGCGAGAAGTGGTACGAACCTTTTGGAGTCATGGGTGTCATTGCTCCCGCCAACTTTCCTTTCCTGTTAACCGCTCTCCCTACGCTTTCGGCGCTCATGGCCGGGAACACCGTGGTTCTCAAACCGTCCGAGCGCGCGCCGCGGACTGCGCGGCTGCTGGAATCGCTCGTCCGAGAGGCGGTACCGGAGCATCCTGACATCCTAATGATCCTCGAGGGCGGGGCCGAAGAGGGGGAGGCTCTGATCCGGACGGGTGTTGACAAACTCGTGTTCATTGGTGGAATAGCGGCCGGCCGTCGCGTCGCAGCACTCGCGGCAGAGCAGCTCACGCCGCTGGTTCTCGAGCTCGGCGCGAACGACGTGGCTGTCGTCTGTGATGACGCCGATCTGGAGCGCGCCGCCGCGGGGACCGTCTGGGCGGCCACGGCGAACAGCGGGCAGATCTGCATGTCCCTCCGACGGGCGCTGGTATACAGATCGGTATACGATCGATTTCTGCACCTCGCCGCGGTAGAGATCGAACGCATCAGGGCACCGGAGGACATCGGTGCTTTGACCGCCGGAGGACGGTTGCAGCAGATCGAAGAGCTGGTGGTGGATGCGCGGGAACGCGGCGCTCGCATTCTAGCCGGCGGTGCGCCAGTCAGTCAGGTGCCCCCAGTCTATCCGGCCACGCTCATCGCAGATGCAAACGAGGAGTGCGCGCTGCATCGTCGCGAGATCTTCGGCCCTGTGCTCGCAGTCACGCCCGTTTCCGACGACGCCGATGCAATTCGAATCGCGCGGTTGAGTCCTTACGGTCTCAATGCCAGCATCTGGTCGCGTGATACCGATCGCGCTCGCGTGTTGGCGGAGAGGCTGCACTGCGGCGCCGTGGTGATCAATGATGTCATGACCAACATGGGACTGCCGTTGCCCTACGGTGGGACCGGATTAAGCGGCTACGGCCGTTTGCTGGGTTCCGAAGGACTGTTGGAGTTCGTGCGGACCAAGTCGGTGGTTGGCTCCAGGCTGACTCTGACGCGCGAGCCGTACTGGTACCCGTATTCCGAGTCGCGCTACCGTCGTCTCCACCGAGCGGTCCGGGCGACGTTCGCCGTCGGACTTGGAAAGCGCTTACGGGCTATCGTCGGCCGCTAGATACCACTGAGCCGGTCAGCTAGCTTATCGCGGCCATGACAATGCGAGAAAAACTCGACCTGCTGGCGCGTCGGCGCGCTCAAGCCGAGCTGGGCGGCGGCGCTGCCAGGCTCGAAGCACAGCACGCAAAAGGCAAACTCTCCGCGCGGGAGCGACTCGATGCGCTCCTGGACGAGGATACGTTCGTAGAGCTGGACCGGTTCGTGACACACCGCTCGAGCGACTTCGGAATGTCGTCGCAGCTGTTCTACGGCGATGGCGTGGTGACCGGCTATGGGAGGATCGAGGGGAGGCTAGTCTACGTCTTCTCGCAGGATTTCACGATCTTCGGCGGATCGTTGTCGGAGGCGCATGCCGAGAAGATCTGCAAGGTGATGGATCTCGCGGTGCGCAACGGCGCGCCCGTGATCGGCCTCAACGACTCCGGCGGGGCGCGCATCCAGGAGGGGGTGGTCTCGCTGGGCGGATATGCCGACATCTTCCTGCGCAACACGCTCGCTTCGGGGGTGGTGCCGCAGATCTCCGCCATACTCGGCCCTTGCGCCGGAGGCGCGGTCTACTCGCCGGCCATCACTGACTTCATCTACATGGTTCGCGGCACGTCCTACATGTTCGTGACCGGTCCCAACGTGGTCAAGACGGTGACGCACGAGGACGTCTCCATGGAACAGCTCGGTGGGGCGGATACTCACGCCGGCACCTCGGGCGTGGCACACTTCGCCTGTGACTCGGAGCTTGCCTGCCTCGACGCGATCCGTCGACTGTTCCGGTACATACCGTCGAACAACCTTGACGGTCCGCCCACGGGCAGTGGCGCCGATCCTCGCGATCGGCGTGACGAGACGCTGCTCGACATCGTACCGGACAATCCCAACAAACCGTACGACATGCACGAAGTCGTGAGGAGGGTCGTCGATGATGGTGAGTTCTACGAGGTTCAGCCGACCTACGCATCGAACATCCTTTGTGGCTTCGCCCACCTTGGTGGCTACAGCATCGGCCTGGTAGCGAACCAGCCCGCAGTGCTCGCAGGCGTGCTCGACATCGCCTCCTCCATCAAGGCTGCGCGCTTCATCCGCTTCTGCGATGCGTTCAACATCCCGATCGTGACGTTCGAGGATGTTCCCGGATTTCTGCCCGGTGTAGGGCAGGAGCATGGCGGGATTATCAAGCACGGCGCCAAGCTGCTCTACGCCTACTGCGAGGCAACCGTGCCCAAGCTCACAGTCATCACACGCAAGGCCTATGGTGGCGCCTACGACGTGATGAGCAGCAAGCACATCCGCGGCGATTTCAACGTCGCCTGGCCCACCGCCGAGATTGCTGTCATGGGACCGAAAGGGGCTGTCGAGATACTCTTCCGCAAGGAGATCGCCGAATCGGGGGACGCGGAAGCAGCCACCGAACGCAAGATTGGCGAATACCGCGACAAGCTCGCCCATCCTTACATCGCGGCGTCTCGCGGGTACCTGGACGACGTCATCGATCCACGAGACACCCGCCCGCTGCTCATTGACGCGCTCGTGACGCTCCAGGGTAAGCGCGACCGGAACCCTCCCAAGAAGCATGGGAACATACCACTCTGAGGCCGGAGCCCCAGGGCAAACCACGCGCGCGTTCTGATGTTCTCCAAGGTCCTGATAGCGAACCGGGGCGAGATTGCGCTGCGCATCGTACGCGCCTGTCGCGAGCTCGGTGCGCGCACCGTCGCTATCTATAGCGACGCTGACGCCGGTGCACCGCACGTGCGTGAGGCAGACGAGGCAATCCGGATCGGTCCGCCGCCGTCGTCGCAGAGCTACCTGCTAGGCGAGCGGATGATCGAGATCGCGAAGCGCACGGGAGCAGAGGCGGTCCATCCCGGCTACGGTTTCCTTGCCGAGAGGGAGTGGTTTGCGCGGGCGGTCCGCGACGCCGGTCTCACGTTCGTAGGGCCGCCTCCCGACGCGATCGCTGCCATGGGCAGCAAGACCGAGGCACGAAAACTGGCGATGGAGGCGGGTGTTCCCGTCGTGCCTGGCACCATGGAGGCCGTCCGTGACGCCAGGCACGCGTCGGAGATCGCCGAGGAGTTCGGGTTCCCGGTCCTGCTCAAGGCCCAAGCCGGCGGAGGAGGGAAGGGAATGCGCCTCGTCCACGAGGGGACGGAGATCGAGGCCTCGTTCAAGTCGGCGGCCCGCGAAGCGCAGAACGCTTTCGGCGATGATGGAATCTACATCGAGAAGTACATACTCGGTCCCCGACACGTGGAGGTTCAGATTCTTGGCGACTCGCACGGAACCATGCTCCATCTGGGCGAGCGCGAGTGCTCCATCCAGCGGCGGCACCAAAAGATGATCGAGGAGGCGCCCAGCATTGCCGTGTCACCCGCGCTGCGCCGCACGATGGGCGACACAGCCGTGCGTGCTGCGCAGGCCGCTGGCTATGTCAACGCCGGCACATGCGAGTTTCTCCTCGATCGTGAGGGTTGCTTCTATTTTCTGGAGATGAATACGCGCCTGCAGGTAGAGCACCCGGTAACCGAAATGGTGACGGGCATCGACCTGGTGCAATGGCAGCTGCGAATAGCCGCTGGAGAGCGGCTCCCGTTGCTGCAGGAGGAGATCGAACCGCACGGATGGGCCATCGAATGTCGCATCACGAGCGAAGATCCTTACCAGAACTTCCTTCCTTCCACGGGGCGCATCAGTTACCTGCGCCTGCCGGGCGGACCGGGTGTGCGATGGGATGGCGGCATTGGAATCGGCACCGAAGTGGGACTCCACTACGATCCAATGCTCGCCAAGCTGATCGTGTGGGCGCAGACGCGTGAGGAGGCGATCGCGCGCATGCATCGCGCGCTTCTCGAGCTCACGGTGGAAGGAGTCGAGACCTCCAGAGACTTCCACCTTCGTGTGATGGAGGATGAGGAGTTCCGCCGGGGCGATATAAGCATTCAGTGGCTGGAACAGAGGTTGGACTCGCTTACCTCCGTTTCCCCGCCTGCCGAGGGCCTCAGGGCGGCAGCAATCGCCGGTGCCCTTCTGGCAGAGCGAGAGAGGGTCCGTCGTCGAATTGCGACAACCAACCTCCCGCTGGGCGACACGGTGTCTGTCTGGAAGGAAGCCGCCCGTCGCGGCGGATTGCGCGAGTGAGCGACATCCGAGAGCTCGCGATCGACGCCATCGCCGCGGGCGGCGACGGCGTCGGACGCAGCAATGGTGTGGTAGTCTTCGTCCCTCGCACTGCACCTGGCGACCGGGTTCGCGTTCGCTATGCACCGCACGCCAGCGGCCGCTTCGCGCGCGGCCAGCTGGTTTCTCTCATCGTGCCCGCACAATCCAGAACCGAGCCGTCGTGTCTGCACTACACCCGTGACAGGTGCGGCGGCTGCCAGCTTCAGCATCTCACTTACGAAGCGCAACTCGCCGCCAAGACCCGCATCGTTGCTGATGCGCTCGAGCGCATCGGGAGGCGAAAGGTGTCGATTCCCGGCGCCATTGGCAGCCCCCGAGCATGGCGCTACCGTCGCAAGCTCACGCTGGCCATGCGCAGGCGTGGAGGAAGATGGCTGGCCGGCCTGCACCCATTCGACGACCCTCGCCACATCTTCGCGCTTGCCGACTGCCCAATCGCCGATGAGCGGGTGATCACCCTCTGGCGTGAGATACTCGCTGTGGGCGAGTTGCTACCACATGGACCCGAGCTACGCGCTGCCGTGCGAGTGGATCAGGACAGTGGTGGTGAAAGTGCCACGTTCATTCTGGAGGGAGGGACGGCCTGGAGTGACAGCGACCGCTTTTTTGCGAGTGTGGCGCGGCTGACGGAAATCTGGTGGACGCCCCTCGGAAGCGATGGCCGGATGCTGCACAGCCGTGGCGGCGAGCGGCCCCCCGGCGCCAGCTTCGCGCAGGTGAACATCGAAATGGCCGCACTACTTCATGAGCGGGTCCTCGTGGAGGCGACGCGCCGTGCTCCCACGTCGATCATAGATGCCTACGCCGGCACGGGTGAGGCGGCTATCGCGCTCGCTGCCACCGGTGCGCGCGTGACGGCCATCGAGGTTGATCGCGCGGCCGCTGCATGGTGCGCCATGCGGCTTGCGGCACCGTCGCGCAGCATGGCAGCGCGTGTCGAGCATGCGCTGCCGGGCGCCCTGCCTGCAGATCTCGTGATCCTGAATCCGCCGCGCACCGGAGCATCGGCGGATGTGACCGCAGCGCTCGCCGCCGTGCCGCCGCAAACGATCATCTACGTGAGCTGTAACCCCGCGACACTGGCCCGCGATCTGACCCGTCTGCCACGGCATGAGATCCACTCCGTGCAACCGTTCGACATGTTTCCGCAGACGGCGCACGTGGAAACGGTCTGCGTCCTGGAGCGGATGGAGGAAACGTGAAATACGTGGTCACCGTGAATGGTGAACGCATCGAAGTCGACGTCGGCCCCGGCGGCATCCGGTTTGGAGATGAATCGACCTGGCTCGAGGCGTCTGTGCAGGACGTCGAGGGAACGCCGATTCGAATGGTCAATATTGGCGAAGCCGTGCACCGCGTCGTCGTACGTCGCGGAGAAACCCGCGGCGCATACACCTTCTGGCTGGGTGGATTTCGATACGAGGTCGAGGCGCTCGATGAGCGCATGCGCACCATTCGCGACATGACCGGCGCTGGCGCGGGTCCCGGCGGGCCCATGCCAATCGTCGCACCGATGCCCGGGCTGATAGTTCGAGTTATCGTATCCAAGGGCGACGAGATCCAGAGCGGCGATGCTATAGTCGTCATGGAAGCGATGAAGATGGAAAACGAGCTCCGCGCCGTCGGCCCAGGTCGGGTGAACGCGGTGCTCGTTTCAGAAGGGCAGGCCGTTGAAAAAGGGGCCATCCTCGTGGAGCTGGAGTAAGCTAGGGCACCGCCGCGCTCTCCGGAATCGCCCGACCCGACGCGAGCTCCCCAGCGAGTCCCGAAAGAGACCAGCGACCCATGCCCCCCCGGAGAGGAAGCGCCATGCCGAGATTGTTGTCGACAACCAGTGGGTTGAAGGCAACCACCACATCCTCGCCCTCGATTCGCCACTCCAGCCGCCGGTCGGGATCGGTGGCCGTCTCCAGGACCTGCGGTATTTCGCCCGTCCACGACGCTACTCCCGATTGGTCTACGCAGCGGCGGATTCCAGTCTCGGACAACAGCGTCAGCATCAGATCCGCACGGCGCCCGAGAATATCGTGAATGGCCGGACTGGCGTGGGGGACTACGGAGTCCACCACGATGGTGACCCGCTGCGAGACGTGGCGACCATCGCACAGCGCCGTCAGCTGACCGGCCATTCTTGGTGCGCAGCCAAATGCAACGAGCGCGGTGGCCAACAGCGGAAAACAGCAGAGAAAGCGCCACCCCTGGCTGCCCCGCTGGCCATCACCCTGTCTGAGCGTCTTCAGAGGCTCCGTTGACAACGCCTAACTCCTTTCGTAGCTTACAGGTCTGTCAAGAATAGGGCCGAGTATCGGCTGCCGCTCGCGCACCCAGCGGTGGAGGGGCGCCGCTCTCACGGTGGGAACCAGTCACGCAATGAAAACCTATTCAGCTACGCCCAAGGATATCGAGCATCGGTGGTACATCGTCGATGCGGACGGTATGGTCCTCGGTCGTCTGGCCTCCGAAGTGGCGAAGATCATTCGCGGCAAGCACAAGCCGATGTTCACGCCGCACATGGACACTGGAGACAACGTCATCGTCATCAATGCCGCGAAGGTGCGAGTCACCGGGCGAAAGGCGGAGCAAAAGCAGTACTTCCGTCACACCGGCTACATGGGTCATGCGCGGTTCACGCCGTTTCAGACGATGATCGAGAAGCACCCTGAACGAGTAATCGAGAAGGCCGTCCACGGCATGCTCCCCAAGAGTACACTCGGGCGGCAAGAGCTGCGCCGGAAGCTCCGCGTGTATGCCGGAGCCGAACACCCTCATGCGGCACAGCAGCCGACCGAACTCAACCTCAAGACCAGCGAGACGAAGTAATGGCCGAAGGGGTCATCCATACGATCGGGCGGCGCAAGGAGAGCGTCTGCCGACTCTATCTCCGGCCTGGCTCGGGGAAGTGGGACGTCAACGGTCGGACATTGGGGGACTACTTCCCGCGTCCTTCGTTGGTGACGTCAATTCAGCAGCCCTTCGCCGCCACCGACACGCTCGGCCGCTTCGACGTGACGGCCAAGCTGTCCGGCGGAGGGATGAGCGGGCAGGCCGGGGCACTTCGCCTCGCCGTCGCCCGTGCATTGGTGAGGTCGGACGAAGCACTCAAGCGGAAGCTGCGCGACCTGGAGTTGCTTACGCGTGATGCCCGAGCGGTCGAGCGCAAGAAGCCCGGTCGTCCCAAGGCTCGGAAGCGGTTCCAGTTCTCGAAGCGGTAGATTCGACGGCCCGGAATGCGGCGTTGGGGATTCGGTAAGCCCCGTAAGCCGATCCGGGCTCAGCAAGGCAGTGCGGGGTTGGGCCGTCGGAGTTCGGTGTTTCGAATCTCGACCCTCGGCCCAAGCCCGGAAACTTCGCACGCCCCCCGAGCCGCCGCGGGTGCCGGTTAGCCGGTCGCAGGTTGGCGCTGACGGGAGCGGAGGCAAAAAACCCGAAATGGTACAAGCAACGCAATGACGCAACCTCATCTCGAGCAGCTCCTCGAAGCGGGCGTTCACTTCGGCCACCAGACGCGCCGATGGAACCCCAAGATGCGCCGGTACATTTTCGCCGAGCGCAACGGCATTCACATCATCGACCTCCAGAAGACGCTGCGACAGATCGAGCTGGCGCAGCAGCTCGTTCGCGAGGTCGTGATGCGTGGCGAGAACGTGCTTTTCGTGTGCACCAAACGGCAGCTCAAGGCAATCGTGCTGGAGGAGGCGCAGCGTTGCGGCGCCCTCCACGTCACGGAGCGCTGGCTCGGCGGAATGATGACCAACTTCCAGACCGTCAAGAAGCAGATTCGCCGCCTGAAGGAGCTCGAGGCGGGCAGCGAGACTGGGGGTGAGTTCGAGAATTATACCAAGAAGGAACAGCTCATGATGACCCGCGAGCGCGACAAGCTTGCCAAGTATCTCGCGGGAATCAAAACGATGACCCGGGTGCCCGGTCTTATGTTCGTCATCGACTCCAAGAAGGAGCGAATCGCCGTCAACGAGGCCAACAAGCTCGGTATTCCGATCGTCGCTATCGTCGACACCAATGCGGACCCCGACCTGATCACCGTTCCCATTGCCGGCAACGATGACGCGATCCGGTCGGTGGAGCTGATCACGAAGGCGATCGCCGACACGATCGCCGAGGCGCGTCTGGCTGCGCCGCAGCGCACCGAGGAGGAGGAGAGCGAAGGGCCGACGACCTACAGTTCCGAGCGAGGCGCCGAGCCCGCGGACGACGGCGAGCGCCGCCGCCGCCGGC
>CAYXRS010000119.1:0-10172 GCA_964467195.1 uncultured Gemmatimonadaceae bacterium
ATGAGATTGCCGCCGAGCTCGCCCCGTATTTCGCGACGCCGCTCTGGCGGCTGGCTCGGCCGCCGTCATGAGATTGCCGCCGAGCTCGCCCCGTATTTCGCGACGCCGCTCTGGCGGCTGGCTCGGCCGCCGTCATGAGATTGCCGCCGAGCTCGCCCCGTATTTCGCGACGCCGCTCTGGCGGCTGGCCCGTGCGCTGCGCCGAGATGGATGTGTGGCGGTGCTCTGCCAGGAGTATGACTATCCGCGCTTCGATGTTTGCGTTGCCCTTGGCGCTCTGCTCCGTCTGCCGGTATTCGGATCCTTCCAGGGCGGCGGCTGGCAGATGAGCCGCATCGAGCGCCGCGTTCGCCCGCACACCATCCGCCGCTGCGCTGGATTCATCGTGGGCAGCAGCGATGAGTTGCGCCGCCTGGGCCAGCTGCATGATGTCGATCCCGCACGCGTTGCTCACATCTTCAACCCCATGGATGTACGGGGCTGGACAACGCAGGACGCTGAACGCGAAGCAACCAGGCGCTCGCTGGGCATAGCGCCCGGGGAGCGGGTAGCCGTCTGGCATGGTCGCGTGGAGATGTGGCGCAAGGGACTGGATGTGCTAATGGACGCCTGGGATATCGTCGCCGGTATGGCCCACCCGGCTCCGATCCGCCTGCTGCTGGTGGGAAGCGGAAGTGACGCGGGCGAGCTCGCGCGGGTGCTCGCCGTGCGGAACGCGGCACCGGTGACATGGGTCGACGAATTCGTGCTCGACCGGGAGGCCATCAGGCGGTACCTGTCGGCGGGCGACGTGTTTGTCTTCCCCAGCCGACACGAGGGGTTCCCCGTAGCACCAATCGAGGCAATGGCGACCGGACTGCCGGTCGTCGCCGCTGCCGCAGCTGGCGTAAGCGACATCTTCGACGATGGCGAGGGCTCGGGTGCGCTGGTCGTGCCGACCGACGATCCGCCGGCGCTCGCCATGGCATTGTCGCGTGTGCTGGACGATGTGCAGCTAGGGCACGCTCTGGGTGCGCATGGGCGGGCGCGCGCCGAAGCTCGGTTCGATCTGGCAAGCGTGGGCGCTCAGCTGGGCTGCATCCTGCTTGGGAAGTCCAGCGACGAGCAGCCGGAAACCTGATGACCGTCAAGAGGGACGCCGGGAACATGCCGGCTGGCCGCGGGCTGCATTGGTGGGGCGCGAGTCTCGCCTGGCTGAACATCTCGCAGCGTTCCATGGTCATCCTCGTGGCCGCGCTGGCCGTAGGGGCGGCGCTCCGCATGGAGCGCATTCGGCAGCCTTACGTGGACGCCTTCAGCTGGCGGCAGTCCAGCACCGCCATGATTGCCGGCAACTTCTACCGGACCAACCCGAACATCTTCTATCCGCAGGTGGACTGGACGGGGCCCGGACCGGGATACCAGGGCCGGGAGTTTCAGACGGTTACCTATCTGGCGTCGATCGGTTATCGCCTGTTCGGCCAGCGGGACTGGATTGGAAGGGGAGTGGCGATCATGTTCGGCCTTGCCGGCATCATCGCGCTATATGCGCTGGTGCGCCGGGCCTGGGATGAACCGAGGGCGCTCGCGTCAGCGTGGATGTTGGCCGTGATTCCGGGGGCGATCTTCGTGGATCGCTCCTTTCTGCCGGATCCGGCCATGGTCGCCTTCATGACCGCAGCGGTCTGGCTCTGGTTGTGCTACCTTCAGACCCGTACGACAGGTTCGCTGATCGGCGCGGGAGTGCTGGGTGCCCTTGGTGGGCTCACGAAGATTCCAGGACTGATCGTCGGTCTCCCGATGCTTTACGCGGCGGTGACGATGCGAGGGTGGCGCGGCCTGATGCGACCTCGCGAGCTGCTTCCAGCGTTGGCTGGCGCCGCACTCATCCTCCTGCCGGTGGTGGCCTACTACGCCTGGGCCCGGCACCTCGCACTCACCTACCCGCCGCATCACTTCGCCGGTGCGGGCAACTGGTTGTGGGATCTCGGATGGGCCCGAGTGCTGGAGCATCGCTTCTTCCTCCCGGGGCTCGCGAACCGGGCGACGATTTGGCTGTGGACGATGCCAGTGATCGTGATGCTTGGCGCTGGCCTGCTGCTACGCCCACCGCGTTCGAAGCGCGAACAGGGCACCCCGTGGCTCTTTCATTGGTGGCTGGTGGGAGGCGCCGTGCTCTTCCTGGCGGGTGGGCGCGAGCTCGTGAACAACCCGTGGAACCTTCAGATCCTGAATCCGGCGGTTGCAGCACTCGCCGCACACGCGCTGGTCACTGCGGCCGTATTCGTTGGACGACACGCAAGTGCGCGGCTGAGCGCACTGGTCATCGCGGCAGCGCTGGCGGCGGTGGTATTCTATGCTCGGCCACGACTGGGGTGGATGTACCATCCATATGCCGGCCCCGGTCGCGAGCTCGGGCTGGCGTTGCGCGAGGTGAGCGAGCCTGGCGATCTGGTCGTGACCATCGCGGATGCGGCGCCCGATCCGGTGGCCATCTTCTACAGCGAGCGACGTGGCTGGGTCTTTCCTCCGGCGCACACCTGGGGCACGGGAGTCGACTTCCCGGAGGATGCAGATGCCATCGAGATCATTGAGGAGCTGCGATCGCTCGGAGCGCGGTGGTTCGGAATCGTGACCAGGACCAATGACATCGATGCGGAGCGCCCAGGCTTTGCGCGACATCTTATGGACCACACCAGGGAGCACGTCCGCACCGCAGACTGGGTCATCTTCGATCTGAACGCAGGCGGTCCAAAATCGTCCGCGTCGCCGGCGCATTCAAGCCCCGGTACGCGACAGTGATGCCCGCGAGTCACTCGCCTCCGCCCGACGACGCCAGGCATCCGGATGAACGCGGGACCGTGGCGCGGAGGCGACTGTACTTCTGGCTGCGTGCCGCGGCCGGTGTGGCGATCATCGCCTACCTGATCCATCGCGTCGACCTCGCCGACTTCCGGGCTATCTCGATCCGCGGCGCCCTGCTGGGCAGCACAGGCACTGTGGCCGCCATCATCCTCGCCAAATGGCTGAGCGCGGTGCGCCTTCAGGCGTTGCTCCTCGCCGACACGCTGAGCACCTGGTACCTGTTCCGGATCTCGATGATCGGACAGTTCTTCAGCCTGTTCCTTCCGACCGCGGTCGGCGGTGATGCAGTGCGCGCCTACGCACTCGCCGCCGCCCTCGAGCACCCGGGAGAAGGCGTGTCGGGGATCGTGCTCGACCGGTTGCTCGGATTCGTGGCGCTGCTCGTGTTTCTCGGCATCGGCCTGGCGGTTACCAGCAGCACGGTGGTGGCTGCGCTCGGTCGTCCAGTGTACTCCGGGCCGGGTATCGTTCCACTCCTTGCAGTCGCCGGACTCGGCGTCCTTCTCCTGGTGGCGCTGGTGTTCGTGAGCCGTCTGCCGGCCGCGCACCGATGGAAGGTGGAGATCAGGCGCGCGACCGCAATGCTCCGCCGTCACCCCGAGGTGTGGGTGCGCTGGCTAGTGCTTTCCTTGCTGGTTCAGGGCGCCTACATCATGGCATGGGTGGTTCTCGGCCTTGGACTCGGGGTCGCAGTGCCTCTGCACTATTATCTTCTGGCGGTTCCGCTGGTGAGCATTGCCACGATGCTTCCGATCACGCTGTCCGGACTGGGGGTGCGGGAGGGCGCATGGGTGCTCCTCCTGCTGCCGTTCGGCATTCCCGCGGCAAACGCCGTTGCATTCGGGCTGGTGTACTTCGTATGCCTCACGGCAGTGGGCGCGATTGGAGGCATCTGGTTCGCAATCGAAGGACTCCACCATCGTCAACCAACGCACCAATGACCTCCACCGCCTTCTACAACTCCGATCGCCCCGAAGGACTGCTGGCCGTGTGGCGGTTTCGCGAGCTGTTGCGCAACCTCACGCTGCGCAACCTGAAGATCAAGTATCAGCGTTCTGCGCTGGGGTTCTTCTGGACGCTGCTGAATCCCCTGGCAATGGTGGCGGTGCTGGTGGTGGTGTTCAGCAGGATCATTCGGATTCCGGTGGAGCACTACTGGGCGTTTCTCATAAGCGGCTACTTCGCCTGGAGCTTCATCATGCAGATCCTGAGCTCCGGTACGTACGTTCTGAACGAGCACGCGGCATTGCGGCGAAGCGTCGCCTTCCCCACCGAGGTGCTCGTGCTCAGCACCGCCGCCTCACGGCTGGTGGAGTTCCTGGCCGAGCTCATGCTGGTGATGCTCGTGCTCATCGTATTCCATCATCAGGGCGTGCCGCTGGCGATCGTTCTCGTGCCGCTGCTGGTGGTGTTTCAGGTGATGATTGCGCTTGGTTTGATGATGCCGCTCGCCACGGCAGCCGTGTTCTACACCGACATACAGCACGCGCTTCCCGTGGTGCTTCTGACACTCTTCTACATCTCCCCGGTGTTCTACCCCATGCACCTCGTGCCGGAGGGGATGCGCCCGTTCTACGCGGTGAACCCGCTGGCCGGGATGCTCACGCTATACCACGTCGTCCTGTACGAGGGGCGCTTCCCCTCCCTGCAACTACTTGGCGGTACGGCCGTTGTTGCCGTCCTGCTTTTCGCCGCAGGCTATGCAATCTTCCACAAGTACACGAGAGTCTTTGCCGAGCTCGTCTGACCACACCGGGCAACCGGTGGTGGTATGCCGTGGCGTGGTGAAGCGTTTCCATCACTACGAGCATCGCACCAGCTCGCTGCGGGAGTTTTTCATCCGCACCGTGTTGCGCCGCCCCATTCACGTGCGCCGCGCGCACTTCACTCTTCAGGGGCTGGACCTCGAGGTTACTCGCGGCGAGTCGGTGGCACTCATCGGGCACAATGGGTCGGGGAAGAGCAGCGTGCTGCGCCTCATCGCCGGCATCTACGAGCCGAGTGAAGGGACGGTTCGAGTGGATGGCCGGCTGGCGGCGGTGATCGAGCTGGGCGTGGGTTTTCACCCGGAGCTCACTGGTGCGGAGAACATCGCTCTCTACGCGTCGGTGATGGGTCTGACGCGCAGCGAGATCAAACGGCGCTTCGCCGGAATCGTGGAATTCGCCGAGGTGGGCGACTTCATCGACGAGCCGGTCAAATATTACTCGTCCGGCATGCAGGCACGACTCGCCTTCGCCGTGGCCGCACGCGTGGAACCGGACATTCTTCTGATCGACGAGGCGCTCGCGGTTGGCGACCAGGCCTTTCGCGAGAAGTGCATGTCATTTCTGCACGAGTTTCATCGGGGTGGAGGGACGCTGATGATCGTCTCGCACGACCTCGACAGCGTGCGCGAACTGTGCAGCCGTGCTGTATGGCTCGATCACGGACGCGTCAAGATGAGCGGAGAGGCGCGGGTGATCATCGACGCGTACACGGCACAAGCATAGCCATATGTCCGGGGATACCGCGGAGCGGGCGGTATCGGTGGTCGTGTGCACTCGCGACCGCCCCGAGCTCCTGGCAACGTGCCTTGCATCGCTGTCAGCGCTCCAGCCTCCGCCGGCCGAGGTCATCATCGTGGACAACGCTCCCACTACGAGCGCGACTCGCGAACTCGTGGCAGGCACGCCTTTCCGCTACGTGCTCGAGCCGCGCCCCGGACTCGACCGTGCCCGCAATCGTGGCATCGAAGAGGCGCGCGGCCGGATCGTCGCCTTCACCGACGACGATGTTCGCGTGGCTGGGGATTGGATGGGCGCGCTTGCTGCCGCCTTTGCCGATCCCGCTGTGGATGTCGTGACGGGGCTGGTGCTGCCGGCCGAACTGACGACTCGGGCGCAGCGGCTCTTCGAGCGCTACGGGAACGGCATGAGGAAGGGAACCCGGCCGCGGCGATGGCACCGGTCCGTCATGAGTGCCCGCGAGCTCATCCGTGCGCAGGACGTGGGTGTGGGCGCAAACATGGCGTTCCGCCGCACCGCGCTTCAGAGCCTTGGCGGTTTCGATCCGGCACTCGATGTCGGTACGCCGAGCGGCGGCGGCGGGGATCTGGACATCCTTCACCGAGCGCTCGCAACTGGGATGACGGTACTCTATTCACCTGACGTCGTCGTCCACCATCGCCACCGGCCAGACATGGCAGGCCTCCGCCGGCAGCTGTTCAATAATGGTCGGGCCTACGGCTCCTATCTTGCAACCATATGGCTGCAACGAACCGTTCCGCGCCGTCATGTGGCCACTCTGGTAGTGGGGGAGTGGTTTCCCTGGCTGGCCTGGCGGATGTGCAAGCGACTGGTGGGGCGCCATCCGCTTCCCATGTCACTGCTGATCGCGGAGTTTGCCGGGGCGCTCTGGTCTCCCGCCGCGCACAGGACCTCGCGGCGCCAGGCGGGGGTAGAGTCACGGGATTGGCAGCACGAGCGTCAGCAGGCATGACGTGCCTTGATTCCAAATCGTCGTTCAGACAGTGGGCGTTGAGCACATACGTGCAGCCGTACCGTCGCCGCACCGGCCCAGGTTCATGAACTGATGCCGACCGCTATCCTGGACATCGATCTCGCAGATGGTTACGAGCCCATCGCCGCCCTCGAGCGATACGAGAGCGCGTTCGTGCTGATCCGCTGGCAGCACCAGCCGGTGGGCACCGTGCGCGCTCCGGTGCGGAGCGGTTCACTTCGTGAGGACGACCTCCTCAAGGCAGCCGCTCCGCTGCGCCACGACCTAATGCGCGCCGCGGCGGCGGCACGGCTTCGAGTGGCGCAAAGCGTGGACGAGCGCCCCCTCCCATCCGTGAGCGTCGTGATCTGCACGCGGAACAGGGCATCGGAGTTGCGCAACTGCCTCGACTCGCTGAGGCCAGTCGCTGCCTCCGCCGAGATCATCGTCGTGGACAATGCACCACCCAACGACGCAACCCGGACGCTCGTGAACGAGTATCCCGGTGTTCGGTACGAGATGGAGCCGCGCGCCGGACTCTGTTTCGCGCGGCAACGCGGGATTCGCCGCGCCAGCAGCGAAGTGGTCGCTTTTGTGGACGACGACGCGGTGGTGGACGCGGGCTGGCTGGAATCCTTGCGCGCATCGTTCCGTAATTCGGCCACCGCCGCTGTCACCGGCAAGGTACTGCCCGTGGAGCTGGAGACCGAGGCACAGGAGATCTTCGAGTTCCGCTACGGCGGATTCGGTCGCGGGTTCGAGGAACGCGACATCTCTGCCACTCGCCTGCACCCGCTGGGCGCGGGTGGCGCGGGTGCCGGCGCCAACATGGCATTCCGGCGAGAGCTGGCAATCGAGCTGGGGTTGTTCGAGCCACATCTCGATAGCGGCACACCGGCTGAATCCGGCGGCGAAACTTACGCCTTCTACCGTTTGCTGGTACTCGGCCACCGCATTCGCTACGTGCCCAGCGCCATCGTCTGGCACAGGCACCGCCGCGAGATGAGCGAGCTTCGCCGACAGCTCCGCGGATACTCCACCGGCGTCTATACGTTCTGGCTGCGCTGCCTGCTCGTGCACGGCGACCTCGACGCCATCAGCGCGATGCTCGTCTGGTTGCACGGCCACCATCTGACTGGACTGCGTCGCGCGCTGCGACGTGGCGCGAATGCTTTGCCCGTCGGCCTGGTACTCGCGCAGCTCGACGGCTGCGCGCGCGCCCCACTCGCCTATGCGCGATGCCGTCTGTCCGAGCACCGCGACGCATTATTGTCCCGACCTCGGGGGGTCGCGTGAGACCCGCCGCTTCGATCGTCATTCCCACCCAGCGCGGACGCGCCCACCTCGCTCGCACCATCCAGGCCCTCGATCAGCAGACCATACCGTCCACGACACTCGAGGTCATAGTCGTCGTCGACGGTGGAGACAGGGACACCGTGGACATGGTGCAGGCGCTGCCTCACGCGGGTACGCTCCGCGTGTTGCCCGTACCGCTGGGTGGCGCCGGTCCGGCCAGAAACGCCGGAGCGCGCGCCGCCCGAGCCGGTGTACTGATCTTTCTGGACGACGACATGGAAGCGCTGCCGGGAATGGTCGACGCCCACCTGCGAGCACAGCGGCAATGGCCCGAATCGATCGTGCTCGGCTCCTTCCGAACGCCGGCGCGCGATGGAACCGAGGACCTCCAGCAGCTGGCCAGCCGGCTCTGGTGGGAAGATGGGTTGGAGGAACGGTCGCGACCGGGCCATCACTTCACCTTCCGCGACCTTTGGGCCGGCAACTTCTCGGTTGGCGCAGACACCTATGCGCAGCACGGTGGGTTCGACCACCGATTTCTCAATAAGTCGGGCGAGGACTACGAGCTTGGAATCCGGCTGTTGCGAGCCGGAGTACGTTTCCGCTTCGAGCCGGCGGCAGCCAGCATCCATCACGATTTCCCGGAGCAGCTGCGCGCATTCGTCAGAGCGCGTTGCGATGGCCGCGGACACGTGGTGATGCTCGAGGCACACCCGCAGCTGGCGCGCGAATGGCCGCTGAGCAGATCGCCACGTGGGCCGTTCCTGTCAGCGTTGGTGGCCGTCGCGTGGCGTCTGCCGGGCGTGACCGACGCGGTAGCGCGTGCCCTGCACCTGCCGCTGCACATTACGCGCTGGCTGAAGCTGCGGACGCTCTGGAACTCGTTGAACACCACGCTGCACGGCTATCACTACTGGAAGGGCGTTCGGGACGAGATCGGGACAAGACACCGGCTGCGTGCATGGCTCCAGGATGCAGCCGCGGCGGCACCGCCCAAGCGCACCATCACGCTCGATTTCCCTGCTGATCTGTACCGTCTCGACCGCCTTCTCGACGCCGTCCGCCCGTCGGTGGCGCACGTGGCCGTGCGCGGGCGGCTGGTGGGCGCGATCACCAGCGACCCCGGTGGCGACGCGCTACGCGGAGACTACGTACTTCGCGTACTTGCCGAGCGGTTCGCGGAGGAACTGGTTGACGTCATCGCAGACGACTCAGCTGGCGCCGCGCTGCTGGCGCGTATCCCGCTCGTGGAGATGCCGGCGAGGGTTGCACTGTCGCAAGCTCCCCACCACTGGGCACGTGCACTGGAACGCGGCGAGTTGCCGGTGCTCACCGACGAGTGGGACGTGAGGTCCGGGCCACCCGCGCCGCGACCGATTCCTCGGGGATATGGTGGCATCGATCTGCTGGTGCGGGATGCGCGCGGTCCGATCGGCACGGTGCGGTTGCATGTCGGTCCTGCGCAGCGTGTGATCACCGCCGCGCAGATCACAGAAGCGGTGGCGGGGCAGATCCGTCGTCTCGATTCCTCCCCGACTCCGCGCTCGCACCTCTCCGAGCTTCCGCCGATGAGCGTCATCGTCTGCACGCGCGATCGTCCCGTGTCGCTGGCACGCTGCCTTGCGGCACTGGGCGCGCTCGATTACCCGGAGTTCGAGGTCGTCGTGGTTGACAGTGCGTCGCGCGATGGCCGGACGGCCGCGGTTGTTGCGGGGACCCAGTTCCGCTACGTGCGGGAGAGCGTGCCGGGTTTGGGACGAGCACGCAACCGCGGCGTCGCCGAAGCGACGCACGAGATCGTCGCTTTCACCGATGATGACGCCGTGGTGGACTTCGGCTGGCTGCGCGGAATCGCGGCGGCGCTCAGCGACCCCTGCGTTGGAGCGGTCACCGGTCTCGTGCTACCGCTCGAGCTGGAGACACGTGCGCAGCACCTGTTCGAGATGTATGGCGGCATGGGCAAGGGATTCGAGACCGTGGATCACCATCGCGACTGCCTCGGCACCAGCGGGTGCGTGCCGATCCACCATGTTGGTGCGGGGGCAAACATGGCGTTCCGCCGCTCCGTACTCGATTCCGTGGGCGGGTTCCATCCTTCACTGGGGGCGGGAACGACATCTCTTGGCGCCGAGGATCTGGAGATCTTTCACCGCGTCGTGGCGAGCGGTTTCACCTTGCGATACTATCCGCCCGCCATGGTACGTCATCAGCACCGCCGCGGGATGCCGGATCTGCGCGCGCAGCTATACGCCAACGGTCGTGCGTTCGGCGTGTACCTGCTGGAGGCCTGGCGGATGCGGTGCGTGCCCGCCAGCGACGTGGTTCGTTTCGCGCTGCGGGGCTGGCTGCCCTGGCTTGTGGGCCGGCTCTGGCGGCGCCTGCGCAAGCGCGAGCCGCTTCCGTTCACGCTCGTTCTTGCCGAGCTGTTCGGCGCACTCCGCGCCCCCCTTGCCTGGCTGATGACCCCAAGCCGCCGCCCCCCCCGGCCGACTGGAGCAAAGGGGCCTGCGGGGGAGGGCCCGGGCGGCGACGCCGCGTTCAAGGGGTCAGAG
>CAYXRS010000120.1:0-10088 GCA_964467195.1 uncultured Gemmatimonadaceae bacterium
ACTGCCGGACCTTGCGGCCGCCGACTTCGGCGGGGAGGAAGCGCCAGTGCGGCAGTGCCTGGCGTACCTCACGCGTGAAAAGCTCATTGCTGGACTTCAAAACCTGGATCGATCCCATGTCCACCCGTCCCGAAGTGTCAACCACGAACTGCACGAGCACCTCGCCTCCCTGCCCGCGGTCGGCGAGCATCTGTGGGAAGCGCGGCTCGCGGCGGCTCTGCACAACTACCTGCCGCTCGACCTGGAACTCGAAGTAAGGCTGGTCCTGCACCACTGGCGCAGTACCGCCAACGACCCCCTTCGCAATACCGCCGGCCACGCCGCGCCCGGAGAAGTCAGCCTCGTCGGTGACGGCCTTCGACAGGTCGACCTCGGGGATCTTGTCCGGGATGTCGATCGGAGCCGCCAGCACCTGGAACCCCTGCGGAGGCGGAGGAGCGACCGCGGCGTCCGGTGGCGGTGGAGGCGGTGCCTCCGGCTCGGGCGGTGGCGGCTCATCGGCCTTCTGGACCTCGATGAACTTGACGTCCTCCTGACGCCGCTCTTCGGCGACGCGCTGTCCCGCATGCGCCGAGACGGCGACGGCACCAGCGATGAGCAGGACGTGCACGATGATGGACGCGACCGTCCCACCAGCGTACGCGTCCCGCTTTCTCTTGGACTCGATCAGGTGAGTGAACATTCGAGAATTACCAGGTTGAGAAAAACACGCGCGACATGCGCTCGCTGGCGCTCAATGAATTCTAGGATCACCGAATGAGGATGGAATGACTCGGCCATTAAGATTTCATGAAGGCCATATTACGAATCGTTCATGTTGATGACGTCCGCCATTCGGCTCCTATTCGGAGCCAGAAAGGAGGGCAACGCTCGTGCCGGGAGCTCAGCGCTGGCGCGCGGATTCGACTTGGGCGGCCTCGCCTGAGGTGGCCGATGACGACGACGCGTCGTCCAGCGAGTCCGGCTCACCGATCACGGGCAGCGTCACGGTAAAGGTGCTTCCCCGCCCCAATCGGCTGCGTACTGCGATGCCGCCGCCGTGCGCCTCGGCGATCCAGCGACTGATGGCCAGACCCAGGCCGAAGCCACTGCGCTCCGATGAACGTGAGCGGGCTCGATCAGCACGGTAGAAGCGCTCGAACACCTGCGGCAGGTCGGCGGCAGGAATGCCAACCCCGGTGTCGCGTACGGTGAGCTCCGCCATCGAGCCAACCAGATGCACGGCGATCTCTACGCTTCCCCCACGTGGAGTGTACTTGATCGCGTTCGTAGCGAGGTTGAGAAAGAGCTGACGCAGACGGGTGCGGTCACCCATGACTGTGGCCGGTTCCACATGAGACAGCGTGACGGTCAAACCCGCTGCTTCGCCAAGGATGAGCGCCGTCTCGAATACCTCGTGTATGAGCGGCTCCACGGCAACCGGCTCCCGGTGCAGATCGAACCTCCCCTCATCAGCCCTCGCGAGGGTCAGCAGGCTGTCCACCAGATCCGCCATCCGCGTGGTCTCGTGCAGCGCCTCCTCGAGCGCGACCAGTCGTTCCGGCGATGCCGTGCCCGGGTTCATGGCCCGCTCCACGTCGGCACGCAGCACCGCCAGCGGCGTCTTCAACTCGTGACTCGCGTCCGCGGTGAAACGACGAAGCGCCCCGAAGGATTTCTCGAGACGGGCGAGCATCTCGTTCAGCGTGAAGGTCAATCGCGCCATTTCGTCCCCTGAATGCACCTCCGGCAAACGCCGGTGGAGGCTGCGGCCGTCGGTGATGGCCTGCACCTCATTGATGATCACGTCGATAGGCCGGAAGGCGCGGCCGGCGATCGCCCAGGCGAGCATCACGGAGGCAATCATCAGAAAAGGGGCCACGACCAGACTCGTCGTGACGAACTGGGAGAGTGCCGCATCGGCGGTGGACGTTGGCGCCGCTGCCGCGACCCGGGAGATGGCCGATCTCGTGGAGCCAGGCGCGAGAACGACCAGTAGCATGTTCTCGCGTCCCACACTGACCACTTGCGGCGTGCCGTTCGTAGGCGCGTCGATCGCCGCCTGCTGGAGCGCCGCGTGTGCATCCATGTCGAGTTCGCGCACCTGAGACGAAACGAACAGGCTTCGCCCGCTGGCATCGAGCACGAGCACGTACTCTGGAATGACCTCGAGCAGGGCACGCAGCTCGGTGCTGATGGTCGGCCCCACGATCGGATCACGCTCGATCGTGACGGGGCGACCCGACAACTCCGCCTGTCGAACGATGTTTATCGCGATCGAGGCTTCGGCGTGCACGCGCCGGCCGAGCTCGGCGTACGTTCCCGTGCGACGGGCCGCCCAGAGCACCAGCGTGAACGCTGCCATCGTGCCGATCAGCGCGGCAGCGTATATGGTTGTGAGGCGCGCGCGAAGCGTGCTCATCGTGCCGCTCTCGGCGCTCCGGCGTTACCTAGTCCCGCACCACGTAGCCGACCCCGCGCACCGTGTGAATCAGCTTCAGCGCACGTCCGGCGTCGACCTTCTTGCGAAGGTGGTTGATCACCACATCCACGATGTTGGTGCCGGGATCGAAGTGGTATCCCCACGCATACTCCGTAATGAGCGTCCGGCTCATGACACGCCCCGCATGGCGCATCAAATACTCCAATACAGTATACTCCTTGGGCGTCAGTTCGATCACCTGTCCATCGCGCATGACGGTGCGCGTGTTCTGGTCGAGGCTCAGGTCTGCGACCTTGAGCTGGGGAGACGCGAGCCCACGGGGGCGGCGGCTCAGCGCCTCGACGCGCGCGAGCAGCTCCTCGAATGCGAAGGGTTTTGTGACGTAATCGTCTGCCCCGGCGCGAAGCGCCTTGACCTTCGCGTCCACCGCATCCTGCGCCGTGAGCACCAGTACCGGACGCTCGAACCCACGGCCGCGAAGATTGCGCAGCACCTCCATCCCCGAACGCCCAGGCAGGCGCATGTCGAGCACTATCAGGTCGTAAGCTTCAGAGCTCGCCCGTTCCTCACCCTCCTCGCCATCAGTAACGAGGTCCACTCCCCACCGCTGCTCCTCGAGCCCCCGCTTGATGTAGCTGCCGACCGTCGGATCGTCCTCGATCACCAGGATCTTCACGCGTCCGTCCCCGCCATTCCGTGGCCAGCCTCCATGCCGCGTACCTGGCGTCGCAGCGCTTCCGCCGGCCGTCGGAGCCCATATTCACGCATCTTCCGGTATAGCGTCTTCGCCGAGATTCCGAGCACTTCCGCGGCCCGTCCCTGGTGCCAGCCGAAACGTCGCAGCACCGCCTCTATGTGACGGCGCTCCATCTGCTCGAGAGACAGCGGCGGATCAGCTCCTGCCGTTCCGAGGCGCTCGATGCCACGCAGAGGCAGCTCGCTGGACGACACCAGGCCGCCACCGTGGACGAGCACCGTGCGTTCCATGACGTTGCGCAGCTCTCGTACGTTCCCGGGCCACGCGTAAGCCATCAGTGTTTCTACCGCCTCACCGGCGAGGTGAGGTGGACGCTCGCCTCCGAAGCGCCGGAGGAAATGCTCAGCGAGCGGACGGATGTCCACCACCCGCTCACGAAGCGGGGGAAGTGCAATGGCTATAGTGTTGATCCTGTAGAGCAGATCATCGCGGAACGTGCCTTCGGTCACTCGCTCGGTGAGATCGTCTTTCGAGGCCGCCACGATACGGACATCGACCTGCACCTTTTGCGTACCGCCGAGCCGGAAGAACGTGCCCTGCTCAATGGCCCTCAACAGCTTGCCCTGTACTCGAAGATCCAGCTCACCGATTTCGTCCAGAAACAGCGAACCGCCAGATGCGAGCTCGAGAAGCCCCAGCTTGCGATCGTGAGCGCCGGGAAAGGCTCCGCGCTCGTAGCCGAACAGCTCGCTTTCCAACAGCTGGTCGGGAAGTGCGGCACAGTTCAGGTCTACCATTGACGCAGCCGCGCGATGCGACCGCCGGTGAAGCCGCCGCGCGACAAGCTCCTTCCCCGTCCCGGACTCACCGGTGATCAGCACAGTCGAGTCGCTGTGTGCCACGCGATCGACCAGCCCCAGCACCGCCAGCATGGGTGCATAGGTCGTGATGATCTCATCGGACTCCTCCAGCCGCGACAGCCGCGACTGGAGGAGTGTATTCTGCTGTGACAGGCGGCGCTTCTCCCAGGCGCGGTGAACGAGAACCTCGATCTCCGCCATCCGGTAAGGCTTCGCCAGATAGTCGTACGCCCCGAGCTTCATGGCACCGATGGCCGTTTCAATGGTGCCGTTGCCCGTGATGATGATGACCTCCGGTGGCGCCGACTCGTCGCGAAGCTGTCGCAGCACTTCCAACCCATCCATTTCCGGCATCACGATGTCGAGAAGCGCGACATCAAAAGCCTCGGCACGCAACGCGGCAAGTGCCGACGCTCCGTCGCCGTGGAGTGACACATCGCACCCGCTCGACGCCAGGAAACGCTCGAGGAGCGTGCCAAGGTGAGCCTCGTCCTCCGCGATGAGCACCCGAATGCGTGGATCAATCATGCTCCCTCCCAGGCCGGCAGAACGACGGTGAAGGTGCTTCCCTCTCCCAGCACGCTCTGCACATCGATCCGCCCACCGTGGTCCGAGACGATTCCATAGCTGATCGCCAGTCCGAGGCCGGTGCCCTGCCCTTGTGGTTTGGTCGTGAAGAACGGCTCGAAGATGCGCGCAATCTCCGCGGGGGGAATGCCTGAGCCGTCATCCGCCACCTCCACTAGCGCTTCGCCACCGGGACCACGAGCGGTCCGCAATATCATGCTGCCGCCCTTCTCCGTCGCGTCCACGGCATTCAGCAGAAGGGCCATGAAAACCTGAATCAGCTGCTCGCGACTCCCGAGAACGAGCGGCAGCGGTTCAGTCCCCGCTTCACGGCGAATACGCGCCCGCTTGAAGCGCGAGTGGTGCGCGAGCAGAGCGACCGTCTCATCCACCACTTGCTCGATCGCCAGAGGGAGGCGCTCCGCGGGTGACTGCCTGCTGAACCCGAGCAGATCGTCAACCAACCGACGGCACCTATGCACCTCATGCTCAATGATGCCAGTCAGCTCCCGTACTGTGCCGGCATCCGTCGTCCCCTTGGAGGCAAGTTCATGCCCCAACGTCTCGGCGCATGCAGCGATAGTAGCGAGCGGGTTGTTCACCTCATGCATCACGCCTGCCGCAAGTTGACCCACGGCGGCGAGCTTCTCCGCACGCATGGTTCGAAGCTGAGCCCGCTTCCATTCAGTGATGTCCTCGCCAATCGCGATCACGTGCGTCACGCCATGACCCGTGAACCGCATTGGGATCCGCGTAAGCCGGTAGCTGCGCGGCTCCCCGAATGCCGCGGAATCCACCTCGAATTCGCTGATCTCGCCGCTCTCCATGACCTGATCGAGTTCACTACGGAGCCGTTCCGCCGGCTGCCGGTGCAGCACCTCGAAGATGGAGCGGCCAAGAACATCTTCGCGGGCAACACCCTGCAGCCCCTTTTCGCGGCCATGGTTCCACAGCCGGATACGATACTCGCGATCCACCACGTACAGCCCCAGCGGGAGCGAGTCCAGGATCATGGAGATGAATCGCTCCTGTTCGTCCTGCCGATGCGAGCCCGCATCCGTCGCCACGCGCATTGCGCGCCGGCAGTCGTCCAGCAGAACTATCGGGCTCAGGAGACGAGCGGCCTGCTCCAACAACCCGTCCGGCGGCGCCGATCCGGTGAACCGTGCGCGCACCACCGCGACTCGTCGTTCACCGATTCGCAGATCGACCACCTGCTCGTCGCCCAGCTCCGGCGCCGATCCGGCCTCGCTCGTGCAAGTTGCCGGATCCGCGAAGCCCCTGGAGTCGACAGCCAGGCTCTCGCCGGCGGGCTCGACACGGAGCTGAATGGCGCCCAACGCAACCCGCAACCTCTCAGCCGCTCTCTCCAGCGAAAACGGATCAGCAGCGAGCTCGCTGGCAAGGGTGTCGAGCGACGCGAACGGAGGCGGCGGAGGAGCGGGGCCACGATCGCCTGGTGACGCCGCGTTTGCGGAAGGGCTCAAGGTGGGGGCGAGTGGAGGAATGCAACTTAGTATACCCGACCGGGGACGCGTCGACCAGACGACACGCAAGGCGACAGGTATGCGGATTGCGGCGAATATTAGCGACTGCTTGAAGAGGAGGTGTGGCAATGCCAATCCGCAATCCCGGTCTCATCCCATTCATCGGAGGCGGTGTCCCTTCCATGCGGAGGGACCTCGACCGCTTCCTGAGCGAAGCCTTCGGCGCACGCGAGAGTGGATGGACGCCTGCCGTGGACGTTCGCGAGGACGACAGCGAGATCACCATTGAATGCGAGCTGCCAGGCCTGCGGGCCGAGAACGTCACCGTGGACGTGGACAACGGCGTGCTGTCGATAACCGGTGAGAAGCGAGAGGAACGTACCGACGAGGAGGAGGGCCGGTATCATCTCATCGAACGCAGCTACGGGAAGTTCTATCGCTCCTTCCAGCTACCTGCTGGCGTGGATGAGGAGCAGATAGACGCGGACTTCGAGAATGGCGTTCTCCGCGTCCACATTCCGAAGGCCGCATTGCCCCAGCCCAAGAGGATACGGGTGGGCGGGGGCGGCGTGCGGCAGGAAATTCGCGCCGGGGGCGGCGGCGACGGTGAGGAGCGAGGCGACCGGGCAAGTCGTGGAGGGAGTTCCACCACCGAGCGAGGCAAGAAGGAATCGACCATGGCCGCACGAGCTCGGCGCGACGAGTAGAAGGCAGAGCGGAATGAGGGCGAGCCGGCGGCTTCGCGGACCCCGGTCAGTCGCCGGGTCGTCCTTCCGCTTCTTTCAGCGCCGTTCGGCGCGGACCGCTCTTCATCAACTCTTCGGCGGCAATGAGGCTTCGAGCCAGTTCCGCCATCGCCATGTTTCGGCTCTGGCTGGTTCGCTGGAGCAGCCGGTAGGCGGCACTCTCGGCTATCCCTTCGCGCTCCATGATGATTCCTTTTGCCCGCTCGATCACCTTGCGGTCCTCGAGCTTTCGGCGCAGATCGAGGCTTTCACGCTGCTGCCGGAGCCATTCATTGTGGCGAGCCTGCGCCACGGTTATGGCGGCCCCGAGTTGAGCAGCGCTAACCGGCTTGACGAGGTAGTGAAAGACAGGAGCTCCAGCCGCCCGCGCAAGCGTATCCGGATCACTGTATGCGGTGACGATCACAATCGGAATCGGACTCTCGTCATGGATGCGAGCAGCCGCCTCGAGCCCTCCCAGATACGGCATCTTGACGTCGAGCAGGACCAGATCGGGACTCAGCGTCCGAGCCATCGAGACGGCGGTTTCCCCGTCGGCGGCGATGCCGATGACAGTGTGCCCCAGCGACCGGAGATCCTGTTCGAGACCGAGCGCGGTGACACTCTCATCTTCCGCAATCAGAATGCGAAGCGAAGGCGATGATGGGGATGTCACGGTGGAAGCTACCTCAGGACGTGGCGATTGGGAGCCCAACGGCTGCAAGAGGCGGACCCGTGGGTGGAGGGAACGGTTCGTGCCACCTGGCAGGTTGATGTCTGCACCCCGTGAGCAATCCCGCCTGCTGTTGGTGGGCGACGCTCCCATGCACCCACTCTTGCGCGCCCTCGCCCGTGCTGGCCACTCGGTCCAACACGTCGACGCTGCAAGCGCGCTAACTGCCACCCGCAGCGGACTGGCAGCCGTAATACTCGGCGGCAACGGAGAGGAAATACTGCCACTGTGCCGCAGGATCAAGGAACGGCTGCCGGTGCCGTTTCTTCCCGTCCTCGTTCTCCTCAAGGCGCCCGCGCGCCTCCCTGACGATCCCACTGCACCGGACGCCTGGCTGGCTCCCGACACCGCCCCACAGGACGTCGTAATGCGGCTGGCCGAGTTGCTCCGTTTGCGACGGGCAGACGCAGAGATGCTGCGGCTCAATGCCGCCCTGGCCGAACTGGCCGCCGAGAACGGACTCCTCTACGCCCAAGCGCGCCGCGAGGCCGAGGCCGCCGCCACACTGCTCCGCGAGCTACAGCACCGCGTGCGCAATAACCTGGCGGCAATCCAGGCATTACTCGTTCTGGAACGGCACCGCCATCCCGCACGCAGCCTGCACGAAGCGCTCGACGTCGCGATTGCCCGCTTGCGGAGCATGTCCGCCCTCCAGGACAGCATCGCGCCGCTCACGCCCGAAGTGCACCTGGCGTCCCTGGCCGCATCGATAGCCCGAGGCGTGGTCGAGGTGATCGATGGTCCACCCTTGAGCCTCCAGGTCTCCGGAGACGCCCTGATTTCGCCCCGCGCCGCCAGCGCACTCGCGCTGGTGCTCAACGAGCTCATCTGCAACGCACGACGGCATGCCGAGGCTAACAGCGTCCGCGTAGAGATCGAGCAGCGCGATTCACAACTTGTCGTCTCCGTCAACGATGATGGTCGGGGCCTGCCTCCTCACATCATTGAAGGCAGCGGTTTCATGATCGCCCGAACGGTGACGCGGAACGAGCTGGGAGGCACTCTGGAGCTTCCCAAAGCAGGCGAGCCCACCCGCCTGCGGCTCCTGCTTCCGCTGGATCGGTTGGGTTCGGTGACTGAAACCGAACCACCCCGCGTCAGGTTGGAGGGGGCGTAGCTACCAGCACGGCCGTCACCAGGAGAACCAGCACCGCGAATGCAACCTCCAAGGCCCCAGCCACGCGCAGCGGCTTCCCGTCACGACTCGCTGCGAGCCCGGGACGCATGCGGAGCCAGTTGTATCCGCCCATACCCGCAACCACCGCTACGGCCCCCAGTTTGATAATGAGCACGCGACCGTAATCAGCCTCCCAGAGCGCACGAAAGCTTCCGAGGTGCGCAGCCGCCGCAACGAGCCCTGTGAGCACCACGAGCGCCGCGCAGGCCAGCGCCAACGGCGAGAAGACGGTCACCATCGTTGCCATGCGAGCCGAGGTTCCCGTGCCGGAGGATCGCGCCGCGGGAAGACCCGCCGCGAGAACCATCAGAAGGGATCCGAGCCAGACGCCGGCGCCAAGGAGGTGGACAGTGTGGGCAGAGACCACGACCGCCGTGGGCCAGGGCGCCGACACGGCGTGGCCGGCAACCGCCATCGATGCTGCCAGGAGCGGCAGCAATGCCGCGGCACCGATGCGGGCCCACCGGCGCTCGCCAGTAGCCAAGAGTGCCAGAAGGAGCCCGGCGCTCACGATCTGCATGAGCCAGGCCCGGCCCCAGAGACTCTCCAGCACGATGGCATTGATGACGTCCTGATCCACTCCCAATGGGCCCGCAATCGCGGCGCCCTGCGCAACGAGGCGAGCCACCGCGGCGAGCAGGAAGACCAATGCGAACATCACGCCCAGTCGTCTCGCACGCCATGATGCTTCCTGGCGAGCGTCGAGCCATGCAGGATCGGTGGCCGCGGTGGCAGGCAGAACCAGGAGCAGAAAGGCAACGGAACCGAAGATGCCGAGTACCCCGACGTAGCCCAACCAGCGAATCGCGACGAACGCTGGCGACAGTACCTGTAACCCCGGCGGCGACGCGGGCTCCTCCATGATCTGCCCGGCTGGCGCGGTCGTGTCGGTCGGCGCCAACCCTGTGTCGGGAGGCATGTCTTCCGCCACGGCCTGAATGAGGAATGGGATCCGCCCGGAAACCGGATGGCCATCGAGGGACACGGTACGCCACGCCATTACGTACTCGCCAGCTCCCAGGAAGGCGACCACGTCGGCCACGATCCGCGTGTCGGATCCTGCCTCGAGACGTGGTGGGGAGATCATCACCGTATCGCCACGGGGCCCGAGGAGCACCACACTGGTGAGGCTGGGCTGAACCGGCTCGGAGAAAACCAGCCGGAGAGTGGCTGGTGGCGCAGCGAGTGACTCGGAACGCGCCGGGGATGAGGAAACCAGCCGAACGTGTCCCAGCACTTCCGAGGCGGTAGCGACGACCATCAACGCCACGGCGGCAGCGACGACGAGTGTATGTAGTCGCTTCACGCGATTGCCGCTTCTACGAGGCTCGATGCGCGAGGGGCCCGGCATCGCGCCGGGCCCCAACACATGGAGCGTGCGAGGCTCGAACTCGCGACCTTTCGGTTGCAAACCGAATGC
>CAYXRS010000121.1:0-9934 GCA_964467195.1 uncultured Gemmatimonadaceae bacterium
CGCGCTCGCGATTCAGCGCCTCGCGCTCGCCGCCCAGGGGTGCATGCCGCTCTCCGAAGAGGTCCCGTGTACGAAGCTTTGCCAGCAGGTCACGGCGGCGGTGCGCGCAAAGATCCAGCGCGCTGTCGACGCGCGCCAGCGCCACCGAGCGTTCCCTGCGCTCGAGCTCGCGCGCCAGCGCCAACTTGCGCTTGCCAGTTGCGCGCGCGTATCGGTCGCGCAGGCGTGCGATGGCCGAAGCGCCGGCAACCGGCCCGATGACCGCGAACGCGTCACCGGCCAACGCATCACCCACGCGGATGTGATGATCGAGGTTGGGCAGCGGCGGCGCGACAAGCGGATCCGTCTCCGTACTGTCGATCACCACCGAGAGCCAGAGTCGAAGCTCACAGAGCCAGGCGGCTGTGGGATTGACATCGACGCCGAAGATAGAGCTGGTGAGCACGCTGCGGCGAATGGCATCCACGGGGCGGGGATCGCCCAGCCTTTGCGCCAGACCGGCGATGGTCTCCAGGGCATGCACCAGAAAAGCTCCAGATCCGCAGGCTGGATCGAGCAACCTGATCTCTTGCAGCCGTGCCCGCAGCGCGCGCGCTGTTCCAGCTGGCGCGTCCATGCCATCGACGAACCGTTCGATGTCAGCGATGGCGGATGGTCTTGGCGCGAGTGCCTCTACGAGCGCCGCCCGGGTGATGGAGGCGACCAGTGGCTGCGGAGTGTAGAACGAGCCGCTGCAGCGGCGGTCTCGCGACGTCATGAGCGATTCGAAGACGCGGCCCAGCATCTCTGGGTCGACCGCGGTTTCAGTCCATGAGTCGCTTTCCTCTCGGGCGCTGAAACGGTATCGCAGCAGGAGGTCTCCGAAGATCTCGCCAAGCGTGTCGTCGCTGAAGGCTACCTGGCGGCACCGCTGCTCGGTGACGGTTCGGGAGAAGAGGCCGCCGTTCAGGAATGGTATTCGTCCAAGCCGCCGCGCTGCCGGTGCGCGCCGGCGCACAGGTGTGTTGAGCGTTCCGAAGAAGAGCGGCAGGAGCACCCGCTGGTGATAATCTCCACCCGTGCTCATGCAGCTGGTGAATGTGCGCGCCAGAAAATCGTGGTCACCATCCAGCCAACCCTTGGATTGGAGAAAGGAAAGGAAGAGCAGGCGGGATACGCAGAGCAAAGCGAGCTCGGCGCGCTGCTCCTCAGTGGCGTGACCGGTACCGCTGGCAGCCAGCTCTCCCACGAGGCGCTCGAGTGTGCGGTAGAAGCGCCGGGTGAGGGACTCCCGCCCAAGCATATCGAGCCAGCGCGCGTGCGCGAGCAGGTCGAGCTCGCTCCCGGCGTCGCGCAGCGCACGCACAGTTTCCGCATCGCTGGGTAGGACGTGTGAGGTGTCCACTACGAGTGCCGAGACGCGAGGACGATGCCGGTCCGGTGTCCAGGTGGCGATCACGACATCGGTCGAACCGAGCCGCTGCACGAGCAGTAACCAGAGGAGCTGCGGTGCAGCGCGCGACAGGCGCGCGGCGATGACTGCGGCCAGCTCGCGCACCGCCTGGTCACCGTTGGCTCGCACGAGCAAGGCGCGCAGGCATCCGCGTCCGCGCGCCACGCGGGCGTCTTGGGCTACTGAGCCAATGCCAAGCGCGGCCAGGGCGTCCGAAGCCAGGGGCAGTGGAGCGTCGAAGCCGATGGCGCGCGCCAGGTCGGCGAGTCCAGAGCGCGTCCCGGAACGACGTAGCAGGTCGGTGGCCGCCTGCAGAGTACGCATGGCGGCAGGTTAGTGCGGCCGCCCCTACACACGCCCATCAGCCCACTGCGGATCGGGTCAGATGCACGCACACCCGGCGGCGTACCGGCGCGTCTCCTCCGCGGCAACAAGCTCACAATCACAACAGACCGACGTTCGGTGATCCGGGCAGGCGGGAGGAAAACACCGCCCGAGGAATCATCGCGATGCCTCCAACACCCGAAAATCACTCCGGACCTGCCCCCGAAAAGGAAACCCCCGGCAACCGCGTAGCTCGGTGCCGGGAGTAACCCCCACTCGGAGGAAGGAAGCTTGACGCCTCCACATCATAAAACACCGGGTCCGAGTCAGGGTTCCGTGCCGCCTGCAGATCGGTGGTAACGCACCGGTCTAATCCCTTTGGCAACCTGATCGGCGCCAACGGAGCAAAGGACCCCTGGTTGGCCGGCCCCGGAATAGCCGCCGGGCGCCTCGTGTGAGGCGCCCGGCGGGTACGAAGGTCGTGGCTGGAACTGTTACCGGCCGCCCCCGCCCTGTCCGCCCTGACCTCCCTGTCCACCCTTGCCTTCCTTGCCTTCCTTGCCGCGCATTCCTTCCTGTCCGCCCTGTCCGCCCGGGAAAGTCCCCCCGCCCGTGCCACCGCCCTTCTCTTCCGGGGTGCCGCCGGTCCCACCGTAGCCGCCCTCGGAGCGCTTGCCGGAGCCCTGCTTCTTCTCGGCTTCGAGCTTCTCGCGGTTCTGGTCCTGCTGGTTCTTGTCCTGCTCGTTCGCGTTCTTGCCGATGTTACGATCGCCCTCGCTCGCCATTGCAATACCCTCCAGTTACGTCAGCTGCTACAGATCGCGCCGCGGACGGCGCGGAAACGATGATGGACGGCGCAACGCCTATGCCAAGTGCGATGTGATTCGCCAGGTTGACCGCCGGCGTACGTCATCCTACGTTGCGCGCTCTCTTCCAGCGAGGATCGCCGATACGTGCACCATGATAGCGCGCCGCTGAGACCACCGCCGCTCCTGCGCGGCGCACGCGTGGCGCTCGTAGCGCCCGCCGGTCCGTTGCATGGACCGGAAGATGTAAGGCGTGCCGAGGATAATGCGCGATCGCTTGGCTGGGAAACCAGCGTCGGTGCGCATGTGCTGCAGCGCAACGGCTATCTGGCCGCCGATGATGCCGGTCGTGTGGCTGACCTCAATGGTGCGATTCGGGATGACCGGGTGGACGCGATCTGGTGTCTGCGCGGTGGCTACGGCACGATGCGCCTGCTGGATCTGGTGGACTACGACGCGCTAGGCGCACGGCCGCGGGCGTTGATCGGTTACTCGGACATCACGGCGCTGCACCACGCCATCGCCAATCGGTCGGCGCTTGGCGGTTTGCATGGCCCCTGTGCACGAACACCGCTCTCAGAGTTCGCACGCGACTCGCTCGCCCGTGCCACCAGGGGCGATGATCCCTGCGGTGTCGCACCTCGGGCGCGCGTGCTACGTGGAGGACGCGCCCGCGGTCCGCTCGCCGGAGGCAATCTTGCGCTGCTGGCGGCGCTCGTCGGCACGCCGTACCTCTACGTTCCGGACGGTGCCATCCTCATGCTGGAGGATGTGAACGAGCCGGTGTACCGTATCGATCGCATGTTGCGACAGCTGCGCCTGGCCGGTGTGCTGTCGCGCTGTGGGGGTTTGGTGCTCGGGGCGTTCACCGAGCGAGGCGGAGACGAGAGCGAGAATGGCGACGCCGCCCTGGAGCGAGTGATGCGGGAAGCGTCCGAAGCTGTGACCGGGCCATGTCTGGCTGGAGCGCCCGTCGGGCACATCGATGACCAGTGGACCTGGCCAATGGGCGCTCTGGCCGAGCTGGACGCGGATGATGGGCGTGTTTCCGTCATTCGTACCTGAAACCGGAGGAGCGGTGATGGAAGAGCTGAGCTACGAGGAACGGGTCGCGCGGGCGAGGGAACGCGTGCGCGAGGTGTCACCGCGCGAAGCGATGGAGCTTCGCGACGGACAGGCCGTCTTCCTCGACGTGCGAGAGACCCGGGAGTGGAATCTCTTTCGTATTCCGAAAGCGGTGCATGTGCCGCTCGGCGCGCTGTCGGAGCAGGTTGGTGCGACCATACCGCGCGACGCCCGAGTGGTGGTGTATTGCGCGCGCGGTAATCGCTCGGCAATCGCCGCCGATCTGATGCAGGAGATGGGCTACGAGAGCGTGTCCTCTCTCGCCACCGGTGTCAGCGGATGGATGGATGCGGGAGGGGAACTGGAGCAGTGAGCGGCCCGCGTACGGCGCTCCCGCTGGTGGCATTTCGATACCGGGAGACGCCGGTGAGCGTCGAGCTTCTCGAGGCCAATCACACTTTCGGGATCTCGCATCCAATGGTCGAGCCATCGGCGGCGCGGGGGCGGGCAGTGGCCCTCACCGTCGACTTCTACGCGGCCCACCTTCGGTGAACGATCCTCACCTGTCGCTCGAGCACCCGTGGCTCGCCAGGCTTGCGCGCGCCCTGCGTGAGCGGCCGGGCCGGCCTGCGGACGACGCCGAGCACGTTCGGCGTGCGGCGGTGGCGCTGATTCATCGCGTTCGCGGCGGTGATGACGCCCCTCCCGAAGGCGAAGTGGAGCTACTGCTGGTAAAGCGCGCCACCTTTGCCGGTGATCCATGGAGTGGTCAGGTGGCGCTCCCCGGAGGACGGCGTGAGCCGTGGGACGCAACCATGGAGGACACAGCCATTCGGGAAACGCGGGAGGAAACCGCGCTCGACCTGCGCCGCAGCGGCGTACTGCTCGGTTCGCTCGACGAGGTGTATCCGCGCATTCCGGTGCTTCCACCGCTGGTGATCACGCCATTCGTGGCGGTGGTTGCCGGAGCTGCCGAGTTGCAGCTGAGCGCCGAGCTGGCGGATGCTTTCTGGGTACCGGTCGCGGCACTTCGCGATCCTCGTGCCCGTCGCGAAGTCGTGCTCGAAGTCGCTGGTGCAGAACGAACTGTGCAGAGCTTTCATCATGCGGGACACACCGTATGGGGAATCACTCACCGAATTCTCGAAGGGTATCTCGCGCTGACGCAGTGACGCGCTCGAGATCGGACGGCCGTGAATGCGGGCCGTTGCTCATGGTGAAGCGCGGTTGCGATTGCGCCCGTGCGCGAGACGCGGTAAGTCTGTGCGTTCACGACACGTTGGGGCTCGCAGGCGTATTGCTTGCAGTGTCCCACGCAATCGATGCCGGGAGCAGCTTTGCATGACGCGTGACCTGAGGAACGTGGCGGCGTTGTCCGTCGCGCTCTCCATAGGACTGTTGGCTGGCCTCGGCGCCTTCACGTTCGTTTATGCGCGGGGATACTCCTACATCAGCGACAATCCGGGGGCTTGCGCCAACTGCCATGTCATGTGGGATCACTATGACGCGTGGCTCAAGTCCAGTCACAGTCCCACCGCGACGTGCAACGACTGTCACACGCCGCCAGGGCCGGTAGAGACGTACGTGGTGAAGGCGCGCAACGGCTTCTGGCACTCGTTCTACTTCACGACCGGCGTCTATCCCGATCCGCTGCGGATCACGGAGGCCAACCGCGACGTGACCGAGCGCGCCTGCCGGCACTGTCACGAAGGAATCATAGCGGCGATCGATCAGCCGGCCCGCGAGTCTCCTGCAGGTGGCGCGGACGTCACCTCACGCCATGCGGGCGAGCACCTGGCTTGCATGAGTTGTCACACGAATGTCGGCCATCTGGTGCGCTGACGTGATCCCTACTCCAACGCCACGCCGATGACCTCTACTCCTCCCGGCCGCCAGGAACCGCCGCCAAGTGCCGATCGCCAGCCTCGTCGCAGGGAATTCACTGCACGTACTCTCGGGATCGTTGCCGCACTGACAGCGGTGATCGCGGTCGCGGTCGCGGCATTCCTCGCGACCATCATCGAGCGCCGGGGCGAAGCGAGGCATCCTTTCCTGCGCGTGGTGGAGGTGACCGACACGACCGTCGACGCCTCGGTATGGGGTCAGAACTTCCCGCTTCAGTACGACAGCTATCGGCGCACAGTCGACCAGGTGCGGACCCGATACGGCGGTAGTGAAGCCCTTCCCCATCGGCCCACCGATGCCGATCCACGAACCGTGGTCGCCCGTTCGATGCTCGAGGAGGATCCGCGACTCCGCGAGTTCTGGGCGGGATATCCCTTCGCCGAGGACTTTCGCGAGGCGCGGGGACATGCCTACATGCTCTCCGATCAGATCTACACTCGTCGCCAGATCGTCGCGCAGCAGCCGGGCACCTGTCTGAACTGCCACGCGTCTACGTACGTCGCCTATCGACGTGCCGGCGATGGTGATCTAATGCTCGGCTGGGAGCGCGTGAACGCAATGCCCTTCCAGGAGGCGGTTCAGCTGGTGAACCATCCCATCTCGTGCATCGACTGTCACGACCCGGGCAACATGCAGCTGCGCATCACTCGGCCGGCCTTCATGGAAGGAATGCGCATGCTCATGGCCAGCCGCGGCGTGCCCAACTACGACGTCACGACCCACGCAACCCGGCAGGAGATGCGCACCTTCGTCTGCGCCCAATGTCACGTCGAATACTACTTCCAGGGACCCGAGCGCCGGCTGGTCTACCCATGGGCGAAGGGGCTCACCGCTGACAGCATCCTCGCGTACTTCGACTCCACGGGCTTCGCCGACTGGGTGCACGCCGGCAGTGGTGCGCGTGTGCTGAAGGCGCAGCACCCTGAGTTCGAGATGTTCATGCAAGGCATCCACGCGCGCGCCGGTGTCGCGTGCGCGGACTGCCACATGCCGTATCAGCGCACCGGTGCCATGAAGATCAGCTCCCACCACGTGCGGAGCCCGATGCTCAGCATCAACCAGTCGTGCCAGACCTGCCACCGGGCCTCCGAGGAGGAACTGCGGCAGCGTGTCCATGCAATTCAGGACCGCACCTACGAGCTGCGCAATCTGGCCATCGACGCCGTGCTCCAGCTGGTGGGGGACATCGGGCGGCTCGCGCAGCGGGACAGCGCGGACCCACGGCTTGCCACGGCCCGTGACTTTCACCGGAAGGCTCAGTTTCTGACGGACTTCGTGGAAGCGGAGAACTCCATGGGCTTTCACGCTCCTCAGGAGGCGGCGCGCGTTGCTGCCCGTGCGATCGACTATGCCCGGCTCGGGCAGGTTGCCCTCCAGGGAGGCTACATCCCCCCTGATCCCGCAGGCGCCGCACGTGGACCCGCCGGCCCGACCCTCCGCGACAAGCCTCTCCCGGGCCGTACCGGCGGCTCGCCCTAGGGTGTTAGGTCGCCCCAACTGCCCGGTACTTGTGTTTCGGCTGCCCAAGTTATAGTTTAGGAATGGCGAAATCATGTGCCATTTCTTCCTAAATAGGTCCGCTGCCGCGGCAATGCTGCTCGTGCTCGTCGGTTTCCTTGCTGCCTGTGGTGCTGAGGCGGCTGGTGGAAGCGACGAGCGGCTGCGCGTTGTTGCCACCACCGGCATGATCACGAACGCAGCCGAGCGAATCGGAGGCGAAAGGGTGGATGTCGCCGGGCTCATGGGCCCCGGCGTCGACCCGCACCTCTACAAGGCGCGTGAAAGCGACGTGCGCCGGCTGTACCGCGCCGATCTGGTGCTCTACAACGGCCTGCACCTCGAGGCGAAGCTCACCGATGTTCTCGCAGACATGCGCGGTGGGGCCCACACCGTGGCGGTGGCGGAGGCAGTCGATCCAGCGCTGCTGCTTCGTCCCCCGGAGTTCGAGGGCGCCTACGATCCGCACATCTGGTTCGACGTCAGCCTCTGGATGACGGCGGTAGGTCGCGTGCGTGACGCGCTGGTGGAGAGGGACTCTGCCGGTGCGGAGATCTACAGGGAGAACGCGGCGCACTATCTGTCGGAGCTGGAGGAGCTTGACGCGTATGTGCGCGCGCAGGCGGCGCGGCTGCCGCGGGAACTTCGCGTCCTCATTACCGCGCACGACGCGTTCAATTATTTCGGCCGCGCGTATGGCTTCCAGGTGCGTGGACTCCAGGGTATCAGCACCGCAACCGAGGCTGGCACGGCCGACGTCCGCGAGCTGGCGGAATTCATTGTTGCGCGTCGCATCCCGGCCATCTTCGTCGAGACGTCGGTGCCGCGGCGTACGATCGAAGCCGTGCAGGCCGCAGTCCGGTCGCGTGGCTTCGATGTACGCATCGGCGGAGAGCTTTTCTCCGACGCCATGGGAAGCCCCGGCACACCGGTGGACAACTACATTGGGATGGTCCGGCACAACATCGACACGATCGTCGGCTCCTTGCTGGTCGAGCAACCGGTCGTCGCCGAGTCCGCCGCGCCATGAATCCATCACGGATCGCAAGCGAACGTCTGGCAGTCGAGGTAAACGATCTCACTGTCGCCTATCGTGAACAGGCCGTGTTATGGGACGTCGACCTCGATGTTCCCAGAGGGGTGTTGCTCGCCGTCGTGGGACCGAACGGAGCAGGGAAGACAACGCTGATCAAGGCGATCATGGGATTGGTCAGACCGGCCGCCGGCGACGTGAGCGTTCTCGGCAGACCATACCGCGAGCAGCGACTGCGCGTAGGCTACGTTCCGCAGCGGGGAAGCGTGGACTGGGATTTCCCCACCACGGTTCTCGATGTCGTGATGATGGGACGATACGGCGCACTCGGCTGGCTGCGTCGTCCTGGACGGCGCGAGCGAGACCAGGCCATGGAGGCGCTGGCGAGGCTCGGCATTCAAGGCTTCGCCAACCGGCAGATCAGCCAGCTCTCGGGTGGGCAGCAGCAGCGCGTCTTCCTCGCCCGCGCGCTGGCGCAGGAAGCCGAGGTTTACCTCATGGACGAGCCGTTTCAGGGAGTTGATGCGACTACCGAGCGCGCGATCGTCACGCTGTTGCGCGAGCTTCAGAATGCAGGCCGCACGGTGGTTGTGGTGCATCATGATCTGAACACCGTTCGCGAGTACTTCGACTGGGTGCTGCTGCTCAACGTGCGGCGAATCGCCGCCGGGCCGGTGGATGAGGTGTTCACCGAGGAAAACCTGCGGCTCACCTACGGGGGGCGCGTGCCTTTCGTTCAGGGAGCGGCGAGCCGAACGGACCTGGAGAGACAGACGCCCGTGCGGGGCGTGTCGGCCGTGGCCGGCGAATCGCGCTAACTACCGGGCCGCTCCTGCCATGGATTTCCTGGCCGACTACACGCTTCGGACCGTTGCTATGGGTTCGGCGGCGATCGGTTTGGTGAGCGGAGCGCTGGGCACCTACGCCGTGCTGCGACGACAGAGCCTGCTCGGTGATGCCATCTCTCACGCCGCGCTCCCTGGTGTTGCGCTCGCTTTCCTGATCACCGGCAGCCGTCATCCTCTTCCGCTCGTGCTCGGCGCGGCGGTAGCGGGGATACTGGGCACGCTGCTCATCATGGCGATCGTGCGCACTACCCGCATCAAGGAGGACAGCGCACTGGGTCTGGTTCTCTCAGTGTTCTTCGGCGTCGGGCTGATGCTGCTCACCTTCCTGCAGGGGCGTCCGGACGCCGGACAGGCCGGGCTCGATCGTTTTCTGTTCGGTCAGGCGGCAACTCTCCTCGAGCGCGATGTGATGATCATCGGTGGTCTTGGTGCAGTCGCGATCGTCCCTGTTCTCCTCTTCTGGAAGGAGTTCAAGCTCCTCGCCTTCGATCCGGCCTTCGGCGCCAGCCTCGGCTTCCCGATGCGCCGCCTGGATGTCCTCGTCACCTCGCTGCTGGTGATCGCGATCGTGATCGGACTTCAGACGGTTGGAGTGGTTCTGATGAGTGCCATGGTGGTCGCTCCCGCGGCGGCGGCGCGCCAGTGGACCGACAGGCTCTCGGTCATGATGCTGCTGTCCGCCGCCTTCGGCGCGCTCGCCGGCGTGAGCGGTGCGCTCATCAGCAGCGTCGTCGCCAACCTTCCTACCGGTCCGACCATCGTGCTGTGCCTGGGCGCGATCGTGCTGGTGTCGCTCACCCTCGCGCCCAATCGCGGATTGCTCTGGGGGTGGGGACGCGCGCAGCGCGGCAGGCGCCGGCTTCGCAGCGAAGCGACGCTACTGGATCTGCACGCACTGGGACTGCAGCACGAGGAAGAGCACGGACATATGGTGTCTGTGCTGGATGCCATGGCCCCGGTTGGCGGTGGCTCCGAGCGCACTCTCGCCGAGCTGCGCCGCTTGGGCCTGGCGCGCGAGGTGGCG
>CAYXRS010000122.1:0-9862 GCA_964467195.1 uncultured Gemmatimonadaceae bacterium
GGTCGCGGGAATCGGCGCGCGCTCGGGGTCGACGACGCCGCCGGCCTCCACCGTGGCACCGCGCTGGCAGCCGGTCGCCAGGACGGCGACGGCGGCAATTGCTGCGAACGATCTCCTCATGTGACACCTCTGCTATTCGATCGGTAGGTGAATCCCAGCACCGGCCGGGGGGCAAGCGGCGGGCCAGCGTCGTGACGGGAGGCCGGGATCCGGATGACAGCGGCTGTGATGCTCCCGGGTGGTATTCCAGTGAGGCCGCTGCGATGCCTCCGGCGCTTTCCGGCGAGGCCGCTGCGATGCCCCCGGCGCTTTCCGGTGAGCTCGCTGCGATGCCCCTCGCGCCTCTGTGAGGTCGCTGCGATGCCCCTGGCGCATTCCACTGAGGTCGCACTGCTGCTAACCGAATGGCGGATTCCCCCGCGTTGCGCTCCAGGCAGGCGCGGCATAGCGTACCGCTGCATACGCGGAGGCGTCAGGCATGTACGAGACGCTGTTCTGGATCGCGGGATTCGCAACGCCCGTATGGCTGGTGTTGATCTTTCTTCCCAAGTGGCGCGTGAGCACGTGGCTTGCGCGATCGATGGCGGCACCGGCATTTCTCGCAGCGCTCTACGTCTGGGGCGTCGGTGCGCTGATAGCAGAGCACGGAGTCGGCTTCATGCGCGACTTCGGGAGCGTGGAGGGAGTCACCCGTCTGCTCACCGATCCGGCCATCGCGATCGTGGCCTGGATCCACATTCTCGCCTTCGATCACGCCGTCGGCATCATGATCTATCGCGAGAACATGGAACGACGCTACGTGTCGCTGCCCGTGCAGTCCGTGATGCTCTTCTTCACGTTCATGCTCGGTCCGGTGGGATTCGTTTCGTACTGGCTGGTGCGCGCGCAACGCCGCCGCGAGGTAAATCACCAGCTCCCGGCAACGGCGGACACGCGTGGCGCGGAGTCGGTGCCGGTCCGTCAGACAGCCGGCGCGGAGACCATTCCCGCTCTCTCGCGCCTGCTCGTCAGCCGCCTGGCACGGGAGCCACTGCTTACGGGGCTTGGCGCGGTTGGACTGATCCTGGGTGGCGCACTCATCGTCGTGCATTTGTTGCGGGGGGGCGCGCCCATCGCACCCGAAGGCGATCTCATGAAGCCGATCAGCTTCAACATCGCCGTCGGCATCTACTTGATCACGCTTGCGCTGTGGCATCCAGCGGCGGGCTTCGGCCCGCGTAGCCGGGTGGCGTGGCTTGGAGTCACTGCCGCGGCCAGCCTCTACACCTTCGGCATCGAAACTATCCAGGCTCTGCGCGGCCTGGATCCGCGCTTTTCGGCGGTCGCCGGCGCGCGCGACCAGATGCTCGGCGGCGTCTTCTTTCTCGCCGCCGTCACCCTCATCGTGCTCTTTCTGGTGATTGCCTGGCGGCTCTTCCGCCCCGACCGTGCTGATGCGCGCGCACCACTCCTGCTGGCCATGCGCTATGGCGCTGGAGCGGTGATGTTCGGTTTCGTGGCCGGCCTCTGGATGAGCGCCGTCAATGGCAGGCTGACCGGGGACGCCGCCAATCTGATTCCCTTGCACGCCCTCGGATTTCACGGGCTGCAGGCCGTGCCGCTGGTCGCACTGCTGGTGGCATGGAGCGGATGGTCGCAGAAAGGGACCCGCTTCCTCGTGCATATTGCCGGCGGCGGCTGGCTGTTGGCCTGCGGCGCCGTAGCCTGGCAAGCGGCTCGCGGATGGGCGCCGTTCGCGGCCACCACGCCGAACGCTGTCGCCATCCTCGGGCTGGGGATCTGGTTCGCTTGCGCGGTCTTTGCAATCGCTCGGTGGGCGCGGGCGGGTGCCCACGTGCCGCTCCCGCGGGGCACGGCCGACATCCCGGCCTTGCAGGACACCAGCACGAGTCTGCCGGCGGGAGCGACTGGCAGACGGTGAGCCCGGGCCGAGCGCCCATCCGCTTCGCGAAACACTCACTTGCGAGCGACGCCAGAGTTGATCGTGTCACCACCATATGAATGAGCATGGACGAGCCGGGAATGCGGCACAGCAGATCGAGTATGCACGCGAAGCCCCCGCAGGGCTGGTCGGTTGGCGGCCGGTGCCGGGAAAGGGACGCGGGGTAGTCGCATTGCGCGACTGCCCGGCGGGAACCGAACTGGAACGCGCCCCTATCGTGGTGGTGCCGGATGACGACATCCTGCATCGCGACGATGGCTATACCGTGCTGGACCAGTATCTCCTGTACTGGAGTGATGAGCCGGGCCGGGAGCATGCGCTGGGCGGCGGCCTGCTGATGTTCTACAATCACTCCACCACCGCCAACGTCGTGCTGCGAGACGGACCGGAGCCCGACACGATGTCCGTGTTCGCTGCGCGAGACATCCGCTCGGGTGAAGAGCTGGTCTACAACTACGACATCGAGCTCTGGTTCGAGCCCCGGGACTGACTCTGGTTCAGGTCGAGACCTTCAGGGCCCGAGTACTGATTCAAGCGGACGCCGCGGGCCTGGGTCTTAGGCGCCGAATCTCGCGACGGGATTGGTCCGGTTACTCCTCAGGAAGCGAGAACACGCCCTTTGATGCACCGGCAATGATCCGTGTCTGGCCATGGCGCGGTATCCAGAGGTCGTGCGACGGCAGGCTCGCTTCACGCCAGGCGGCCGCCACCCGACCCGGTGGCTCCAGGGGATCTTCGTCGGTGAGCCGCCACGTGCCCCAATGCATCGCGCAGAACGTCCCGCGCGCGCCAAGGTCACGATAGGCCTCCACCGCCTCCTCCGGATTCAGGTGAACCGCGCGCATGAACCAGCGCGGCTCATACGCTCCAATCGGAAGCATTACCGCCGTAAACGGGCCCAGCCGGGCTCCGATGTCGGCGAAGCCCCGGAAGTAACCGGTGTCTCCGGCGAAAAACGAACTTGCACCGGAAGGCGCGGACATCGACCATGAGGCCCATAGTCGGTCGCCTCTCCTCCATGGCGATCTCGACGACCAATGCTGGGCAGGCAGCGCGCTGATGCGGAGTTCCCCGGTTTCGCCGAGCTCGGCGCTCTCCCACCAGTCGAGCTCCACGTGGCGGCGCGCGCCACGGGCTCGCAGCCAGCCGCCGTATCCAAGCGGTGTATACCAGCGAATATCGTCCCCGAACCGCCGTATCAGCCGGCGCACCGTCCGCACATCAAGGTGGTCGAAGTGGTCGTGAGAGATGACGACGGCGTCGATGGGAGGCAGAGCGTCGAAGGCAATACCCGGCGGCACGAAGCGACGCGGCCCGAGCCACTGCACGGGAGACGCTCGGGGGCTCCAGTGCGGATCGGTAAGCACGTTGTATCCACCGATCTGCACGAGAAAGGTCGCATGTCCAACCCACGTTACTCGCAGCTCGTCGCTGGGTGCGCGCGGATGAGCGAGGCGCGGCGCGGCGGCGGGAAGGGCGGCAGGGACTGGGTTGGGCGCCAGCCCCTGTGTCCAGCGCTCCCGTTGCCAGCGCAACAGGTCGCGCGCGCCGCGCCGCGGCAGCCCCCCCGGATTACGGAAGCCGCCCGCGGGGTGATGGTGTGCTGGAGTGCCGCTGCTGTCTGATCTGGATGGCATTCGTAGGCGCTCAAATATGCATGTGGTGGGCCCGGAGACGCGTATGCCGGCTCAGATTGCCCTCAAAGTCCTTTGCGGGAACGGAGGTTGCACCCCCCGAGCCGGGAGGCCGTTCACCCACTGCTGTACGTCTTTTTCGCGCGCCGGTTCCCGATCCACGGCGGGGGACGAAGTCGAAGGATAGGCAGTCGATGGCCAGTTCGCTTCGCGGCTTCGTGCCGCTCTTCTTCCTGCTGGCGGTCACCCTGGCTTGCAGCGCTGCTCCAACGGAGCCCAACCGCGAGCCGGTGACGATGGTAGTGGTGGATCCCGAAAGGGCCACCGTAGAGGCCGGCGGGACCCTGGCCCTCACCGCCTACGCGCTCGACACCGCTGGCCGGCCTGATGACGGCAGGCTGATCTTCTGGGCATCGAGCGACGAATCAGTGGCCACCGTCAGCTCTCGCGGCGTGGTTCGGGGGCACGCGCCAGGACGGGTGCAGATAGCGGCGAGCTCCGAGGGGAAGAGCGCGATCGCTACGGTCACCGTGACTCCTCGACCGGTGGTTAGCGTGACGGTGAGCGCGCCAACCTCCGAACTGCGCGTGGGCGAGTCCATCCAGTTGACGGCGCGCACCTATGATGGCTCGGACCGCGAGGTGCACGGACGCTCAGTGGCGTGGTCGAGCAGCAGCTCCGGCGTGGCCACGGTGGATGCCGACGGAAGGGTAACCGCCCGCGCGGCCGGATCCGTCAGGATCACCGCCACCAGTGAAGGACGAAAGGGTGACGTTTCGCTGAGGGTACTCGCGCCTGCTACTTCAACCCCGGGCACGGTGCACCGGGTGGTGGTGGAACCCAGTTCGCTGACTCTGGATGCGCGTGGTCGCGGCGAAACCGCTCCGCTGCGTGTGCGCGCCTACGACGCGCAAGGCCGCGAACTCCAGGTGAAGCGGGTGAGATGGCACACCAGCAATCGGCGGGTCGCCCGAGTGTCGGATTCCGGGCTGGTGAGGGCCGAATCGCCGGGCACCGCCGTCATAACCGCCACGGTGTCGGGGAAGAGCGGTCAAGCCCACGTGACCGTGACCAAGTCCAGATAGCGGGACCGGCCGGGCTCTGACCTCCATACGTCATTTCCAATGTGCGCTACGTCATCCGGCGGAGCGCGCGGCAGCTGTCTCGTGACGCAACATGGTCACCGTCCGGACGATCATCGCGGAGCCATCCCGGCGACGCGTGACGCCCTCCGCACGGAGGAGCAGCATGAACACTCTTCACCCCTTTGGCCCGGGGGCCGCCGTTGCACTGGCGACCCTTGCAATCGCCGCCTGCGGTGATCGAGTCCAATCACCAATCTCGCCACCCAGCGAAAAGGTAGCGGCCATGTCGCATCTTCCGTCTCCCGGAGCACTCTCGACTGTCTTGACGAGCGCCGGCTCCGTTCACCTCTGGCCGTATACGGGAAGCGACTTCAGCGGCGCGCCACGCGATCCGCTGAACCTGATCTTCACCGGTAACTCGGATGCACGTCTGCTTCGCGCGGCGCTCCTGAAGCTGGACGGCGACAGAACCGCCTTCGGCTTTCCGGATGCGTTTCCCTTCAACTGCCGGTGGACCGATGCGGTGGGCGGCGTGCAGACGGCCTTCGACGAAGAGGCCGGCTGGCTGGGAAGCGCCATCCAACTGGAATGTGGCGCCTTTGGTCCGCTGCGCTTTCACTTGCGTCTGTTCGACGCCGGTGGCTACACCCAGGGTGGTGCCCACTTCGAGGTGCTCATTCCCGGGACGACCGAGCATCAGGTGCTGAGTTGGACCCTCGCTCAGCAGTTCGTGACCGTCGACATGGTACGTACGGGGCTGCTCGGCGCCGCTCCCGGCGGTTCGGGGCTACTCCATCCGGTGCCGACCTTTCGCGAGATCCCGGCCGTGATCTACAACGGGCTGCCGCCGGAGCTTCGCGCGATTGCCAACGGACCCGCCGCCGACGTTGCGGCGCCCGTGGGAATTCCGAACAGCGGCTTCGCGACGCTGCTTCACGTAGCCGGCTCGGAAGCTGTCGTCGCGGAGACGACACGGCAGAGCTTCACCATTGCGTTCAACCAGGTCATTCCGCGGCCGTTCTGTTCCTCAGGAGCGCTCGACTACGTGCACGTGGGAGGGCCGGTGGATTTCGAGCAGCAGGTGGTCGTGACCGCCGCCGGCGTGTACACCAGTCGAGTGCTTGTGACTGGCCAGCTTTCAGTCACGCCGATGGATGTGACGAGCCTCCCGCCTGTGCCAGCCGGCGCGACGATGCCGGCACGCGTGAGCGAACACTACCACTCGAACGTGAATGGCCGCGTCAGTCTGGCGTCAGTGCTCAGGCAGCAGACGATCTTTCCGCCGGCGCAGGCTGGCGGAGGGCAGTTGAAGGAGACTCTGGCCATCGGTCCCGGACATTCGAGTCGATACCACCGGGACGAAAGTTGTGGCGGTTGAGGAACGAGACGGGGTGTCGGAGCCGGGGAGCGTCTTCACGGTGGTGAACGCCCGGCTCCCGGCTCAGGGCTCCCGGCTCCCGGCTCGCGGGCTACCGGCTCGGCTCCCGGCTCCGCGCACCTGCCAACCGGCACGAGCCTAGCCCAGCAGCCCCTCATCCCGGGCCAGATCAGAAAGTTCGCCGCGCGAGCCCACGTTGAGCTTGGCGAAAATGTTAGAGAGATGCGTGCTGACGGTTCGTGCGGAGATGCTCAACTCGCGGCCGATCTCCTTGTTGGACTTGCGTGACGCCACCAGTCGCACGATCTCGGTCTCGCGTTGTGACAGACCGGCTGCACCCTGCGCTGTCGACAACGGCGGCGGCCGCACGCCGAGCTCGCGCATCTGATCGCGCGTTCCGCGCAGCTCTCCGATCGCGCCGAGCCGCGCGAACACGTCGTGCGCGCGCCGCAGTGCTCGCAGTGCGTTGTCACGCTCACCAAGCTCCTCCCAGCGGTTGGCGATCTCGCGGCGCAGTCGGGCACTGTCGAACACGTAGGGCACCTGCTCGAGGTGGTCTGCTGCTTCCTCGACGCGCAGCAGGGCCGGGCGTGTGGTACCACGCAGTGTATCGACGAGCGCCTGACCGGTATCGGCCCATACCACGCCAAGCCGGTTCCCAATGCGATCCGAGTCGCGTCGAAGTCGACCACAGTAGTGTTCAGCCTCGTCGAAGCGCGCCATGTGGAGCAGAGCCTCGATGATGATCGGCAGTAGTCGGTAGATCGCCCAGACCCAGTAGCCGCTTGCGTCGACAATCGCCAGGCCGGCGCGTGCGCAAGCGATGGATTCGTCGTAACGCTCGGTCTGGAGCAGCCAGGAAGCGCGCCCGATGTGGGCAGCGATCACTGCATGGACATCGGTGTTTCGCTCGCGGCTACGCCCGGCACCCGAAATTTCCCATGCCTCATCCACGTATGCTCGTCCGCGTTCGATCTCGTCGCGACCCAGATGCACGAGGCCAAGCCACACGAGCAGTCGCGGCAGAACCCATCGGTGGCCGAGCGAGCGCGCCAGACCCAGTGCATCCTCGCCAACGGCGATGGCGCGGTCCCAGTCTCCCGTGGCGTAGCAATAGCTCACGCCCATCTCGATCGCGCGCAGCCGTAGCGCGGGCGACTGGAGCTCCTCCGCCAGACGTTCGGCCTCGTGCTGATGCCTGGTCGTGGCGTCGAAGTCGCCCGTGAGCCCGCCGAGCAGGGCAAGCGCCCAGTGCGCCGACCAGGCGAGGGCCGGCTGGCCGATCTCGTTCGCATACTCCAGCGTTCGAGCACCGTGCTCGTGAGCCTGGGCAGTGCGCCCGCTGAGCAGGTAGATCAGCAGCAGCGCTCGATGCGTCCGCGCGATCAATGGCCGGTCTCCGAGAGCTTCGGCCATGTCGCGGGCGCGGCTCGCGTCGCGTTCCGCCTGCTCCACGTCGCCCAGGTCGAGGAAGCAGACAGCTCTGGTGAGAAGGAGGCGCGTGAGGATGCTCTCATCACCGGAGCTCCGCGCCGCATCGATCCCGGCCTGATAGCGCGTCAGCGCCTCCTCGCGACGCCCGCGCCAGTACAAGGAGAGGCCCAGCTTGCGTTCCAGCGTTGCCGCGCCCGTGAGATCCGATCGCTCGCGCGCCGACTCCAAAAGTCGCTCCCAGAGCGCGAATGCCGCATCGTACTCCCCGTTGCGCTGGTGTGCCTGTGCCAGCTCTTGCATGACGGCGCCGCGGTCGGTCGCGCCCGCACCATTGCGCTCCTCGAGCAGGCGCAGCGCGGTGGACAGGTACGAGGCGGCCTCACGGTTCGCCGACTTGGCGAGTGCGCTCCGCCCCGCGGCGATGAGATAGGATACGGTCTTGTCGGCCAGCTCCGGCACGCCAGCGCGCAGGTAGTGAAACGCGAGCTCATTCTCGTGCGACGCGGTTTCTCCCGGGTATGCCTGCTCCAGCGCGTCGGCTACCGTTCGGTGGAGCAGCCGCGCGCGCGCGAGTCCGAGCGCTTCCACGATGGTCTTGCGAAGCATCGGATGGACGATGTCGTAGACCACCTGACCATGCTCATCGCTCTCGATCACGAGGTTGGCAGCGCGGAGCTCATCGAGCCTCCCGAGCAGCTCATTTCGTTCGGTCGCGACGGCGTGCTGGAGCACCGTGAAACCGGCTCGAGCGCTGATGATTGCGATCACATCAAGCACTGCGCGCGCGTGCTGGGAGAGACGGCAGATGCGCTCCAGCAGGATGTCCTTCACCGAGATGGGCACTGGCAGCGAATCCATCTCCCATCCCCGCCACAGACCGTCCGTGCGGTGAACGTGCCCGGACTCGACCATTGACTTGATTGTCTGATCGATGAAGAACGGGTTCCCGCGCGTCCATGAGTAGAGCTTGTCGCCAAAGGCCTGCAGCGCCGGGTCGGACTTGCCGAACACGGAGCGCAGCATATCCTGGAGCGCCGCCAGCGAAATGGGGCCGAGCGTCTGTACGCGCGCCAATCCAAGCCCGACCAGCGATTTCTCCGTGGCCCGTAACGCCTCATTTCGATCGCGCTCGGCGTCGTTGTAGGTGCAGAGCAGGAGAATACGACTGTCACCCAGCTGGCGGGCTACGAAGTGAAGCAGCTCGAGCGACGCGGCGTCTGCCCATTGCAGATTCTCCAGCACGATCAGCATCGGCCGTCGCTCGGCCAGTCGGCCGAGGAACTGTGATACGGTCCAGAGGAGCTTGGCCTTCTGCTCGGCCGGGCTGCCGTCATAGCGTCGCGAGCTGTCGCTCACCGAGCCCAGTGTGGGCAGGATCTGCGACAGCTCGGCACTGGCGCCCCGGGTGAGCAAGGTGAGCTGCGCGGGTTCCAGCGAGCGCACCACCGGCAGGAGCGCGTCCGCCCATGCGGCGTACGGCACGCCCAACTCAACCGGGAACGCTATGCCTGCGGTGGTGGTGAAGCCGTGCTGCTCGGCGTACGCGCGGGCCGCCTGCGCGAGGCGAGTCTTGCCGATTCCCGATTCGCCGGCGAGGATCAGGGTCCCGCCGCGTTCTGCGAGCGAGTCGTCCACTGCGTGTCGCAGGAGAGCGAGCTCCTGGTCGCGTCCGACAAGAGGGAGGGAAGTTAGCGCCGGGCCGTAGTCGTGGGCTGCGCCAGGAAAGGCCGTAACGATACGTGACGCCGTCATGCTGCTGTCTCGGGCGATGCAGGGGCTGCTAATAAGGGGCAGTCAATGCTGTGTTGGCAAGCCCTTTCGCGTCGGTCCTCCGGCGACGTGCGCCCGGCCGTGACGCGCCGCCGGCCAGTGGCACAGTTCGCCTGAATCGCCCGACCGGTTGAGGCTTCAGGGTTCCTCGGAGGCGCCTGCCGTTGGCGGACGTGATACCTCGGCGTAGACGAGCTCCCGTTCTTCCGCCACTACGCGAAAGGAATATCGATCCGACAACGAGGCCATGTCTTGACGGTGCAGCAGGATGCGCCGCGTTTCACCAGGAGCCAGGCGGGTGTCGAGATGCTCATCATGCCCCATGACGTCTATGGGGTGCCTAGCGTAGAAGAGCGCGGCCGGCCGATGGACGCCATGGTAGGCGATCAGCGGGGGATCACCGCCACCAACGTCCTCGCCCGCGATTCCGGCCAGTCGCGCAACGGGTGATTCCCCGCCCCGGTAGAACCCCTTCAGCCCTCCCGCTGCCACCAACCCGAACATCAGCGCTACTCCCAGCGCCGCGAAGGATCGGCGCCACAGAAGGAGTGGCAGCAGCATAACGCTCCCTGCAATTGCGACAAGAGCCATCCGGTACGGCGCCGTGAGCACGAGCCCG
>CAYXRS010000123.1:0-9822 GCA_964467195.1 uncultured Gemmatimonadaceae bacterium
ACCTCGAAACAGCGGACACTTTCCTTCTCGAGGTTTCCATACCAAGGCTGAACGACTGTCAGTGAACTGTGCGTGGCGGTACGGCACACCTCCGGCGCGGCAGGCCGCACATTGAGATCCTCAGCTGTTCGCGACAGCGCACCGCGCACGCTCGGCGGCAAGAGCAGAAGGAGGAACACGGCGAGAAGAGAAAGCAGGATTCTCATGACGACCGCCGTTGGTGTGAAAGGCTGCGTGCTGCCGCAGTAGGACAGCAATGTGTGCCCACGCAATGCACGTATCGGACTACGTCACATTGCGTATGGGTCCGGTCGCCCGCCAGTCCCACACTGACTTCAAACCTCGAAATGGGAAATCCACACCTCGATCTCTCGCCCGGGGAGCTGCGAGAAGTAACGGAACATCCCGGTCTCGCGCGTCGCCCTTCGCACGGCGCTCGGCTGGACGCCGTCGGGGCGTGCACGCGGCGGGCGGCGGGCTGGAAGCAGTGAACGGTCGGCGCCGGACGGAGGGCGCGATCCGGTGGATCCCTGACGGCACCAGGATGTTTGCGAAGCCGGACTGTCCAACGGTAAGATGCGCTTCCAATGAACAGGGTGCTTGCGCTCCTGCGGAGCCGGCCGTGGATGATGTTCCCGGCCGTCTCGATCGTTCCGGCCGTCATCGACGCTGGCCAGACGTACGTCAAGGAGCGACTGAACGACGATCCGGGCATCGCCTGGAACGGTGTCATTTTTCAGGGCGCCGAGTGGCTCTTCCTCGGGGCGCTGGCGCCGATCACGTGGTTCGTGGCGCGGCGCTATCCGATACAGCAGTCTCGATTGCACCGGGCTCTCCTGGCTCACGCCGGCGGTGCCGTCGTGCTCTGCCTCTCGTGGGCCGCGCTCGGCCTCGCGCTCGGACACGCGCTCGATACATGGGTGGCCCAGGGGCCTATCGACAGGGCATACCTGAACTGGGTACTGACGAGCTTTCCGTGGTCCCTCTTCCTGTATTTCACGATGCTGGGGAGCATCTACGCCTTCACGTACTTCGACGAGGCGAGGGCGCGCGAGATCCAGGCGTCGCGCCTGAGCGCGCAGCTCGCCGAGGCCCGTCTCGGAGCACTGCGAATGCAGCTTCACCCACATTTCCTGTTCAACAGCCTGAACGCGGTCGCCGTCCTCGTGCGGGACCAGAACACGCGTGGCGCTGCGCGGGTGGTGGAGCTGCTTGGCGAGATGCTTCGGGAGCTGCTGAGGCCGGACCGTCCGCACGAAGTTCAGTTGTCCGAGGAGTTGCGGTTCGTCGAACGTTATCTGGAGGTCGCGCACGTTCGCTTCTCCGATCGTCTGCGGGTCGAATGGAACATCGATGCCGCGGCGCGCGACGCCCTCGTGCCGGACCTGCTCCTGCAGCCCATCGTCGAGAACGCCGTCCGTCATGGGGTCGCGCGCCGCGCCGACGCCGGGCGGATCGAGATCTCTGCGCACGTGAGAGACGCGGTTCTGGAACTCCAGGTGCGTGACGACGGAGCGGGACTGCATGAACGCTCCGATACCGAAGGGGTGGGGCTGTCCAACACGCGCGAGCGACTGCGGACGCTCTACGGAGACCACGCGAGCCTGGCGCTGCGCACCGCTTCCGGGGGCGGCGCCATGGTCGTCATCACGCTGCCGCATCGCAGGGCGCCGTGAATCCGCTGCGCGTGGTGCTGGTGGACGACGAGCCGCTCGCGCGCCGCGGCCTGCGCCAGTTGCTGGCCGCGCACACTGACGTCGTTGTCGTGGGGGAAGCACGGAACGGCAGCGAGGCCGTGCGAGTCATCAGGTCGGCAGCGCCCGACCTGCTCCTCATCGACGTTCAGATGCCGGAGTTCGACGGCTTCGAGGTGCTTCGCCGGCTCGCGCCGCCCCTGCCGGCGGTCATTTTCGTCACCGCGTACGACGCCTACGCCGTGCGCGCGTTCGAAGAGCACGCGCTGGACTACCTCGTGAAACCGATCCAGGAGGAGCGCTTCGCCGCCGCGATCGAGCGGGCGCGCGAGCGGATCCGGTCCAGGCAGGTGCTGGATGCGTCGCGGCACCTGGTGGAGCTGCTGGAGCAGCGTGGTCAGCTCGTTCTCGGTCCCGAGCCCACGCGGCGGCTCGTTATCCCGCAGATCGGAGGGGAGGTGGTCCTCGATGTGGCCGACATCCGTTGGATCGAGGCCGACGACTACTACGCGGCGGTACACGTGGCGGGGAAGCGTCACCTGGTTCGCGAGTCGCTGGAGTCGCTGGAGCGGCGCCTCGACCCCACCCAGTTCGTCCGCGTGCACCGCTCGGCAATCGTGAGCCTCGCGCGCGTGCGCGAGGTCCGCAGGGATTCACCGGCCGTCGTGCTGACGGATGGTACGATGGTGCCGCTGAGCCGGAGACGGCGCGATCATGTGGCAGACGCCGTGCACCGGTTTGCGGGACGACGTCGCTAGGAGGGAGCGGCGCTGCGGCACGCCGCGATGCCTTCGAACACCGCCACTGCTGCGCCGCTACGGCTCAGCGCGTCCAGTTAACGGCGCCCGATTCCGTACGCGAGAACGTGGTTGACAGCGTGCGACTGCCCCTCGTAGTTGACCTAGACCCACGGGTTGAGGAACTCCCACAGCGAAGCCAGGAGTAAGGCTGGTGGAATCAGCAGGTACACACGACCCACGTCTCGAACCGCTTCGACGGGATACCCCCACACGAGCCGGCTTGCCGCGTAGTAGTCTGGCCGCCGGAAATAGGTCAGACCCAGCTGTACACCGATGCCACCAGCGAGGGTGTACGGGATGAGCTGGAGAATCAACGTGATCAGGTAGCTGGCGGCCCGGCGGGGATCCGACAGACGGCTGGTTCGATCGCGGGTGACCGACACGATCCCTCCGACCCAGCCGCGATACGTCGCCGTGGCAAACGGAAGGACGACGGTGAAGCCCGTGAGGGTGTGCGAGGTCGCGCCGATGCCCAGGTTTCCGGCGAAGTCCCAAAGGGCAGCGCGGACGCGATGTCCTTCGCGCATCGCCCTCGCCGCCGGGTCGCGCTCGTGGGCCTGGCTCACGATGCGGTCGCGGTACGCCAGAGATGCTCGATGGCCTGAATGCACCAGGCTGATTCCCGCCATCACGGACATCGCGTAGGTGACGGCCAAAGTGAGAATCGGAACACGCGCCCGGACGAGGGCGCGGCGGACTGCGCGGGCGCCGGTCATCAGCTCATGGTGGCGAGGCTGGACTCGGGTGCGACGGACTTCCCTCGACGTTCTCGATCGGCGACACTGCCCCCGAAATCCACCCCCTTGGGTAGTCCCCGTGTTACCTGGTGGCGAATCTAATCGACAAAACAGAATCGGAGTTTCGCAGATCCGCACTTCAGTTCTGCCCTTCGTACGCCGGCCAGATCTCCTGGAGCGTACGCGCCGGCCCGCGACAGATCCAGATTGCAAGGTTCCGTTCTTCCGGCACCACCCACGGCTCCTCGATCCGGGTGGCGAGCGCCAGGTCTCTGCAGAACCCTTCCAGTTCCGTGCGCTCGCCGCCGACTTTGATGATCACGTTTCCGGGCTTGTCCCCCGGCCCCCAGAACCAGTAACTGCCGATCGGCGCCCTGGCCGGAGGCAACCGATGGATCGGACCGTAGAAGTCGATTGCACCCGCCTGACCGTAGTTCGAGGCCAGGATGACTACCTGCTCCTTCTCCGCGTCGGGAAGCGAGTGGTAGACCTGTGCGATTCGGCTGACCTTCGTCTCCCAGCCCAATAGATCCGCGTAGTCCTGCGGAAGCTCCATCACGACGCCCTGGTTGGTCGTGATGGCCGAGGTGATCCCTACCGCCACGGCGAAACGCGCGGTCATCTGCGGCGGAAACAGCGGCAGCGCGAGCGGGAGCAACGCGGTGGACCATGACAGGATGAGAACGACCGCTCCCACACTTGCCGCGTGACGAAGCGGACGTCTCGCGACTCGAGCGAGATGGCCGGCCAGCAGGACCGCCCCGGCCGCGTAGAGCGCTGGGAAGACGGGGCCGACGTAATACGGCTTCCCACGAAGCACCAGGATGATGAGAATCGCCAGGAGGCACACCCATCCGACCACTCGCCACCGCTGGAGCCGAGGCGACACGAGGAGCGCGGCAGCTCCGGCAGCGGCGAGGAGAAACGCGCCGGGCCCGTGCATGAGCACCAGCTCGACAGCGAACTGGCCGTAGGTGATGCGATCGAGCTGCGAGGCCTGAAGCGCACTCATTTGGGACACGACCGGCATGCCGAGCTGGAGCTGCCCGACCCAGGACGGCGCCCCGATCAGTGCCGTGAGTGCGGCTGCGACCCACGGTCCCGGTGTGCGCAGCCATTCGCGGCGACTGATGAGCAGCGCGCCGAGGGTGGCGGCGCCGAGGAAGAGGATCGAGAACTTGGTCAGTAACCCGAAGCCGCACGCCACTCCGAACAGGACCCAATATCGAAGCGCCCCAGTGCTACCACTGTCTTGCGCGGCTACGCGAACCAGCGCGTAACACGCGAGCGTCCACCAGAGCTGGTCCAAAACAACGGGCTGGAACAAACTCGCCGCGCGGAGATAGAGCGGAGCCGACGCCGCTGCGGTCATCGCCAGTACCTGGGCGAACATGCGGCCTCCCAGCCGCCAGGCGAGGAGCGCCGTCAGGAGCACGAGAGCGCCATGGGCGAGCGCGGGGGCTAGCCGAAGCGACCAGAGCGCGTCACTAAAGAGCGACCGCTGCACCTCCGATAGGAGCGCAATCAACGGAGGGAAGTCCATGGCGAAGAGACGCAGGTTGCGGCCCATCGCCATGTAGAGGAACTCGTCGCGATGGAAGCCGTACGGCGAAATCACGGCCACCAGAAGGTGGACGGCGACCACTGTGGTCACCATTGCGGCGATGACGTTGCGGGCCAGGCCGGGCGAGACGCCGGTGGGCTCCATCGACTCGCTAGCGCGCGTCCTGCCGAAATTGACCAACGTTGCCATCGGCGAATCGGGTGTCATGCAAGCCTGCAGCGGAGCGTGAAGATCCACGAGCGCGGCGCATACTGCTGCCTTCTACGAGGAGAGAGATCCAGATGGTTTCACGTCATCGTGAAGCCGGCCGCAGCGCTCCCTGCGGGCCACGCAACCGTCGGGGGATCGCCCCTTGGTTTGCACGGTCACGCTCGCCTTCGTGAAGGAGGGATGATCCGCCCTGATCCTTGCTTATCCCGCGCAAGGAACCCGGGCAGGATCTCGCGAAAAACTCCATGACACGCGATGCGAACGAACAGAGCGCCCCCGCCTCCACGCGGCCGATGGCGCGGAGTATCGGAGTCGTCTACCTGCTGTTCTTCGTGACGGCAATCGCCGGCGCCCTTCTCTCGAAGGGCGTCGTAATAATGTACGAGCTGGCTGCTCCGCGAGCGGGCGGACTGGTGCAGCCGACGGCCTTACGAATCGTTCCACCGGGGTTGTTCCCAAGGCGTGCCGGCGTAGTTTCAGCTGGAATCCTACCCCAGGGAAGCGCCGACCTCGTTGGCCATGTCTCGACACCCGGAGGCGACATCCGTGACCAACACCGAGCACGAAGGCTCTGCGGGGGGAAGCGAAGGCCAGCAGGAAGAGCGCGCCATCCCCCAGCTCCCTGGCGATGATATCCGCATCATGAAGGAGTTCTACGTCAATCGCCTCGGATTCGCCGTTCAGTGGGAGTTCACCGAAGATGACGGCACGAGCGGAATGATGGGGGTGGCGCGGGGTGGCATGGAGTTGACCATCGATTGCCCGATGTCCGGGCACGGCCGCAACGTCTGCATGGTCCTCCGGGTCGCGAGCGCCGATGCGTACTATGAGGAGTGGCGCGATCGAGTGGAGATCAAGGGCCCGCCTCGGGACGAGGAGTGGGGAGCGAGAACTTTTGGCGTCAGGGATCCCGCGGGGAACACCGTGTTCGTGATCGGCCCCGCGTCTGGAAGCGGCTGACTCGTAGGCGCTGATCGGTTCGGCAGAAACAATGGCCCTGGTCGTCTTTCTCAGAGGTGTGAACGTCGGCGGACACAAGAGGTTCCGTCCGAGCGTTCTCGCTGGTCGGTTAAGCCAGTTCGACGTCGTCAACATCGGTGCGGCGGGGACCTTCGTGGTCCGCCGGCCGGTGAGCCGTACGACCTTGCGGGCGGAGCTGGAGCCCGCGCTCCCGTTCGAGACGGAGGTCATGATCTGCGACGGAAGGGACCTCCGCCGGCTCGTGGAGTCGAACCCATTCTTGCGACATCGATCGGATCGGATGCTTGTCCCGTACGTGAGCGTGCTTGCGCGCATGCGGCGACCGTCGTCCACGCTCCCGCTGGCCTTTCCCGGTACAGGCGATTGGGAGATGAAGGTCCTTGGGCAGCAGGGCCGCTTCGTATTCGGCGTCTACCGTCGAATGATGAGGGCCATCGGCCACCTCGGGCAGATCGACCGTCTCTACGGCGTGAGCGCTACGACGCGTAACTGGAACACCATCATGGCCATCGCCGCTGTGCTCGGGGAAGTACGGGCGCAGCGTGGGGGCATGTCCCCGGATTCGCTGTGACGCGCAATGACTGCTCCGGCTGAGACATTGTCTTTCGGTAGCGCTGCACCGCAGGTAGCCGGTCACCGCACCCATGTCTCGCACACCGGTCACTCCATGTCGGAGAAACAGGGGGAAGAACGCCTCGGCATCGTCGAGGGTGTGCACGTGCATGTCCCACAGGCCTGGCAGCAGAACTGCCCATTACCGTTGATGACCTGGACGCCTGCAGGAATCTCGTCCTGTGGCCCGGTGATGACGACAATCCGGTTGCTGGCAATCAGGACTGTGCGATTCCGTGATACTTCCTCCCGATCCATCGGCAGCACGTTGCAGGCCCCATCGACACCTGGCGGGAAACGAATCGCGGCCACAAAGAATGCCGCTGGTGGCAACCTTCGGTGCGTTTTTTCGTGCGGGTGGCAAGCCGATTGATTGATCTGACGAAGCTGAGCAACGGCGCGGGACCGCTCCTCCTGCCAGTCAGTCCAACAACTCCAGCCTTGGCTCTGAGAGCACGGCCTGTTGAACAGAGGGTCGGATTTGAAGTCAGCTAGCGTAGTTTGCGATACCGGCCATGAGCGCTGAGGCACGTCCTCGGCCATTTCGAATCCTGCTCTGGCGGTTACGGAGCGAAGTTGTCGCCCATGTAGTACGGCCAGAGCAGGATTGCCAGCAGCCCCTTCCAGAAGCCCAGGTTAAGGTAGCCGATCGTGAACAGCCATCCGCCGAGCCAGAGCAGTCCGACGGCGCTGTGCTGCTCGACACGGATGCGTTCAGTGCGGGGTTGGACCGCCGGTGCTGTGACGGCGGCCTCAGGCTCTCTCATGGTTCACCTCACCGGTATGCGCAGTGCCCTTGTCTTCGACTGCAGGACTCCCCGCAGCGTCGAGGCCAGAGTCGTCCTCACCGGGCGACTCCGACCTGCGCGCGGCTCGCTTTCAGAAGGCGAACGTTAGCCCGGTGCCGAACGAGACGTACGACAACGTCCGCGACTGCGAAACAGCCTCGAACTCGATTTCCCGCGACAGATTGCGGAAACGTACGCCGGGCGTGAGGTGCAGGCGGCTGCTCACCGGAATTGCCACGCCGCCAGCAATCTCCCAGCCGAATCCGTGATCGGAGTCGGCGATGGTGTTGCCGTTCGGGTCCTCGAGCTCGATATGCTTGTACAACCCTCCAGCCCGCAGCCACCCTCCAACACGCAACGAGAGCTGCTGCTCAAAGCGAAGTCCGAACGCGTAGCCCGTCTCTTCGACATCCGTCTTCTGCCCGGCCATCAGGTCGTCGGACCGGAAGTGGTTCCAATCCCACCCCGCGTAGACGCCAAGCTGCGGAAGAAAGCGGTAGCCGATGTTTCCCCCAAAGCCGAAGCCGTTCCCCAGCTCGGCTCCACCCCACTTGCCGGTTGGCACGGCACCATAGCCCTCCACCTCGATGGAGAAGGCGGACTGTGCGCTCGCCGGCACCGCCACGGCCAGGGCCGCGGCGACAGCGATTCCACTGATGATGTGTCTCATTTCGACCTCCTTTGACGGACAGAGCCTTGCGCACTTCGCGTGAGGACCGTCCGCAAGATCGGTCATCGCGGCATCGCAGAACATCGGGTGAATCCCACTTCAGGAAGGGTTGTCTGCCCTACACGGGGTGGAGCAATCCCGGATTAACCGGCGGGCCTGACAGCCGTTGGCTCAGTCGTCGGCTTCGATACAGCTCGTGTATCCTGAAGAGCTGCGTCACATCGTTGGGAAGGGCGAGGCGCTCGTTGGGCGAGGTCGAAATCCCACCTCAGCGAGCGGTCGACCGGGATGACGATAACCGACTGTGCGCCGTCCCCAATAGGAATCCGCGGGATGAGTGACTGGGTAATCGCGCGCGCAGCGCTCAGCGGGTCTCCCCGTCGAGGCGATAGCGGAGCCACAGGATGTCATTCGGAGCGCCTTTCCACGTCTCCACAACGAACCGGCGCGCCGTCACTTCGTCGGCGTCAGCGCCGAAAATCGCCTGCTCACTTCCCGCGAGTGGCCGAGCCGGTGGTCAACCGCGATGCTGCCGTCTGCCGGCCCAATGCTCTCCTTTGTTGTCTTCCGGCCTGCTCACCGTCGCGTGCGGCGGATCAGGCACTTCCCTTGCGCGCGTCCGCAGCTGAACCCATCGCCGCGCAGTACGGCGGCCAACTCAGACCACATGGCGCATTGCGCGGTCGTCAACGGCCGTAGCGAAGGGGAGGGGTGATCCATGCAGACGGTGCAGAGCTGGGGCGAAGCACTCATGACGGGCTTGGCGGCCGCATTCACCATGTTTCTCGCCGCAATACCGAGGATCATTGCGTTCCTCATCATCATTCTCGTCGGCTGGTTTCTCGCCAGTCTGCTGGCGAAGGGGGTGGCGACTCTCCTGCGGAAGATCAACTTCAATGACGCCGCCCAGCGATCCGGGTTTGCCAGCTTCGTTCACAGCACCGGAGTGGAGGCAGATTCCTCCGGCTTCATCGCGCTGGTAGCGAAGTGGTTCGTCCGACTCATCGCCCTTGTGGTGGCATTCGATGCGCTCGGGCTGCCGGCGGTGTCCGAGGTGCTGCGGGAGCTTCTGCTCTGGCTGCCGAATCTGATTGTCGCGCTCGTGGTTCTCGTCATCGGCGGATTGGCTGCGAACGCGCTCGGGGGGCTGGTGCGCGGCTCGACCACGCAGGCGGGCTTCACGAATCCGGGACTGCTCGCAGCGATTGCGAAAGGAGCGGTGTGGGCATTCGCCATCATTATCGCGGCCAACCAGGTGGGGATTGCCACGGTGGTCGTGAACACGCTGCTGATCGGAGTCGTTGCCGCTCTGGCGCTGGCCGCGGGTCTCGCGTTCGGGCTTGGCGGACGCGATGTGGCAGCGCGAATGCTGGATCGGGCGTATGCTCGACGCCAGGACCTTGGTGAAAGGCTCGACACAGCCGCGGAAGCAGCGCGGCGGGAGCGGGGTACCCGGCCTGCGGCGCCCTGATCGGCTGGACGCGCCTTCGCCGTCCTGGAAGCGGAAGGAGCGCCGCTCGAGCAAGACCCGACCGTAGGCAAAGCCACAGTCGGGTCTTTGCCGCGTGGCTGTCCAGCACGACCGGCAGGCCGCTGCCAACATAGTCCAGGAAGTAGATGCGTGGGCCACCGGTGTCGATGAAACCGCTCGTGTATGCCGGCGCCGGTGCGGGTTGCGCCTCGACACCATGAGCGGAGCCGGCCATGGCGAGGAGGGCCACGACCGTTACGAGGTTTCTCGTCATCTCAGATCTTCGGGTTGGGTT
>CAYXRS010000124.1:0-9790 GCA_964467195.1 uncultured Gemmatimonadaceae bacterium
TCGCGAGGGAGATCGACGCCTGCAATACGTGCCATGTCTCAGCCCTGTCGCTGCTTGTGCTTGGGGTTGCGCTTGCAGATGATGCGAATCACACCGTTGCGCTTGATCACCTTGCAGTGTTCGCAGATCGGCTTCACGCTGCTACGGACTTTCACGGTAACTCCAGTCGGTCGAAAATCGCGGCGAATCCGGTCAAGTCTTAAAGGATAACCGACTTAGCAGGAGCATGCAAGGGAGCCAAATCAGCGGTAGCGGGTCATTGACCCACGACCGCGTCAGCCCGCCGCGATCTCGGCGAGCACCCTCGACCAAGCCTCGCCAGGGTTGGGCGACGCCGTCACGGTTCGACCCAACACCAGGTAGTTGGCGCCGACGCGCACGGCCTCCGATGGCGTAACGATCCGCGCCTGGTCACCCTCCGGCGACCCAGCCAGTCTGATGCCGGGGATGAGAAGGGCGAGGCGATCGCCGAACCGGCCACGTACGCTCGCCGCATCGGGGCCTGCGCACACGACTCCGTGCAACCCGGCGTCGGCGGCGAATCCCGCCAGCCGCACCACCTCCTCCTCCACGGCGTCGATCGCCCGCCCCCAGACTCTCGACAGCTCGGCCCTCCGCAGCGACGTGAGTACGGTCACCGCCAACACGGCTGTACGCTCTCCCGCCCCTTCGACCGCCGCGGCAAGCATCGCCGGACCACCCGCGGCATGGACGGTGAGGAGCGAGGCACCCGTCACCGCCGCGGCGGTGGCGGCTCCGCGCACCGTGTTCGGTATATCGTGAAGCTTGAGGTCGAGGAACACCTCCTTGCCTTGTGACCGCAACCATTCCACCACCTGCGGCCCCTCGGCGGTGAATAGCTCGCTGCCCACCTTGTAGAAGTCGCACGCCTCGCCGAGGCGCTCGACAATGTGTCGCGCCTCGGCCTGGGAAGGCATGTCCAGCGCCACGATACCGCGAGGTGTCCGTGGCAGCTTCTTATCGGAAAGAGTGGAGCGCGGGGAGGGCCCGCTCGCCTGCCGGTCGGGCATCAGTCGCTCCACTCCATCGCTCCGACGATGCTCGCGATGCGATCGACGCCGTGGCGCCTACACCAGCGATCGAGACCGTGGACGACGCGCTGCGGCACTCGTGGATCTTCCAGCGCCGCTGTCCCGATCGCGACCAGCGATGCTCCCGCCATGATGTACTGCAATGCGTCCTCGGCGGTGGCGATTCCGCCAACCCCGACCAGCGGCACCTGGACTACGCGCCGTGCCTTCCACGTCGCCAGCACACCAACGGGAAGAAGACCTGCACCGCTTACGCCACCGGAGCCAAATCCGATCAGGGGCCGGCGTCGCTCGAGGTCGATGACCATCCCAGGAATGGTGTTCACCAGTACCAGTCCGTCGGCACCGGCGTCGACGGCTGTGCGGGCAGCACCGGCAATGTCCGTCAGCGTGGGTGAGAGCTTGACGAAAATCGGTTGAGTGGTGGCCGCGCGCGCGCGCTGCACCACCTCGCCAAGGGTGACGGGATCCGCGCCGAACTCCATGCCACCGGCCTTCACGTTCGGGCAGCTCACGTTCAGCTCGAAGCCGTGGACACCCGGCTGGTCGTTTAGAGCTGCGACGACCTCGGCATACTCCTCCACTGTGTCGCCCACCACGTTGACCAGCACGCGCGCCCGATGCACGTGTGCCGCGAGCCAAGGGAGGTCACGAGCACGTACCTCTTCCAGTCCGGGATTGGCGAGCCCGATGGCGTTGATCATTCCGCCAGGAAAGTCGCCGACTCGCGGCGCTGGCGCGCCTGCCCGCGGCCTGACGCTAACGGCCTTGGTTACGAGCCCGCCGAGTCGGTCCAGCTCCATTACTTCGCTGAGCTCGCGACCGTAGGCGGCGGTACCGGCGGCGAGGAGAACGGGATTCTGGAACGTTAGCGATGCCGCCCGGATCTGGAGGCGGGCATCGCGCTCCTCCGCCTGCATTACCTCGGTACCCCGCGTGCCTGGCTGCGGACTTCGGCCGCGAGCGCGTTGGCGCCGAGCCGCGCTACGCTGTCCGCGTGCATTCGCGACACGCTTGCCCAACTCAGCCTCAGCAGTGAATCGGCCGTCTGCATTGCGGCGTGGTCTGTCGGCTCCTCACCGCGCGTAACGCTGGCATAAGGACTCTCCGGATAGTCAGCCAGGAGCCGCGCGCGATACCAGGGTGCATCAGGGTTCAGCGCAGCCGCGGCGAGTAACGCCTTCGGCGCGACTGGAGATCGCGGGTGCAGATCGACGGCTTGAAGGAAGAGCGCACGGGCCAGCGCCAGCGCCCGCAGACTGTCTCGTGCAACCTCAGCGGCGAGGAAGAGGGCCGCGCCCGAGTGATCCGAATGCGCCGCGAGCATCCGTGCGAGCAAGGCGTTTGACCAGAGACGACGGTGTTCGATGGATCCAGCCGCCGCAGGCAAACCGCGTCCGATCGCATTCGTCACGTCGAGCATACTGGGAAGATCGCGCAGGGACAGCAATGTGATGCGCGCCGACGCGATCTCGTTGACCGGGCCCTCGCGCGAAAGCTGTCGACTGGCGGAAAGGTGTTGCAGTGCAGTTTCGTCGTCGCCGGCGGCAAGCCAGAGCTCGCCGGCCAGCAGGTGCAGTCTTGCCCTTGCAGCCAGCGGCGCCGTGGAATCGAAAGCGCTGACGATGCGACTCACGCTGGCGCGACGGTCCGCAAGCCAGAACTTGGCCAGCGCCGGGAAGAGCTCGTCGCGCGCATCGCCATGTGCGGCTCGCGACAGGATCAGCGATTCCGCCACCTCAACCTGGCCGTCGGCGAGGTAGGCTCGCGCCAGCTCCCATTCTGCATCCGACTCGCTGGTGTTACGCAGGTAGCCATGAGCCCGGTCATACTCGCCCAGGGCAAGCGTTGCGCGCGCGGCCCAGAGCGAGGCCTCGGTCGCCAGAGTGCGGTCGATCGATCTCGTCACGGGATCAAGAACGTCCCGCGCTTCAACGTATCGTTGGAGGGCATGCAGGCAACGTCCGTAGGCAAGCGCGGCGCTGCCTCTCCGCCTGTCGTCTTCGCCAGCGAGGCGGAGCCATTCCTGCAGGCGTGGGATGGCCGCATCGCACCGCTCCGCCATCGCCCATGCTCTTCCCGCCAGGTAACGGGCGTCATCCGCCCAGCGACTGCGAGGGTGGTGCGTCAGGACCGATTCGGCGGACTGGGCAGCATCGACGTAACGTTCGCGCGCGGCAATCGTGTCCCCTTGCCGTGACAGCCGATCACCCTGCAGCCCCGCCTGGCGAGCATTGTACACACCGTTGAAGTAGGCGCAGCTCGCCAGCAGGAGGACGAGGACCGAAGCGCCCACCTTCATCGTGTCGCCGTGCCCAACTTCCGATCGAGGTGGTCGAGGTACTCCATTGTGGCATTCGTGATTGCCGTAGCGATCTGGCGACGGCCTACGTCGCTGGTCATGTAGCGCGCTTCGGCAACGTTACTGCCGAACCCTATCTCGACGAGCACCGACGGCATGAAGGCGCCCACGAGTACGGCAAACGGCGCCTGCTTCACACCGCGATTGGGTCCGGGATGCGTCTTGGCGAGGTGCCGCTGGATCAGTTCCGCGAGTTCGCTAGACTCCCGCAGATGTGCGTTCTGAGCCATGTCGCGCATGAGGAATCCCAGCGGGTCGTTCGCGTCGTACTCGGCACCCGCCTCGAAACCGGCCGCGGCGTTCTCCATCGCGGCAATACGCCTCTCATCCTCAGTGCGCGCCGCGGCCAGGAAGTACGTCTCGAATCCACGGGCGGCGGAAGCGTTGCGCCATGCCGGGTTCGCCGCATTCACGTGGATCGAGATGAACAGATCACCACCCGCTTCGTTGGCAATGCGTCCTCTGCCACGGTAGTCGATGTCGAGATCCGTCCTGCGGATCATGATGACCTGCACGCCGCGCTGCTTCAACATGCGCTCGACCTCGAGGGAGACGGCGAGCGTTATGTCTTTTTCGCGAATCCGTCGACCGGGACCGAGCGTGCCTATCATGCCGGTCTGAGCACCGCCGTGCCCGGCATCGACGACGATGCGATACGTTCTCTTCAGTCCGTTGCCCGAAGCGGGGCTCGCGGATGAACGCGCGTTTGCGGGTGTCGGGCGCTGACCGCCAACCGATGACGTCGCGACCGACGCGACCTGTCCAGCGCCCGGCCCCACGTAGCGCAGTTCGCCACGCCGTGCGTCGTATCGGAACTGCTCCGGTGCCACCCGGGGGAGCACCTCCGCGAGGAGCTGGAAGGGAACATGAAGCCTACCACCAGCGACGTAAGGCGCACCGGCCAGCTGCTGCGCCCGGCCGTTCACCATCACGAAGTGAACCTGATCTCTCACTACGACGTCAACGCCGGGCAACGACACCGTGAAGGTGCCACGCTGTGGATTGCTGATGCGCACCCGGATCACCGGATCGAGCGCCTGCACGGCGATCGCCGGGCCGCGATTGGTCTGGACGAGCGGCACCATTTTCTCCGCCGAACCGGACCGAACGGCCAGCGCTGGCGGCGCTGCCACCGCCAGCTGCAGGGCGAGTATCACCGCCCCGATCATCGCGTCCTCATGGCGCGCGCCATGTCGCGCTCTGCCTCGCGCTTACGCTCGCTGTCGCGCTTGTCATGCAGCTTCTTTCCTTTCACCAGCGCCAACGCCACCTTCGCCTTCCCGTTCCTGAAGTACACCTCTAGGGGGACGATCGTGAGTCCCTGTCGTTCCACTGCACCGATCAGCCTGCGTATCTCACGCCGGTGCAGGAGAAGCTTGCGTGGACGCGTTGGCTCGTGATTGAAGACGCTCCCCCGCTCGTATGGGGAGATGTGCATGTTGCTCAGGAACGCCTCGCCATCCCTGATTTGGGCGAAGCTGTCGGTAAGGTTAGCCTTCCCGTCTCGAAGGGCCTTTACCTCGGTGCCCATAAGGACCAGGCCGGCCTCCCAAGTCTCGAGGATATGGTAGTCGTGGCGGGCCCGTCTGTTCCGCACCACTGACTGCTTCTGAGGCTCCGTCGCGGCCTTCGCCATGCCCAACCCGCAGGGGGATCCTCGCCGGCCGGCGCTGCGACCACGGCTCGCGCCGAACGCGAGGGCGCGCGACCATTCGCGCTGTCCTGTAGCAACTTAGGTCGGGCGCAGCACTGAGGCAACGCTCTTGTTTCGTTGACTTGGACTCTGGCTACGGCTAGTTTTCACTGTTACGCCGAAGTGGTGGAATTGGTAGACGCGCTGCGTTCAGGGCGCAGTGGGCGCATGCCCGTGGGGGTTCGAGTCCCCCCTTCGGCACTCCTTCCCGTGTTCGGGCGGCGGCGCCGTTTGCGCCGGCCGCCCGTTCGATTCGTGGGAAGTCAGCGACGCAGCGCCGAAGGCGCCACATCATCCGGGAGCGCCGCCACTCCGAACTGTTCGCGGAGCGCTACATTGGCGTCGGCGAGCATTGCCGCCATGAGGTCTCCGGCTCGCGCTACGAGTTCCGGCTCCAGCGCTTCCTTTCTGCCGGCGAACTCGAGAAGCGACCGCCCCAAGTGCCACCCGGTTCCCGCTCCTTCACGCCTGGCAAGGGCGTCACCGAAGGCGCGCAGCCGAGCGTTGAGCTGCCGTTCCGCAACGCGAAGCTTGCCGGGAGCAATCTGCCGGTCGCGTCCCAGCGCGGAGCCCAGCGCTCTCGCCACGACGCTTGCGGTACGGTCATCCAGCGCGTCCCGCTGGGCGGCGAGCAGTCCCAGAGCGCGGCGCGCATAACGCAGCTCCCAGCGGGCGTGGTCCACGTCGCCGCCGGTGCCAACCTGCGCGAGCCACAGCACATCAGCCTCCGACGGCTCGCGGAAGAGGTGTGCAACGTAGCTCTCCGCCCGCCGCCGCAACGCGCGGCGTTCGCGCCACTCATGCAGCAGGGGCATTAGCGCTGTCGATCAGGGCGACAGGTCACTCGCATCAGGAATGAAGAACCGGCAGCCCCACGCGGTGCCGCACAGCAGGCTCGTCGTGCAGGAGGTCGGAGAGATGAACGCTCTCCAGTACGTCATCGATCTTTCGCTGGAGCAACACCCACACGGGACGAATGCTGCATTCGTGGGATGCCGAGCAACGTTCTTCGTCCACGGGGTGAGTCTCGCAGTGCAGATCGAAGGTGGTGAGCTCCGACGCGTAGATCACATCTCGTATCGAGATAGCGCCGGGGTGGCGCGCGAGCTGATAGCCACCCTTCGCTCCACGCGTGCTTCGGACGATCCCGGCACGCCGCATTCGCAGAAGGATCTGCTCGATGTAGTCCGCCGGGAGACGCTCGGATGCAGCAATATCGCGCCCTGTCACCGGCCCCTCGTCACCGCGCCGCGCCAGGTGCAGCGCGCAGATCAGGCCATACTCTGCCCACGTCGTAATTCGCACGTCTTCACGATAGACACGGCGGCTGGCGCGGACAAGAGGACCAACGCCCGCCCCGTGTTTGGCGTAGCCAAACGCGCCGCAGCAGCCGTTCCGACAGGCGAAGCGCACCGTCCGGCTCCCGAGTAGCTTCCCCATGTCGACCGAGCGAGTACGGAACGGCGAGCGCCACCCAAGGGTATCGATGCCCATGCATTTCACGGCTCGTACCGTACCCCGGCCCGCGAAACTTGCAAGTCTGGTGGCGCAGATAGTCGCGACACTTGCATTGGCCGCGCCGGCGGTCTTCGGACAGCAGCCCGATGACGTCGGAGCGGATCTTCGCCCGCCGCCAGAGTGCTTCCGGTTCGTGTTCGGAGCGTGGGATCCGCCGCTCGACTGGGCGCGCGCTGGCCATCAGACGGCTCCGCCCGTCGGCGAGTACCCGACGCAGGGCCGTGGCAGCGCCGCCCGCACCGGTTACGACGAGCCGCTGCTGCTCTTCCCGTCATTTTGGCCCGTGGGAGTGGTGATAAGGTTCGATTCCGGCGCCCAGACTGACACCCTGCGCGGCACGGCAACCGCGCTTCAGGCTGACGCATCACGAGCCCCGTCTCGCACGCGCGTGGTCGCCGTTCGTTTCGCCTGCTAGATTCCGGCGCTCGCCAATGGTACTGCTCCCCTATCCACACCAGCGGGTTCGTCTTGCTGCTCATCGCTATTGAGGGACCGGTGGGCTCCGGAAAAAGCACTCTGCTCTCCACCTTGGCGGTGTGGTGGAAGGCGCGCGGTAACCGCCTGGACGGAGTGATCTCCGAGGCTAGCGCAGGTCGTGAGCAGGACCATGGTGCCGCCGAGTATGTTCTGCACTGGCCAGGCACTGGCGAACGAGCGTTGCTTGCACGCCGAGATGAGACGCGCTCACCTGCCTACCGATTCGAGGACGCTGCCTGGGCGCGTCTCGCGAAGTGGCGAGAATCGCTGGCGTCCGCTAGTCCCGCGCCGCTGATCGTTCTGGATGAGTTTGGGCGGCTGGAAGCGGCGGGAGAAGGCCTCATGCAGCACTGGCCGGCGATCGTGGCAGCGGATCCGGAGATCGTCGTCATCACCGTTCGTGAAGATGTCGCCGCCGCCATCGAGGCGCGCACAGGGCGGTTCGATGTGCGGGTAGACCCGCGCGCAGCAGATGCCTGGGACCGCGTGCGCGCCGCCTGCGTGGAACATGCCGACTGGTCGCGAGTCGGCCTGTATGGAGCCGGTTCGGGAGGCGTGGAAGTGACGATCGGTTCGGCGCTGCATGGCGCCCGCGTTCCACTGCGTGGGCTGGCTCTCTCCAGCACCCAGGCCGCCGTCATGGCACACGCTGGTGAAGGTCTCGGGCGCCGCGCGCGAGTGGTGTGGGTGCCGTTCATTGCCGCCGGCCTCAAAGCACTCTCCCCAGCCGGGAGCAGGGTTCGACCAATGCTGGCAATCACGATCCAAGGCATCCTGTTCGCGCTGACCAGTTCCACGCTCGGCTGGAATGCGTTTGGCGTCGGTCTGGGCGGCGCGATGGTCGGCATGTGGGCCGCCGGACAAGGCCTCGTCCTCCAGTACCTTCTCGTGGGCAGCGATCTGCTTCGCGCTTACGAGGCGGTGGTGAGCTGGGTGGCGGCGCGATGGGACGTTGGCCTTCCAGGGATGCTCACGGCGATCGCAATATGGGTAGCGGCCTGGGGGATGGTAGCCGGCATCGCGACCCTGGCGGTGTGGAAGCGACGGGCACTACCGCAGCGGCTACGGGCGACGATGGAGCGCGGCATCATCCGCGTCCGGCTCCAAGGCCGCGCTACCGGTCGACTCGCAGCGCTCGCCCAGGCCGCGCGCGACGTTGCGCGCCCCGTTTTCTGGATCCCGGTACTGCTGGTCGTCACCATCCTTCTGCTTTCCGGCTCGCCTGCGGAGCGAGCGTTCTGGGTGGTGGCTCGCGCAGCTACCGTCGGCTTTGTGCTGTTCTCGCTCGTACGGATGGTGGATCCGCCGCGTGTGGTGAACTGGCTGAGGGTGCACGGGCACTGGGGCCCGGCGATAGCATTCGCGCGCGCGCTCGATCAACACCGGTCCGGCGTGGATCGGCGCGACCGCTGATTTCAGCCGCGCGCTGATATCAGGCGCCTGAGGATCCTGCCGCGCGATGATCTCACGCGCCCCGGTGATTCACGCACCCGATGCTTCATCCGCCCCGATCATTCATCGCCCGCTGGATCAGCCGCCAGCCGACACGCTGTGCTCGCCGCCGGGTATCCCGATCTCCGTCATCTTCCTGAGGTCCAGCACCTCATCGATGCGATCCTCGGGCAGCACCTTCTCCTGACGGACCAGATCCCGAATGAGCGTGTTCTCGGCTACCGACTTCTTGCTGATCTCGGCGGCGCGTGCGTATCCGATCTGCGGGGCGAGCGCCGTTGCGAGGGCTGCTGAGCGTTCCACCCAGTAGGAGCACTGCGACTCGTTCGCTTCGATCCCCTGCACGCATCTTTCGTCCAGCGAGATAGCGGCATTCGTGAGTATCTGCATCGACAACAGAATGTTGTACGCTATCACCGGCATCATCACGTTGAGCTCCAGCTGTCCGTGCTCAGCCGAAAACGTGATGCAGGCGTCATTGCCTATTACCTGAAAGCAGACCTGATTGACCATCTCGGGAATGGAGGGATTGACCTTGCCGGGCATGATGGAAGATCCCGGCTGCACCGCCGGAAGCCGGATCTCGTCCAGTCCGGTGCGCGGGCCACTGGCGAGCAGCCGCAGGTCGCTGGCGATCTTGCTGAGGTCTACGGCAAGTGTCCGAAGCTGTCCGCTGAACGCGGCCACATCGCCCATGCTCTGCATGAGCTGGATACGATCGTCCCCCTCTCGCACCTTCAGCCCGCTGATCTCAGCGAGGTGCCTGGCCATCAGGGCCGGGTATTCGCGTTCCACAGTCACACCGGTGCCCACCGCACTCCCGCCGATACCGAGGTCGCAAAGGAAATCAGCGGTCTCCCGAATTCGGCGGATGTTGCGATCGATCGTGAGAGCGTAGCCGGTGAACTCCTGGCCGAGCCTGATGGGCATGGCATCCTGAAGGTGCGTGCGCCCAGCCTTGACCACGTGATCGAACTCCTTGCCCTTTGCGGAGAACGAATCTCGCAGTGAGGAGAACGCCCTCAGGAGCGCATCGAGGCCCGCAAGACAACCCAGCCGGATCGCAGTGGGAATCACATCGTTAGTGGACTGAGCCATGTTGACGTGATCGTTCGGATGCACCGGGCTGTACGTTCCACGCTTTCCGCCAAGCAGCTCATTGGCGCGGTTGGCGAGTACTTCGTCCGTGTTCATGTTGTGCGACGTGCCGGCTCCGGCCTGATATACGTCCACCAC
>CAYXRS010000125.1:0-9704 GCA_964467195.1 uncultured Gemmatimonadaceae bacterium
AAGCTCGCGATCGACCGCGGCAACCTGCCGCGAGCCGAAGTCATCCTCGATGAGACCATCCGGCAGGCGGAAGAACGCGGACTTACGGCCATTCGGGCGACCGCGCTTCATGATCGCGCCGTAGTTTCCTTCCAGCGGAAGGAATTCAGCAGTGCAGCGCAGTTCGCCTACCGTGCGCTGGGGGACACCCAAGAACCGGCTGCGAGGGATCGAGTGCTCGGTGATATCGCTGCGTGCTTTGCCGAGCTGGGGTTGCGCAGCGCCGCTCGGGACGCCTATCTGATCATTGCTGCAACCGCACAGGAACAATACGTCCGGTGGACGGCGACCATGGCGCTCATGGAGATCGCGGCGCTCGACGGCCGTGAGCCAGTCTTTGAACGATATCGGCGTGACTTAGAGGAGGAAGCGCTGCCTCCCAACCTCTTGGCCTACTACTACTACTACACGGGGCAAGGGCAGCAACTGTTTGGTCATTTCAACCAGGCACGAATTGCGCTCATGCGAGCTATCGAGATCTCTACTGCCCATGAGCTGAACCAGATCACGATCGAAGCCGAGCAGCTGCTCAGAAGCGTTGACGCCGGCGAGGCAGCGGCGGTGCGAAAGCATGTCACACAGGCACCGGAGAACGTCACGCACGTAGCCGTGGCGATTCGGCAAATGCGACAGTTGGCGGGAGTGGTGGACTAACGAGAGAGGGCGAGGAGTTACACCTCCTCGCCCTAAGCTCACCTCAGTCCGGACAGCGGCCGCTACCGTTCATCACTGGGCAGGCTTCGGTAGTTTCGGGAGGAGCCGTGATGTCGCTGCACGCCGCCACGGCGAGCGTAACTATGGCGATGGCGAGGAGGGAGAGCTTGCGGCGCATGGGGAGCCTCTCTTGGTGGGGGTATTCGTGACTGGCAATCCGGTTCTTTGCCAAGGTAGGCTCGCGCGACGGCGGGTAAATGCACATTTTAGGACAGCAGCCTACACTTTTAGGACAAAGTGCACCCCACCCCGCGCGTGGACGTCCTTGCCCGGCTTTCCCCACCTCTCCTATCGCAGCTTCGTGCCGCTCTGCGACACGAGCATTCACTGATTGTCGCGGAAGATTGGAGGGTTTTAACTGATGCAGTCAGGCGGCAGCCGGTCGACGTTGCCGTTGTAGATCCGCGCGCCGACGGCGTACTGCGAACGGGAGAGCTGCGTTCGCTCCTGCTCATGCACCCGTCGCTGCCGGTATTGATGTACTCGTCGCTCTCCGCGGAAACGGTACACGTCACGGCCGAGTTGTCTCCGCTGGGATTGCAGCACGTTGTGCTCCGCACCTTCGACGATGACGTCGTGCGACTTCGCGAGTTGGTGGAGCGGATGGTAGTTTACGGCGTGGCGGATGAGCTGCTGAAACGTCTTTCGGTCAGACTCGCCGACTGTCCGGTGGTGCTTGGGCGCGCTGTCGAGCGCCTCTTCCGCGAGCCGCAGCTCTTTGGCTCGGTGAACGACCTCGCGGCCGCCGCGGACCTTACGCGGCGTTCCCTGGATCGGTGGCTGGAACGACAGGGCGTCGCCTCTGCACGCATCCTGATCGCCGTGGCAAGGCTGGCGCGCGCATATCACTACCTGCGCGACCCGGGATACATGGCCGAGGATGTCGCGAGAAAGATGGGCTATGCGTCACCGCGTCTCTTCGCGAGCCAGACGCGGGAGGTGACTGGGTTGAACCCCTCCGTGCTTCGGGAGGAACTCAGCCAGGACATCTTCACGGAGCGGTTGGCGGCGCTACTGTTCTGGGAGCGCCCGGAGAATGGCAACGATGTCAGATCGGGGAAAGCACATACTGGTAGTCGATGATGAGCCCACGATTTGTCGTGCACTGGTCATCTCCCTTCGTCGTGCTGGCTATACCGTCACGGCGGTCGAGTCGGGAGAACGCGCACACTCCATCCTGCGCGAACAGCACGTCGACTGTCTGATCACCGACCTCCGAATGCCGGACCTGCGTGGCGACGTCCTGTTCGAGCTCGCACGGTCAATTCAACCCCACCTCCGCAACTGCACCCTCATCACGACCGGAGATGGCAGCGAGCCCACCATGAGAATGCTGGAGCCGTGCAAGGTACCCGTTCTGCTCAAGCCGTTCGACCTGAGCGAGCTTCTGGCCATCGTGAAGGACCTCACGCGGCACCGGCAGGACGCGTCAGCTTAGGGCTCGTGGCAGGAATCCGTAGCCGGCAGCCAGAGGATCCGCACAGGCCTCTACGACTGCCAGCCTTCGAGCACCGTGATGGCGCGCTCCAGGGCGGTGACCTGATCGGGATGTGTGGCGACCGCTCGCAGCTCCCGGTATGTGTCGATTGCCAGAACGAGGGCTTGCTCGTCATGATCGGTGGAGGCGAGGCTCGCCGCGTTGTCGGCAAGGTTCACTCGTGCGAGCTGGTCGTCCGGAAAGCGGGCGACTACCTGCGCCCACCTGGACACACGGGTTCGAAGGTCAGCTTCCGCAAGCGCCCACAGGTGCCACGCGCCACGGGCATCGGGATCCGCCGCGATCGCCCGGGCAGCAAGCTCGGCCACGACCTCGGGACCCCGGCCCGACAACCAATAGCAGTTCGCGAGGATGATCAACGCGCGCGCATCGTCAGGACGTCGCTCGACGACTCGTTCGTAGATCGGTCCGGTCACCTCCACGAGGTCACGAAAGGGTTCGGCCACCGCGATGAGGGTGTCGCTGTCAGAGACGCTGGCGATCTCGTCAAGCGTACCGAGGAGGGCGGCGAGGTTGCCGGTTTCGCGGTATGTCGCCACGGCATCGGCGAGCGCAGCCGCGGGATCGATTCCCGGAGCGTTCATGATTAGCTTAAGGTATCCACCTTCCGTGCACGACGTCAAAGCGTGAGCGATCAGCAGAACGATCCGCGGGAGGTCCGGGAGCGCGAGGTGCTACACGAGGCCTTGTTGCAGCAGCTCACGGCCAAGGTACAACACCGGCTCAACAATCCTCTGGCAGCACTTCTGGCCGAGGCGCAGCTACTTGCGATGGATCCGACGCTCCAGTTGGAGCACAAGGTGGCCGTTGACCGCCTCATAGACCTCATTAGGCGCCTCATCGGTATTGTCAGCGGACTGGAGGAGGATTCCGACGTCTCCCCGCGGTAGGTTGGAGGGACGTCTCATGGAGCCCTTGGAGGCGCAGAGGTTGCGCATTTGGGGCTGGTGAGTGATAATCGTGGTGCCGTCCGGCGCGACCGCCACGCCCGCCAGCCGTTGATTCGAGTGGGCAGCTGTCTGCCAGTGGTGCGGGCCAGCACAGGTCCTCTGGCATTGCCAACGCCGAAAGAGGAGTGGCCGCACGGCTTGAGGCTAACAGCGGAGCGCGTAAACCGCCCCGCCGCGCCTGGACCGAGAGACCCAACGTTACCGCTCCGTCCATAATCAGGGCCGAGTACGCAGGCCGCCCATGCACGATCGGCCGGCCGGAAGAGCGTTTCGCAGCCGTGGGTGCCCGTGTCTCTCGCGGGTGACTCGCGCATTGGAAGATCATACTCATGACACTCAAGGTTGAATGACCGAACGTCGACGCCCCCCTCGCCGCGGCCGCGGGCAGCGCCCGCAGGGCCGACCATCCTCCGAATCGTCCTCGGAGTCCCCCTACAGGGAGGAGGCCGCAACGTCTAACCCCTCGAGCAGCGGTGAATCCGGGCCAACCACTGGAACGGCACCGCATGCACGTGATGGCCGGTTCGGACCCGGCTCGCGTCGCAGGCGAGGAAGGGGCCGAGGGCAACGGAGTGAGTCGACCTCGCATCAGGCGCCGGCCGTACCCATCACACCGGAAGGCGAAGCAAGCGGTTGGCTCGATACCGCCCGCGACGGCGCATTCATACGGCGCGCAGAGAACAGCTATCTCCCGGTCGCCGGCGACGCGTTCGTTCCGCCACACCTGGTCAGGCATTGCTCGCTTCGGCGGGGCGACTCGGCAGTGGCATCGGTCGGTCGCGACCACCGCGGGCGAACGACGGCTGCCGAGATCCTGGAGATCAACGGGCAGCCGGCATCGACGTCGATTCGTCGCCCCGACTTCAGCTCGCTCATCGCTTCGTACCCTGATCGCAAGCTGGTGCTCGAGACTGGGAGTCCAGCGAAGGGCGGACCGGAGCTCACGCGCCGGGCGATCGACCTGATCGCACCCATCGGGTACGGACAGCGAGCACTGATCGTCGCTCCCGCCAGGGCCGGAAAGACGATGCTGCTTCAGGCGATCACCGAGGGAATCGCAATCAACCATCCGGAGGCCGTCCTCCTCGTGCTGTTGGTCGATGAACGTCCGGAGGAGGTCAGCGAGATGATCACATGGGGACGCGGCGAAGTTGTCGCCTCGAGCTTCGATCAGCCCGCCGAGCGCCACGTGGATGTGGCAGACATGACCCTCGAGCACGCTCGCCGATTGGTGGAGATGGGCCGTGACGTGGTGATCGTACTCGATTCGATCACGCGACTGGCCCGCGCGCACAACACGGTGGACCGGGGCACCGGCCGAACGCTGAGTGGCGGTCTTGATGCCACCGCGATGGCGAAGCCGAAGGCATTCTTCGGCTCGGCGCGAGCGGTCGCGCCGGAGCATGGCGGCGGCTCGCTCACCATCATCGCCACGGCGCTCGTGGAGACCGGCTCCCGGATGGACGACGTCATCTTCGAGGAGTTCAAGGGAACCGGCAACTGCGAGATCAAGCTCGACCGCTCGCTGGCCGACAAGCGGATCTATCCTTCAATCGACATCGCGACCAGCGGCACGCGTCGCGAGGACAAGCTTTTCAGACCCGATCAGATCGACGCCGTTTTCACGCTGCGTCGCGGCCTCCAGCAGATGCCGCCGCAGGCGGGGATCGAATGGCTTCTCAAGCGCATCGGCGCTACGGCGAACAACGACGCGCTGCTGTCGGGACTGTAGGGGCAAAGTCGGAATTCGGGATCACGAGAAGAGCTCGAGATTCGGGCGTTGGGTATTCGGAATCCGGGATTCGGCGCTGGGGAGCAACCACCCGAGACTTCCGGAGTTGGGACCGGGGACTTGGAGTGATGAACTCAGGACTCGGGATTCGATTCTCGCGACTGCCGGTTCGAGAGCCGGAGCGGGCGGCCAGTGGCCGCCCGCTCTGCCATCGCGGCATCTTTGTGCCGGGCCCGGGGTTCAGGGGCCAGAGGGCCCCCGCACCCCGTACCCTGGCCGGCGAAATCCGGCCGCCAAGGGCCCATACCTTGCTATTGCACCGCCACATGGCCCCGTTCCGACGGTTGCTTGGAGCAGCCGGAGTGGCCGTTCTCTGCTTCTCGGCCGCGGCCGAACTGCCGGCGCAAAGCGACCGCCGCGACCGCCTTGCCCCGGAAGTCCGGGAAATCAACATCCGCGGTAACGAGAACGTCAGTTCCGGCACCATTAGGCAGAGCATAGCGACGCGTGCCTCGCGCTGTCGCTCTATCGTGTTGCAGCCGTTCTGCTGGATCTCGGATGCGAACCTGCTGGTGGAGCGGAGATTCCTCGATCGCAACGAGCTCGCCCGGGATGTGCTGCGCATCCGGATCCTCTACTGGAGGCGCGGCTTCCGCGAAGCCGAGGTCGACACGACAGTAGCGGAACCGCGAAACGGCGCAACCGAGGTCACCTTCAGGATCACCGAAGGCCCGCCGACGCGAGTCTCATCGATCAGGGTTGCACACCCAGCCGAGGCGATCACGGACTGGGAGATCGAGCGAAGCCTGCGACTACGTGCCGGCGACGCGCTCGACCTGATGGGGGTCGATAGCTCGATGATCGCGATGCGCGAAATCCTCTGGGAGCGCGGCTACGCCGATGCCATCGTGAGCGAAACGATCGACGTCGACGCCAGCACGCGCACAGGGGTGGTAAGGATAGACATTGACCCACGCTGGATCGCCCGGGTAGGCGACATCCGGATATTCGGGCTCGACGACATAGCCGAACAGACAGTGCGCAACATCCTCACTCTCGAGGAGGGTGATTTGTTCACCCGCTCGGAGCTGTTGCAGAGCCAGCAGAACCTCTATGTGTCGAACCTTTTTCGGCAAGCCGAGATCCGGGTACCACAGTTCCCCGACAGCCTGAAGGCGCTGGATGTGATCGTCCAGGAGGCTCCGCTGCGCGAGGCCCGAGCGAGCGCCGGATTCAACACCATGGAGTTCTTCCAGGTCGAAGGGCGCTTCACCCACTACTACGCGTTCGGGGGACCGCGGCGACTCGATGTTCGTGCCGCCGTCGGGAATCTGTTCGCGCGCCAGCTCGAGGGACGCGGCGTCTTCCTGGATGTCACTCCCGACAACCTGACGCTGGAGCAGCCGGAGGTGTTTCTCCGTCCAAACTGGCAGAGCGCCATCGACATCGTGCAGCCGTGGTTTCTTGGTCGTCGGAACACACTTAGTGGTGGCGTGTTCTCTCATCGGCGTTCTTCGCCGGGGATCTTCGTCGATCTGGGTACTGGCGCCCACACCACGTTCACGCGCGAGATCGCGCGACGTACGCCGGCCAGCGGCACCTATCGTTTCGAGGTGACGGAGGTGCAGGCAGGAGATCTGTACTTCTGCGTCAACTATGGTATCTGCGAACTCGAGGTGATCGAAGCAGTGCGGGCCCGGAACCGGCTCTCGCCGGTCGCCTTCAACTTGCTGGTGGAGCGAAACGACGATCCTCTCGACCCCACGACCGGTCACGTGCTGCGCGTGGACCTCGAGCATGCATCCAGGCTCACCTTCTCGGATTATCGCTATCAGCGCGGCGTGGTGGACGGCGCCATGTACTTTCGCGCCTGGCGCAACTCGACGCTGGCAGGCAGGCTTCGCGTGGGATGGGTGGGCGCGATGCGCAGCCCCATCGTCGGTCCTGCGGTGGCCGAGCTCGAGGATCCGCGTCTGCTCCACCCGCGCAAGCGCTTCTACGCCGGAGGCGCCCGCTCGGTGCGTGGCTATCCCGAGAACCAGCTGGGCCCCACCATCCTCACCGTGGATCCGGACGAGCTGACCGCCGTCGGTTGCACCCTCGCACAGTTGAGCGCGGGGCAGTGCCCGAACCTTGCCGCCGTGCCATCGGCGGCGTTTCAACCGCGGCCGATCGGCGCGACGAGCGTGATCGAGGGGAGCGCCGAGTGGCGGTTCCCCGTTTGGCGCTCGCTGTCCGCGGCGTTCTTCATCGACGGCGCAGTACTCGGCGAGACCGGATTCGGGCTCGTTGACAACGTCACCGCAGCGCTCACACCCGGATTCGGCGTCCGTTACGCATCACCCGTCGGGCCGATCCGGCTCGACCTGGGGATCCGACCGGTGCTGGCGGAGCGGCTCGCGGTAGTGACACAGGTTCCGGATCCCAACGGCGTTCCCCAACTGGTGCGCCTGGAGCAGGAGAAGGACTGGGATCCCCTCGAGGACGTGCGCGGCGCGCAGCGCATAATGCAGCGTCTCACGCTGCACCTCTCGATCGGTCAGGCCTTCTGATGCACCGTCGCTCCCGCATCCTGCTTCTGGTGCTTGCCATCCCGCTCGGGCTCACCTTCGCCGCCATCCTGATGGTGACGCAGACGGACTGGGGTCGCGAACGCGTGCGACGATTCGCTGTCTCCGCTCTGGAGGACATGGTGATCGGCGAGGTACGTATCGGCGCGGTGGAAGGCAACCTTCTGCGCGGCGTTATCCTTCGCAACGTCTCGATCGTGGATTCACTGGGTCGCCCGTTCGTCGCCGCGGAAGCAATCAGCGCCCGGTTCGGCCGACGGGCTTTGCTCGGCCGGCGGATCGAACTCTGGAACGTGAGGCTCGAGCGTCCGGTTATCGTGCTCGACCGCCAACCCAGCGAAGACCTGTGGAACTTCCAGCAGATCTTTCGCGTGGATGAGCCGGAACCGGAAAGGGTGCCCGAACTTGGCTGGGGTAGTTGGGTGCGTCTGCGCGACGTCCGCATCGACAGCGGACGCGTCGTGATCCGAATGCCTTGGGAACCTGGCACCTACGATACCGAGGCCGCGCGCCAGCGTGCGATAGACAACGCGTTGGCTGGTGAGGGGCGCGAGCGCGTCGTGTCGGTGCCCGGAGGATTCCAGCAGGTCCTCGATTTCCGCGCCCTGTTCGCGGACCTCGCCGAGGTGGTGGTCGCCGATCCGGAAAAGCAGGCGATGACAGTCGAGGTTGCATCGCTTCGGACCATCGCCGAGCCCTTCCTGCCTCCGGCGGCAGACATCCGCGACTTGAGGGGCACCTTTCGGCTTACGGATGACTCGCTCTCGTTCCAGGGTATTCAGCTGGAGCTGCCACGCACCGCCGTGGTCGGCAGCGGCCACTATCTCACAGAGAACGGCGATCTCTGGCTGCGATTGAGCGGGGAGCGTGTGGCGTTGAACGACATGCGCTGGATCTATCCCCGGTTGCCGTCGGAGGGAGGCGGTCCCCTCGATCTCACCGTCGGCATGTTGGCGGGAGTGCTGGAAGTGGGCGCGGAAACACCGGGGCTGCGCATTCACGACGCGCGCTTGTCGGGGCGGCTGGGGTTCATGATGGCAGATGACAGCGTTCGCTTCCGCGATACGGACCTTCGGTTCGCCGCAGTCGATACGCGGCTGCTGGAACAGCTCGTCCCCGACTTCACGGCCCCGCGCCACGGCACGCTGCATGGCCGCGCGGCGCTCGATGGTCATCTGAGCGCCATGCGCGTGGATGCAGACATCACGTTCGACGACCGGACGGCCGGACGCAGCCGCATGCTGGCCGCCGGCGAAGCGGGAATGGCGAACGGCGCCCTTCGCGCGCGTGAGCTTCTCCTTCGCTTCGAGCCGGTACAAGTGGAGCTTGCGCGCGAGGCGATGCCCGATCTTCCCGTGAGTGGGACTGTGACAGGCCAGGCAGTGCTCACCGGCTCGACTGCGTCGCGAATGGTGGCAACGGTGGAGCTGGTGCATCTGGATCGCGGGGCGCGATCGGCGGTGAGCGGACGCGGCGGCGTCGAGCTCGTAGCGCCGCAGCGCCTCGACATCGACCTCAGGGTGCACCCCCTGTCGCTGGTGACCGTCGGCCGATTCGTTCCGGCCATCGAGCTCAACGGCGCGGCAACGGGCACGATACGTGTGACGGGCAACATGGGTGATGCCGCGGTGGCGCTCGACCTCGGCCTTCCGGGCGGTGGTGCGCTCGAGGGCCGCGGCAGGCTCGCGCTCGACGGACCGGCACCTGGATATGATTTCAACGCTGCACTGCGCGTGGTGGACGTCGCCAGAATCGTGCAGGGAGCGCCGACAACCACGATAAACGCAACGCTCGCCGGTCGGGGCATGGGTATCGACCCAGAGACGATGCGCGCCACCTTCGCCGTCGTCGCGGACCGTTCCGTTTTCGACGGCGTGATCCTCGAGGAGGCCGAGGGGCGGCTGGTTTTCGAGGATGGGCTGCTGACGCTCGATACTCTCCATGTAGCGACCGACTTTGCGCGCGCCGAGGCTACCGGCACGTTCGGGATCGCATCGTCGCAGGAGGGTGAGCTCCGCTACGAGATTGCCGTTGATTCGCTTGCCGGTTTCTCGCGCTGGATGCCGCCGGTAGACACCGGGTTTATCGAGCCGGCGCCGCGCGCCCTCGGGCAGGTCGGGATTCGCGTAGTTCTCGTTCATGAGCGTGACGTAATAAAACACGTCCCGCTGCTCGGCCAGCATCTCGCGCATGCCGGCGTC
>CAYXRS010000126.1:0-9573 GCA_964467195.1 uncultured Gemmatimonadaceae bacterium
CGTCACCATCGTACCGGTCGGCGGCGACGCCGGCTACCTGAGTCCCGCACCGCTCGCGCTAATCCCCATGGAAGTGGAACTGCGCGACACGCTGGCCGCACTCGGCATCACCACCGCTGGTGATCTCGCCGCGCTCACGGCGCAGGATGTGGAACGCCGCTGGGGCGACGAAGGACTGGCGGCATGGCGTCTCGCGCGTGGTGAGGATGATCGGCGTCCGGCACTCGCCGCGCACATGTCGCCGCGCGAGGTGTCCGCCGAGCTTCCCGAATCCGTGACCACGCACGAACCTGTGCTCTTCCTTGTGCGCGCCGCGCTCGACCGGCTCGTCACGGGGCTCGTCGCCGATGGTCGTTCGGCGGCGGCGATCGCCATTACGCTCACGCTGGATGATCGACGCAGCGCGCTGCCTGGGGGGGCGCCCGCGCACACCATCACGCGCGAGGTGCGTTTTCCGCGCCCGACGGCGCGAGACGAACCTTTGTTCGATCAGTGCCGAGCGCTGCTCGAGCGGTGGCCGCTCACCGCCCCCGTGAGCGCGGTGCGCGTAGCCGTGGTGGCGACGGCGATCTCAGCGGGGGAGCAGGGCGATCTCCTCACCACTCGGTGGCGCGACCCCGCCGCCGTGGATGCCGCCTTCGCCCGACTGCACGCCGAGCTTGGACCCGATACCGTGGTGAGGCCGGTGGAGCGGGATGACTGGCGGCCGGAACGGGAGGGAGCGTGGGTGGAGGATCAGAGGGCAACGGCGAGGGATCAGGGAGCGAACGGCCGAGGGTCGGAGCTCGGGGCTAGGGATCCGGGTCCCGAATCCCGAATTCTCAACGAAAACCGCGCCTTTCGCCTTCTCGAATCGCCGGAAGAAGTTGAGATCGAGCGTGATGCGGGAGTGCCGAGCGCGGTGTGGTGGCGCGGCGAGCGGTTGGACATCGCGCGCGCGGATGGGCCGGAGCGGTTGTCGGGAGAGTGGTGGCAGGATCGCTACCGCCGCGACTACTGGCGGTGCGAGAGCGACCGTGGTGCGCTGCTGCTGTACCGCGACGCGATGGAGCGGGAGCGGTGGTACGTGCAGGGGTGGGTGGACTGACCGCCGGGAATCCTGCATTCGGCTCAAGAGCTCCGCCACTCGCCGCCCAAATATCAAGTTTCTGGTTTCGAGATCAGCCAGTGGTGTATACAAAGCGGCGGGGACCGACGATTGTCGGTCCCCGCCCTTCGAGCTCAATGCGGCAGCTATCAGCTTACGGACGCCCCACCGGAGGGGCAGGACGCGGAGTGCTCGTGGGCCGTGCATCCGTGCCCCGGTTGCCCGCACCCCTGGTGGCGCCCAACTCGCGTCCGGTCTGCGCGGGACGCCTCTGCTCGGCCGCAGTGGGCAGCTGCTGGAGCTCCGCATCCGACGCGCGCGCCATCAATCGTTCCTGCACACGCGCCAGCGCGGCGTCAGAGGGAAGTCCGCGTTCCACCAGGTTTCCGATTACGTGGAGCGGCACGGCCAACGAACGGCCCGACGGCGCACTGCCGGCAAGCTCGCTCACCGACTGCCCGTCAACACCCTTACGCATCGCTTCGGCTGCCGCTTCGATCTCGTCGGCGGCAGCTGAACCGCGCGCCGACAAGAGCAGGCCTCTCGCGTGCGCCATGCGATCGGCGTGCTCAGTAACCGAACGTTCGATCTCGGCTGGCGCGACACCGCGCGCCGCAAACTTCAGCGCACGGTTTTCGAGCGCGGCGGCGGGCAGCTGGCGCGCACGAGCGTCCGCGATCTTCGCAAGCACGCGCTCGGCTACGTCAGACGGCAGTACTTCCTGTAGCCTCGCCGATGGGTCATGCGCCGGCGTCTGCGCTCTGAGCGCGCCGGCCGACATCGAAAATGCGACAGCCAGGACCATCAGAATCGAAACGTGACGCTGCATGATCATCTCCGGTCTCGAGTAAAAGTTCGCTATCCGGGGCGTGCCGTTCACCTGCCGATCGCGGCCAGCCTCCTACTATTCCGACTGCCGGGTGGCACCGCGAAGTCACATGGCGGGGAGCTGCGCTCAGGGCACGAGCAGCAGCCCGGTCGCTACGCCAAACTCGTCCACGACTACGGGAAGCCCCGGCGGGACGACCCACGCGCCGCCGTTTACACGTATGTTCACGTGGTGTGTGCCGGACGCCGTAGGAAGGGCGATTGTCCACGACCCGTCCGGACCGCGGGCAAGTGCGACCGTGCGCCAGCTCGTGAAATCGCCCATGAGTTCCACGGTTCGGGCGTCGGGGGCAATAACTGTCAGACGCTGCCGCCCGGACGACTGCGGCTCGATGGCAGTCGATCGCAGACCCTGCCGTCTGGCGGCCTCAATGAGCTCATTTTCCAACGCGATTCTGCGCCTGTGACCGCCTGCGGTGGACGTCGGCCGACTGCCCAGGCGAAGCCCGACGGAGGCGTAGCGGCCTCCCGAGTAGCCTTCAGCAAAGTCCAGTGGAAGGACACCGGCGCGGGCTATGACGGCGCCCCAGGGTGCAAACCATGCCGCCGCGCTCATGCTCCCCCAAGTTCTAGGATCGGCGTCCGACCCAGAAACGAGATCGCCACTGCGCACGGTCGCTGACCCTGCCAGTTCCAGGCTCCGAAAATCCATTCGGAGCGCCAGCTCGGCGTCCGCAAACCGAATGCTGTCGTCCACTACTGTGGGTGCGAACGTAGCAAGTGCGACGGAGGGGCCGGAACGAAACCAGATGCCGCTCTCGGCAATCCGCCACTTTCGCAGTTGCCGCCCATCCCAGCCACGGCCGCTGCCTCCTCCGGCCCAGCCGCCTAATCGCGCGCCCATGACGTGGAGTCGAGCCTGCGCAAGTCCCTGTGCGGAGCCGGCGCCGCCATCGTGAACGCTGGCGCCGGCCTTGGCGGCAAACTCACCAATGAACACACCGTGGATCGGCGCAAAGATCGCGGCGTGAGCCGCGCCCTGATTGGTCCAGCCTGCCTTCTCGAAGCGGGAGAACGTCCCCGCGAGTCCGAATGTACTTCGACTGCCGTCCACGCGAATCATCGGAGTGAAGGCCATCGCCACGGACGACACAGAGTCGTGATGAAGACTCACTCGCGACACATCCAGTGTCGTAGAGATGCACTGCGCGGCGGTCGACCCCGGCATCGCGCACAACGCGAGCGCGGCGGCCAAAGCGAGCGAGACGCCGCTGGCATGCGACATGTAATTCATGCAAGTCCTCGACGATCGGGCCTTATGCTCAGCCTATGGACGCGTCCGGCGATCCGACCATGACGACCGAGCTCTCGAGGTCGAACTCGTCGATCGTAACGGGCGCAAACGGATCGGCAATCCATCGCTGACCGTTCACCAGGAAGGCGTACTCGTGGCGTCCACGAGGCAGGGTAAGGGATACAACCCAACTTCCTGACTCGCCGAGCGGCTCGAGCAGTGTCGCATCCGGCATCCAGCCATTGAAGTCGCCTACCAGAGACACGCTGCGCGCATCCGCATCCATGAACACGAAGCGAACGACATGGACCGTGTCAGTCCTAAGATGTTCTGTTCCGCCGGCCGTCAACGCTACGGGTGCAGGCCCGCCGACGCGGATCGCACCTGTCGCACCGAGCACACCGGCGATGATGATGCCGGCCAGGCCGGCAGCCATGGCCAGCCCGGCGAAGCGAGGCATCTCCAGAACGATCGGGCGGTTCCACCAGCTGGCTGTATGACCACTTTGAGAGCGCGCAGCCCGGTAAACCCGCGGCGCCTCGGACCGAGCGATCGTCATGACACGATCATCGAAGCTCGGGGCGAGTCGCTCCTCAGTCCGCAGCGTTGGCAGCAACGCGGCGATGAATGCGGAATGCTCCCGCTCATCGCGAGACACGTCCTCGTTGTCGCGGTGGAGATCAGCCGGCGAACGAGTGGCCGGGTGACTCTGGTCGAAAGAATTGTGTTCAGACATACGGCGCAACCTCCAGCAGCTGTCGCAATCGCTCACCTGCTCGCTTGACTCGCATCTTCAGGGCGGATACACCGACGCCTGTGATCTCCGCCATATCCTCGTAGCTCAGCTCCTCGACGTGTTTGAGAAGGAATGCCTCGCGTTGCTCCGGCACCAGTTGATCGAGGGCGCACTGGATCTCCTCACGAAATCCGTCGCCACCCGCAGTAGGTGCGCTGCCGTCATCAAGCATTTTCTCCACAGCTGAGCCGTCACGTACGTGCCAGCGGTCACGACGACTTCGACGTGTGGCGAAACTGCGCGTTTCGTTCACTACGATCTGATAGAGCCAGCCACCGAAGCGTTCGGGATCGTGGCATTTGCGCAATGCGCGAAACGCGCGTATGAACGCCGATTGGAGTACGTCCTCGGCATCGTCGCGGCTGCCAAGCATCCGCGTCGCAAACCTCGCGTGAACGTCGCGGTATCGGCGTACGAGCACAGCAAACGCCTCGACGTCCCCGGAGATGGTGGCACGGACAAGACTGCCATCGGATCGGGCATCCATGCCTCCATGACTGATAGCCGGCCTCGGAAGGTCACATCATCCGCGGTATGCCACCGGCGAAGACGTAGAGATCAGGTGATAGGCAAATTCTTTGTCGCCCGTTTGGGGAGAAACGGGCGAGGACGGGCTACTCGATCCTGAACGGTGCCGAGATACGCTCGTTCAGCGGCAGCAGCGTACCTGACCCACTGTTCTCGTCATAATCTCCAAGGATGCCCCACCGCAGACGGTACGTGCCCCGATAATCACCCACCTTGAACTGAGGATGGATGTTGGATCCGGGAAGCCCAGCGTCAATCGTCCACAGCATTGCGAACTGGCTCTCAGCGGCGATTACGGTCGGTGGGCCGAGGCACGCCGGTACGATGGACTCGAAGGCAAGTACCCAGTCGTTCCCAACCAGCTTGTCCAGTACAGGGGGGTCCGGGGAATGACAGGCCGCAATCCACGCCGTTTCGCCCGTTCTGTTGATGAAGGTCACGTTGATCTTCAAGCGCAGATAGCCGGGGAACCGGTGGACCCGGTATTCACCCTTGTCCACGCGCACGGCGTAGTTCTCCTGGGCCTCGGCGACGATCGGCTGTGTGGGCGTTGCGCCATCGCCGCACGCTGAAAGGGCGACCAGCAGCGCTGCCCCAGCCGCGCGAGCCTTCATCATGAGTCCTCCTCCTTCGGTGAACGGGGCGGCGGCGTTCACGGGACCCTGCGTCGGCGAGGCACGCGAGGCACGCGCTCGAACATACCAAACCCGCAGCGCGGGTCCGAGGTCACCGGCGGCATGAGGAACCGGGGTGGATCCCCCTTCGCAGAGTCTACCTGAAGGCACCGCCGGCAGCCTACCGGCATGAAATCTTCGGTATATATTCGGTATCCTCGGAGCCCCCCTGCGGCTCCGAACTCCGAATCCCCGAACCCTGTGCAGTACCCGAACTCCGTGCAGTACATCGAGCTCCACTGCCACTCTGCCTTCTCCCTGCTCGACGGCGCCTCGCTTCCCGAGGCGCTGGCGGCCCGTGCGTCGCAGCTGGGCTACCCCGCCCTGGCGCTCACCGACCACGACGAGCTCGGCGGCATCGTCGCCTTCTCCCAGGCCGCAGAGGAGCTGGGGTTGGAAGCGATTGGCGGGGCAGAGTTAGCGGTCGAAGTGCAAGGGCTGGACGGTCGGGCGGCGAACCCCACGCACCTGACGCTCCTGGCCGAGTCGCGCACTGGCTACGGCAATCTTTCCACGCTCATCACGCGCGCGCGCATGGCTCATCAGCGGGGGGAGCCTCGGGTGTCGCTCGATCTGCTGGCGCAGCACGCCGACGGACTGTACGCGCTCACGGGATGCCTGCGTGGATGGGTTCCGTCGCTCGTTGCCGAATCAGACGATGATGCCGCCTGCGAAGCGGCGGCCACGCTGGTGGACATCTTCGACGGTCGCGTCGCGATCGAATGCTGGGACCACTCGCTACCGGAGGAGCGGCGCGTGGTGCCGCGCCTCATCGCCATCGCTCACGCGCTCGACATCCCCTGGGTGGTCACCAACGACGTGCACTATGCACGCCCCGACGCTCGCATCGTGCACGACGTGCTCTGCGCATTGCGGCACGAGCGCGCGCTGGACGAGATGGGAACGCGCCTCCGTCCCAACGGCGAGTGGTACCTGAAGAGTCCGGCGCAGATGTACCGCCGCTGGCAGCATTCACCGGAAGGGCTGCGTGCCACGCTCGACATCGCCGAGCGGTGCGCATTCCGGATCCGCGCGCTGAAGCCGACGCTGCCGAGCTTTCCGCTGCCGCCTGGCGTGACCGACGATGACTATCTGGCCGCGCTCGTGCATCAGGGCGCCGAGGAGCGTTGGGGCGCATCGCGCTCGGCGGAGCACGACCGGCAGATCGCGCACGAGTTGGCGCTCATCAAGAGGTTGGGACTCGCCGGCTATTTTCTGATCGTGTGGGACATCGTGCGCTTCGCGCGACGCGAGGGAGTGCTCTGCCAGGGGCGCGGTTCGGCGGCGAACTCGGCGGTGTGCTTCTGCCTCGGCATCACCGCCATCGATCCCATTCGCATGGGGCTGCTCTTCGAGCGCTTTCTGAGCGAGGAGCGCCAGGAAGCGCCCGACATCGATCTGGACTTTGCCCACCGCGATCGCGAGAAGGTGATCCAGTATGTGTATCGTCGATACGGCCGCGAACACGCCGCCATGGTGTGCGAGCAGATCACCTACCGCGGACGCTCGGCGGTGCGTGACGCAGCGCGCGTGCTTGGATTCTCGCTGGAGCAGGCGAACGTGCTGGCGAGCCTGAGCGATCGCTTCAGCGCAAAGGCGACGGCGGAGGCGATGAAGCCCGGCGGCGGCGATCAGACGTCGCACGATGCCGCCGACCGCCACGTCGCCCGCCCTGTTTCCGCCAGCCAGCGTCCCAAGCCCAACGCGGCGTACGAGCCGTATGGCAGCCCCAGTGCACAGGACTCGGCTACAGCATTCATGGATCCCTTCGCCGAGCAGGATCACGTGGAGCGGCGGAACCCCGCCATGTCCTTTCGGACGGAGGAGGAGAAGTCCTCGCTTCTCGCGCGGGCGGGACTGGATGTGCACGACCGCCGGGTGCGCGCGCTGCCGATGATCGTGGATGGACTGCATCAGATCCCGCGGCACCGCTCCATCCACGTGGGCGGCTTCGTGCTCACGAGGGAACCGCTGTGCACGGTGGTGCCCATCGAACCGGCATCGATGCCCGATCGCACGGTCATCCAGTGGGAGAAGGACGATCTCGAGCCGGTGGGGCTGGTCAAGATCGATCTGCTTGGACTGGGGATGCTCACCCTCCTTCAGGACTGCATCAAGTACATCCGGCAGACGCGCGGACAGACCATCGACCTGGCGCGGCTAGACATGGATGATCAGGCCGTATACGACGATCTCTGCCGTGCGGACACGATCGGCATCTTCCAGGTAGAGAGCCGCGCACAGATGAACACGCTGCCGCGGCTCAAGCCGCGCTGCTTCTACGATCTGGTGGTCGAAGTCGCGATCATCCGGCCGGGGCCGATCCAGGGGGACATGGTGCACCCGTATCTGCGCCGACGTGCAGGCGAAGAGCCGGTCACCTACCCGCATCCCACACTGGAGCCGATCCTCGCGCGCACCCTTGGAGTGCCGCTCTTCCAGGAGCAGGGAATGCAGGTGGCGATCACCGCCGCAGGGTTCACTCCGGGCGAGGCGGACAATCTGCGTCGCGCGATGGGGCACAAGCGCTCGCACGAGCGGATGGCGGCGATCTGCGAGAAGCTGGTCGAGGGGATGCAGCGCAACGGGATCCCCGCCGAGACCGCGCTGAAGATCTACAATCAGATCAACGCGTTCGCCGACTACGGCTTCCCCGAGTCGCACGCCGCCTCCTTCGCGCTGCTGGTCTATGCGTCGGCGTTCCTAAAGCACTACTACGCACCGGAGTTCCTGGCGGCGATCCTCAACGCCCAGCCAATGGGCTTCTATGCACCGGGCACGCTGATAGAGGATGCCAAGCGGCACGGTGTGGAGGTTCGTCCCATCGACGTCACCTGCTCGGCGTACGACGCCACGCTGGAGGCTTTGGAGACGGAGGGAAAGAAGCGCGCGGCACCGGCGGTGCGGCTGGGGCTACGCCTCATCCGCGGGCTCGATGGCCCGCGCACGCGCGAGAAGCTCGAGCGCGTGCTCGTTGCAGGGGGACCGTTCAGATCGATCGGCGACCTGGTGTCGCGCTCCGGACTCGACCGGGGTGCGCTGCGGGCGCTGGCCGAAGCGGGCGCGCTCGATTCACAGGTTCCGGATGAGCCGCACCCGCGGCGGCGGCGCGCCGCGATCTGGCGCATGCTGGAGACATGGCGAGGCGATGCCGGCCCGCTCGCACCGACGCTACCAGGACTCGAGATCCCGCCGCCGGTGAAGCCGCAAACGCCAGTGCAGATCACCGCCGCCGACTACCGGCTCACCGGCGTGTCACTGCATGGTCACCCGATGATGCATCTGCGCGATCTGCTCCTGCCGAACGGCGTACTCACCGCGCAGGAAGTGGTCGCGCTCGCCGACGGAACACGGAACGTCGCCGTCGCCGGTCTCGTCATCTGCCGGCAGCGTCCCGGCACGGCCAAGGGATTCGTGTTCCTCACGCTGGAGGATGAGACGGGGATGGTGAACGTAGTCGTCACACCGCGGCGGTTCGAGCGCCAGGCGCTGATGATATCCACTGTGCCCATTATCCTCGTGCGCGGCACGCTGCAGGTGGAGCAGACAGTCGCGAATCTGCGCGGCGAGTGGTTCCGTGAACTGAAGGCGAATGCGGGAGAGAACTGGGCCGAAGGTCATGATTTTCACTGAGGACGCTGGGTGTTCGGGATCCGATGTTTCTTGGTTCTTCACGGAATATCGGGATATCCATGTGGTAGGGAGCCTGGGCCAGGTGAGCCTGCGCCTCTGCGGTAAAGATGCCGTCCACCTCGTGCCAGAAAAACTCCGGAGACTCTTTTCACTTGCCAGTCCGGCACTGCACCTGCATCATTGCAAACACACCGGAGGTTGGCATGCAAAGAAACATTACACTCTCCCTGTGCGCTGCTTTGACGGTCGCAATGACATTGCCGATCACCGCCGCGGCGCAGGAGACTGAAGAGACGCCGGTGGCTGCCGGCGAGCAGGACATGTCATGGGTGCCCGCTGTTGGCGAGGATGGCGTAATCCGGTGGGGTGCCGCGCGCGAGACCTCCCACACGCAGCCGCTCATTGCGGAGCGGCGCTCGGTGCCGAACCTCTTTCAGGTGGTCGCTGTCGAGATGCTTGGCAGCTTCATCGTCCTCGAGGATGGCACGCGCTGGGAAGTGTTTCTCCCTGACCGCCCAGGTACGATCACCTGGCAGCCCGGAGATCACGTGCTGATCCAGCCGCTCCCGATTCGTCGCGGCATGCACACGCACCGACTACAGAATGGCGAGCGTGCAGACATTGTTGCGGCCAGGTTCGCCGGCGTGAGTCCGATCGCGGTTCCGGCGCCTGTCGAAAAGCCGAACTAGCGCACTACGTCGCCCGCGGCGGGATCCGCGGGCGCGCTGCCGCC
>CAYXRS010000127.1:0-9569 GCA_964467195.1 uncultured Gemmatimonadaceae bacterium
GCGGGCGGACCGATCTCCCGGCGCCAGGCGCTCGCAGCGTTCGCTCCCACGGCGCTCGGCGTGCCGCCACCACCGGCAGCGGAGGAAATAACCCTGCTGATCGCCACCGACCTGCTGAGCGAGGGTATCAACCTTCAGGATGCATCGGTGGTGGTCCATGTCGATCTGCCGTGGACAGTGGCTCGTCTCGAGCAGCGCGTTGGCCGCGTAAGGCGTCTAGGTTCGTCACACGAGCGGGTGACCGTCTACGCCTTTGCACCACCAACCGCTGCCGACACATTGCTGGGCGCTGAGAGAAAGCTACGTGAGAAGATGGCGGCGGCGGGACGAGCGCTCGGTGTCGATCACCGGCTCCTGCCACCTTACCTGTCCGCCGGCCGCGATTACGCACCACTTGCAGCCGAGGAGCGACTTCGCCGCCGGCTGACTCGCTGGCGTAGCGAGGCGCAACTCGCGCGTCCTCCCGCGATTGCTGCAGTGCAGACGCGCCGCGCGGGTTGGTTGGCCGCTGTCTTACTGGCCGGGGACGCGCGAGTGCTGGGCTGGGATGGCGGCGACGTCCTTACCCAGCCGGAAGAACTGGAGGCGCTCGCCGAGCAGGCCGAGGGAGCCGACGCCGAGGTGGTGAGCACCCTGCTCTCCCCAGCGCTCCGGTTGCTGCGGAGCTGGCTCGCGGAACAGAGGGCGGCGCGTGCGGCAGGCGTGTCGCTGCCACAAACCGGTGCGGGGCGACAGATCGCGCGGCGGACCGCGTCCGTTCTGGCCAACGCTCCACTGCACCTTCGCGCCGAGTTGGCCAGCCTGGCGGGCGCTGCCCGAAAACCGCTTGGCGGCCCGATTGGACTGGCGGAAGAAAGAGAACTCCTCCAACTCGCCCGATCCGCGCAGGGGACGGATCTGCTCGAGCAGATAGCGTACTGGGGACGGCGGCGATCGATGGAGGGCGCGTGCCTCACCGCTGACCCAAGCGACTACCGGGTGGTCGCGCTTCTGTTGCTCTCGCCCTGAGGGTCCCCCCGGAACGTCAGGAAGCCAGGACGTGCGCTTCGGAGGCTCGTCGCGCATACTCCTAGGGACCGCGACAACCTTCTAATGAGAGCTGCGACCTAACCTCCGGCCCAATCCGGCGAGCAACCAACCATGACGAACGACACCATTCGCCAGGCACTCGAGCGCAACGTGAAGGCGGTAAGCCTTCGCCCAACCGTTGGTCAGGGCACCGCCGTCACGCGCGCCCGTCTTCGTCCGGGTCTCGCTTGCGACGTGGAGGACGGCACCTGGCGGTTCACTGTCGGCATGAGCGAGAAGTATGGCGGCACGAACGAGGGACCCAACCCGGGAGTCTACGGGAGAGGAGCGGTCGCCTCCTGCCTCGCCATGGGCTACGCCATGTGGGCGGCGCGACTTGGCGTGCAGATCGACTCCCTGGAGGTGGCGGTGGAGGCGGCCTACGACGTGCGCGGCGAGCTGGGCGTGGCGGACGATGTGGCCCCGGGCTACCTGGCGATGCGTTACGTCGTAACAGTGGAGAGCGACGCCGCGGAAGAAGATGTGATGCGCCTGCTGGACACCGCCGACCGCTACAGCTCGTGGCGCGACGACATCGCGCGCGCCGTGCCCATTACCCGAGAGGTCCGGATTCTCGCGCCGGAGGCTTGACCATGGATGCGAGACTTCAGCGCCGCGTTCAGCGATATGGGTGGGATCGCGCTGCGGCGTTTTACGAGCAGGCATGGGCTCGGCAGATCGAGCCTGCGCAGTCCCGCATGCTGGCGATGGCCGCGCTCCAGCCCGGTGAGCGCGTTCTGGATGTGGCGTGCGGCACTGGACTGGTAACCTTCCGCGCCGCTGATGCGGTGGGCGAAACTGGCTCGGTGCTCGGCACCGACATCTCGGATGCAATGGTAGAGCACGTGCGTGCCCTGGCCGGACAGCGTGGTAATGGCCAAGTGGCCGCCGAGCGGATGGAAGCCGAACAGCTGCGCCTTCCCGACGAGTCGTTCGACGTGGTGCTGTGCGCGCTCGGCCTGATGTTCGTTACAGACCCGGTGGAGTCACTGAAGGAAATCCGGCGCGTGCTGAGGCCAGGCGGACGCGCGGCGTTCGCGGTGTGGGGCGCGCGGCGCAACTGCGGCTGGGCCGAGCTCTTCCCCATAGTCGAACGTCGCGTGACCTCGGAGGTCTGTCCGCTCTTCTTCCAGCTGGGCACCGGAGAATCCCTCGCTCTCTCGATGGCACAGGCTGGCCTTGGCGACGTCCGCTCCGAGCACATCTCGGCCGTCCTGGACTACGACTCCGCCGAAGATGCAGCTGGGGCAGCGTTCATGGGCGGCGCGGTGGCGCTCGCCTACTCTCGCTTCGATGAGCCCACTCGTGAGAGCGCCCACGCGGAGTATCTGGAGTCCATCGAGCCGTACCGGAAGGGTTCGGCCTACGCCATACCGGCGGAGTTCGTGGTAGCAATCGGAGAGCGCAAGTAGCACTGCCCAAGGGTGATCGCGGGCCGTGGCCGACTTCACCAGCCACGGCCCGCCAGTTCAACAAAGCCGGGCACCCTCTTCCCCTCCGCCTCCCCTCTTCCCGTTCAAACCTTTTCGGGCACCAGACTATCTGACCCCGTGACACAGAACCGGCGACCGGAGCGAATGCTCGCGACAGCGAACGACACGGTCCCCATCCCGGCCGACGAGGGAATGACCGACGTTGCACTGGCTGCCGGCGGGGATCGCAAGGCCTTCGAGCGGATCTACCGTGAGCATGCAGGGCGGGTGTTTTCGCTCTGCGCGCGGATGACGGGCGACCGCGGGCATGCGGAGGAGCTCACCCAGGACGTGTTCGTGCGCGCATGGGACAAGCTGTCGCTGTTCCGTGGCGAGAGCGCCTTCTCCACATGGCTTCACCGGTTGGCGGTAAACGTGGTTCTGAACGATCGCAAGACGGGCGCGCGCGAGCGCGACCGGATGTCTGATGATGAGATAGACGGCATGGCGCCGCGGCGTGCGCACTCCACCGTGACAGAGCGGATGGACCTCGAGGCCGCCATGGCCACCCTGCCGCCTGGAGCACGACGGATCTTCGTGCTGCACGATGTTGAGGGTTACAAGCACGAGGAGATCGCCACGATGCTCGGCATCACTGCTGGAGGCAGCAAGGCACAGCTTCACCGCGCTCGCATGCTCCTCAGGGAGGCACTGAACCGATGAACGGAAACGCACACGACTGCCAGCGCTTTGAGGAGCTCCTCCCCGACTATCTGGAGGGAGAGCTCGACGCGGCAGCGGCTTCGGCCGCCGAGCGGGGAGCACGGGCGTGCCCTCGTTGCGCGGCGCTGCTCTCCGATCTTGGCACCATCCGCAGCGCGGCGGCGGCGCTTCCGGTGCTCTATCCGCAGCACGACCTGTGGGAGGGGATCTCGGACCGGATCGCTCCCGAGGTGATACCCATTGGCGAGGGCGCGGCATCTGCTCGCGACCCAGCCAGGGCTGCCTCTGCCCCGCGTCGCTATGCGCAGCCGGCGTGGCTGGCCGCGGCGGCGATGATCCTCGTGATCGTGACGGCAACGATCACCTGGTTTGCGGCCGGTGGAAGCCAGCCGGATGGAACCGTAGCTCAGGGGCCTCCGGGCACGGGGATCACGACCGCCGGCTCGTTCGTCGTGGAGGCAGTGGAAGAGCCGTACCGTGACCAAATCGCGATGCTGCGCACGCTGGTCGCGGGGCGGCGGACCGACCTCGATTCGGCCACGGTGGCCGTTATCGAGCACAATCTGGCAATCATCGAGGAAGCAATCGCCGACAGCAGAGCGGCGCTCGCCCGCGACACCACCAGCCGGTTCCTGCGCGGTCAGCTCAACGACGCGCTCGAGCAGAAGGTGGAGCTGCTCCGCATTGCGGCGCTGCTTCCTCCCAGCAGGACTTGAGGAATACATGATGACCATTCGGATACTCTGCGTCGCGATGCTGGCGACGATGCTCTTCACCGTGCCGGCGGCGGCGCAGCGCGGAGAGCGCGGCGCCGGCCAGGAGGTCGGCCGCTCACTCGACACCACACTCGCGCTGGCGCGCGATGGCACGGTAGACCTCTCGAACGTCTCCGGTGACATCACCGTCACCTCTCACAACCGGAACGAGGTGCGCATCCGGGCGCGTCTCCGCGAGGACGGCACGCTCGTGCTCGACGCCGCCGGGTCGCGGGTAGCACTCAGCGTACGTTCAGTGCGCAATCGTGTGGGTGAGGCCACGTACGAAGTCGTCGTACCGAGCGGCGCTCGCGTGATCGCGAACAGCGTGTCTGGAGACATCGTGCTTCGTGGCCCGTTTGGTCCAACCGAAGCGCGATCGGTAAGCGGCGACATCGAGGTGAGCAACACCGAACGCCTCAACGTCAGCAGCGTGTCCGGTGACGCAACCGTTCGCAACGTAACGGGCAATCTCAACGCGAAATCGGTAAGCGGTGATGTCAACGTCACGCGAGTCAGTGGCGATGTGACGGCAGCCACCGTCAGCGGCGACGTGGTGCTCGAGGACGTGAGCTCCGAATCGGTACGAGGCGAGACAGTGAGCGGGAACGTACGCTACCGCGGAACCATCTCTTCCAGGGGCCGCTACGAGTTCAAGTCGCACTCCGGTGATCTCCGACTCAGCGTGCCGGCGAACATGGGCGCGGTGATCAGTGCGGAAACCTTCAGCGGAGCAGTGCGTAGTGACTTCCAGCTGACGCTGAACCCGGGCCAGGGGCACGGCCGGCGGCGGATGGAGTTCACCATCGGGCAGGGCGACGCCCGGATCATCCTCACCACCTTCAGTGGCAACATCGTGATCAACCGCGCCGGCTCGAGCGGCAGGGAGGAATGACAATGCAGCGTACACTACTCGCCGCGGCGTTCGCCGCCGCCAGCCTGACGATCGCAACACCGGCAAATGCGCAGGACAGGGATCGGCAGCGTGACGACAATGCCTTTCACTGGGAAGGGCGAATCGGCGAAGGTAACTGGCTCCGCATTCGTAACATGAACGGCGCCATCAAGGTTGAAGAGAGCTCGGCGAGCGATGTCGAGGTTCGCGCAACCAAGACCTGGCGGCGCGGCGATCCCGACGATGTGCGCTTCGAGGTCGTGCGTTCCGGGAACGACGTGGTGATCTGCGCCCTCTGGAGCGAGAGCGCCACTTGCGACGGCGATGGAGCGATGCGTGGCCGCAACCGGAGCAACAACAACGACACCAATGTCGAGTTCATTGTGCGACTGCCGCGTGGCGTGCGCGTCGACACGCGCACCGTCAATGGCGGCATCACGATAGATCGCGCGGGCGCCGAGGTGCTCGCGCGGACGGTAAACGGATCGATCAACGCCAACACGTTGCGCGGCCCGGTGAGCGCCACTACGGTGAACGGTTCGATCAGGGTTCGAATGGAGTCGCTGGCGGGGAGCGGCGACCTGAGCTACGAGACCGTAAACGGCTCCGTGCATCTGGAGCTTCCCGAGGGGCTGGGTGCCGAACTGGATGTCAGCACGGTAAACGGAAGCATCCGCAGCGATTACCCCGTCACGATCAGCGGAGAGATCAGCCGGCGCCGGCTTCAGGGACGAATTGGTAACGGAGGACGGCAGCTCCGGCTCAAGACAGTCAACGGCTCCGTGCAGATCCGGAAACTCGGCTGACACTACTCCCGTAGTGTCCCCGGGTGGCACTCCGGGGCGCCACCCTCCCTCGTCTGTGCGGGGGAGGGTAGTTTTTTTCGGAGAGTTCCGTGACGGCAGCTCGGATCCTCCCTGACCGCATGAAGGGGCGGCGAGCCTGGTGCTCAGGCGCGCGTCCGGAAGGTACGCCGGGAACACCGTATCATGTGAAGGGCGCGGTATGACGGGCTGAACTTACGAGGGAGGCATCTCATGTGGCGTTACTTGCTCGCAGCCGCGGTGACCGCGGTCATCATGATCGCGATCTACGGTCCACGATCGAGCGGAGCGTCGGCCTCCACCTTCGAATGGAGCGGCGCGGTGGGCCCCGCTCAGTGGGTAAATGTCCAGAACGCGAACGGCCGCGTTCGCATCGAGCCGGCAGAGGATGACAGCGTGCGCGTACATGCCGCCATCCGCAGACAGCGGCGCGACCGTGGAGTGCGTGTCGTGGTCAACGAGGCCGACGGCAACCTCTATGTGTGCCCGGTAGCGAGCGATCGCGGTCGGTGCGGTCCAGACGGCTATTCTTCCGGCGCGACGCGCGGGCCGCGCCGACTCTTCGGCGGCCGCGCCAACATGCACGTCGATTTCACGGTGAAGGTGCCGCGAGGCGTGTACGCCGACGGTTCGAGCACTAACGGCTCGCTTTCGATTACAGGCATCTCCGGACAGGCCCGGGCTCGCACGGTGAATGGCCGCATCGAGCTGTCCGACATCTTTGGGCCGGTCACCGCTCGCAGCACTAATGGAGCGATTCGGGTCCGACTCGACTCGCTTCCCGGTGATGCCGCGCTCTCCTTCCGTACCACGAATGGATCCATCACCGCCGAGCTACCCGCGGAGCTCGCCGCTGACATCGAGATGGCCACCACAAACGGCCGGATCAACTCCAGTTTCCCGATCACGGTCTCCGACCAGATGTCCTCCCGCCGGTTGAGTGGGCGGATCGGCGCCGGCGGCAGGGAAATCTCCATTCAAACCACCAATGGCAGCATCACTCTCCGGCCTGTGAGTGGCGGGGCGGCAAGCACCACATCCACCGTGCAGACGAGTGTCGGTGTAGCGGACGAAGATGAGGCGGCGAGCGACAGTGAGGCGCCCGCGGCAGCCGCAGCGGAAGCGGACACTGTACCACGCTGAGGTCGACCGGCCCGCTTTGATCTGGCGTGGCGCAGCTGATCGTTGCAAGTTGAGCGCGAGCGCGCAACTGCAGTGTCGCTGCTCACGACATTGCGCTCTCTCGGCTACCAACCGCCGCCCGGCAGACATTCGTCGTGCCCAGACCTCAGTACGTCGGCCCATCTCTGCCCGGTGACCCCCAGCTCTCTGGCCGCGGTGGAGCGGCTCCCAGGGCGCTGATAGTTGACGATGAGATGACCATTCGCGCCGCCCTCACGCGATTCCTCCAGCGTCGCGGCTGGAGCACCGACGAGGCCTGAGCATGGGCGCGCCGCGCTGGATCGAATCGCGGGAGCAGGCGCCGACTACGAAGTCATCATCTGCGACATTGGCATGCCAATCATGAGCGGGATGGAGTTGCACGACCATCTGGCGGCCACGCGGCCAGAGATCCTGAAACGCGTGCTTCTCATTGCCGGCGATGTCTCGTCTGATGAGGTGGTGGCGTTCCTGCGCCGAACTACCTGTCCGCTACTGACCAAGCCGTTCGAGCTTCCGCAGCTGGGGGAGGCCGTGGATCTGCTGCGAGGGGTTGGGAGGCCTGCCGAACTTTGAGCGCCCGGCGCGGGAGGAACAGCGCCAGAAGGTAGGGGGATCACGCCTGGGTCGAGCTCGCTATCAGTGGCCGGCGCACTCCCGCACAGCAGACCGAGCTCGTTATGAGGCGGCCGGCGCACTCCCCCGCACCTGTGCCACCACCAGACCCGACTCTCCGGACACGGGACGGAAATCCCTCCTTGGAGCGAAGCGCTCGCTCAGCATCTCTACCTGCACGAGGGTGGCCAGATCGAAGTGACGCCAGCCGTGCTCCGGACGTCCGTCGTGATCACCCTGTATCTGGTAGGCCTCGAGCAGTTCGGTAGAGTCCGGCTTGCGAATGATGGCATGAGGCTGTAGCACGTGCGTGTCTCCGCCTACGCAGACAATGCGCACGAGACGCCGGTCGTCCAGTGAGCGCAGAATGAGCTTGCGGTCGGCCTCCGCGGCCTCCGACGACACGCCACCTGGTACGTCCAGCATGAACGAGCCCCTCCAGGGCCGATACGGCGATGACAGAATCTTGGGCCGACGCGGGAGGCGGCAACCGATCCTGACATTACGCGACGAACCTTCTCTGTGGAAGGTGGCCGGCACCAGAGCGATCACTGTCCTGGCGCTGTGCACGGTCAGCGTCACTCCAGCCGCCTCGCAAAGGGCGACGGACAGCGCTCTCCTCCCCCAACCCGCCCTGGTCGCCAGCTTCAGCCCCCAGCAAGAGACGGCGCCGGGCCTGGCTGTCCGCCACCGTGTTTCGCCTACCGCCACAAACCAGAAGCGCCGTCACCTCAGATTGATGCTTCTCGGTTTTGCCACAAGCATCGCCGCGCACGAGCTCGGCCACGTTACGGCTTCACTGGCCGTGGGGGGCAAGCCAACGATCGGATTCGACGCGGGCCGCCCAGTAGTGTACCCCGGGATCGATCCGGCCAAGGATCCCGACAAGCAGCTCCTGTTCTCGAGCGCCGGACGTGTAGTCCAAATTGTCATGGACGAGCTGCTGCTCGACATCCCGCGCGGGCAGTCCGGTTCATTCGAGCACGGCATTCTGGCCGACGGGATTGTACGGTTCGCGGTGCAGCAGCGTCCGGTCAGGGTGATCCCTGGCACCTTCCACTCCGGGCTTTCCCCGGATGCGCGACAGCGCTTTCCCGGTGCGCGTGCGACGATCAAGTACGATGTGACCGAGCATGGCCATGTACGTCCCGGCTCGATCGAGGTGTTGCACTCGACACATGAGATGGTGACGCGAGCCATCACCGACGCTCTCATGCGCGCGCGCTTTTACCCCGCCCAATCGAACTGCGCCCGGGTGGCGCTGAGCGTGGTGCAGAACTTCGACTTGCGGCGCTGAACCCTCGCGGCACGACCCGCTCGTAACCCCCGCCCCGGCCTTTCCCTTGCGTCTTCGGGGTTTATTCGGTAAACTGCATACCCCGCTCCCTGGGCGGCCAGCAGCACTGGAGATCCCATGCGCAGCGACTCTCTTCCAGCGGTCCCGCCGCCCCTCTTTCCCGATCTGCCCCCGCTGGGCGCGATCCCGCGCATAGGTGAGCAGAAGGACATCCGTTACTACGGAATCACCGCCAAACGGGTGCTGAACCCCCCGGAGAGCACCGGAATGGGGTTCTGGTCCATCAATCCGTATACCGGCTGCGCCTTTGGCTGCGCCTACTGTTACGCCCGCTACGCCCATCGCTATGCCTGGGAGCGGGCGGACACGGCGGGACGGGTGGATGGCGCCGCCGAGGCGCCGAACATGCCTCCGTGGCTCACCTTCGAGCGCCGGGTCATGGTGAAGCACAATGCGGCGGATGCGCTTCGCCGTGCGCTACGGCAGGGCAGCGACCGCCACCTGGGGCTGGTGCGTGGAGAGGCCATCGTCATTGGCACGGCCACCGACCCATACCAGCCGGCTGAGCGCCGTTATCGCATCACTCGGCAGATCCTGGAGGTGCTGGCGGACCACGAGGGTCTGCGCATCAACATCATCACCAAGAGTCCGCTGATCACGCGGGACATCGACCTGCTCGTCCGGCTGTCGCGGCGCTCGGAGATCGGCGTCCATCTGTCGCTCATCACGCTGCGACGCGATCTCGCCAGACGCCTCGAGCCCCGCGCCCCGACCCCCGAAGCGCGCGTGCGCGCGCTCGTGCGGCTGCGCGAAGCGGGG
>CAYXRS010000128.1:0-9554 GCA_964467195.1 uncultured Gemmatimonadaceae bacterium
GACTACCTGATCCCCTTCCCCTTCGACCCGCGCGTGCTGCTCTACGTGGCACCGGCGGTGGCGTGGGCGGCGCTCGCGTCGGGGGTCGCCCGGGAGTTCGTGGACCTGGACGAATACCGCAACACGCTCGAGGCGCGGCTCGGCAGGGCGCGCGGCATCATGCGCGGACTGGTCAGCCGGGCAATGCAGGATCCACGGCGCATCGTCTTTCCTGAAGGTGAGGAGCCGAGCATCATCCGCGCGGCGCGCATCATCTCCGATGAAGGGATCGGCCACCCCGTGCTCCTGGGTGACGCCGCGAGAATAGCGGCAGTGTCCGAATCGATCGGCATCGGGCTGTCGGATATTCAGATCGAGGATCCGGCAACATCGGGCGACCGCGAGGAGTATGCGAACTTCCTCTGGCAGCGGCGGCACCGGAAGGGGCTCAGCCTGGCCGAGGCCCGGCAGCGGCTCCAGAACTTCAACTATTACGGATGCGCGATGCTCGCCACCGGACGGTGCGACGCGGTGCTGTCCGGCATGACGATGCATTATCCCGCTACGATCCGGCCGGCGCTGGAGGTGATCGGAGCCCACCCCAAGGCCGGCCTCGTGAGCGGCATGTACATGCTCGTGTTCGAGAAGCACGTGGTCTTCTGCACGGACACCACGGTCAACATCGATCCTACCGCCGAACAGCTTGCGCAGATCGCCCAGACGGCGGCGCGAATCACTCGCATGCTCGGCATAACGCCGCGCGTCGCCATGCTGTCGTTTTCCGATTTCGGCTCGGTACCCCACCCGCATGCCACAAAAGTGGCGCGCGCCGTGCAGATCCTGCGGGAGCAGGATCCGGCGCTGGAGGTGGACGGGGAGCTCCAGGCGGACACGGCACTCAACGCCGGGAAGCTGCGCTCGACGTTTCCGTTCAGCGCCCTCAAGGAGCCGGCAAACGTGCTGGTGTTCCCCAACTTGAGCGCGGGCAACATTGCCTACAAGTTGTTGCACGTGCTGGGTGGGGCCACGGCCATCGGGCCGATCCTCGTCGGAATGCGCCGCCCCGTGCACGTGCTCGAGCAGGGCGCCGATGTGCAGGACATCGTCAACATGGCTGCCGTGGCGGTCATCGACGCGCAGGAGCGTCATCACCATCCGGTTACCCGCGGCGCCTGATCGCCGCATACAGTGAGGAAGATCGAACGCATGGCGACCCAGACGAAACCGCGCGTGGCGCCCTCGGAGCGACATAGCGAGCACGGACTCGAGAACCAGGGGCTGCGCCCTCGCGGCAAACTGCACTGGAATCTCGTCGCTCCCGAGCTGACCGAGGCAGCTGTTCGCCGGGGTGAGGGAATGCTGGCCGACATGGGACCGTTCGTGGCCGTCACGGCGCCCCACACCGGGCGGTCACCCAAGGACAAGTTCGTGGTGCGGGAGCCCGAAACAGAGGCGGATGTCTGGTGGGGAAAGGTGAATCAGCCGATCTCTACCGAGCACTTCGAGGCGGTGCTGGCGGACATGCGTTCATACCTGAACGACTGTGACGAGCTGTTCATTCAGGACCTGCATGCGGGAGCGGATCCCGCACACCGACTCCAGGTGCGGTACGTGTCGCCCAATGCATGGCACATGATGTTCGTGCGTAACATGTTCATTCGGCCGCCGTTGGAGGAGCTCGCAGCCTTCGAGCCGAACTTCACCGTCTTGCACGCCCCCGAGTTCGAGGCAGATCCCGGGAAGCATGGCACACGCACCGGAACGTTCATCATCCTGAGCCTCGCTCAACGCATGATCCTCATCGGCGGCACTCGCTACGCCGGAGAGCTCAAGAAGTCCATCTTCACGGTGATGAACTACCTCATGCCCAAGGAAGGCGTGCTCTCCATGCACTGCTCCGCCAACATCGGGCACCATGGCGACACGGCGCTATTCTTCGGACTTTCCGGCACCGGCAAGACCACGCTATCGGCCGATCCCGACCGGGCCCTGATCGGCGACGACGAGCACGGCTGGTCCGAGAACGGCATCTTCAACTTCGAGGGTGGCTGCTACGCCAAGGTGATAGACCTGTCTCCGGAAAGTGAGCCGGACATCCATCGCACCACGCAGATGTTCGGCACGGTGCTCGAGAATGTGGTGCTGGACCCCGACACACGACGCGTCAGATTCGCCGACCGGTCGATCACCGAGAATACGCGTGCGTCGTACCCACTTCATTACATCCGCAATCACGTGCCCGATGGACGCGGCGGCCACCCCAGGAACATCGTCTTTCTCACAGCCGACGCTTTCGGCGTGCTACCACCCATTGCCAGGCTCACGCCGGCGCAGGCGATGTACTACTTCCTGTCGGGATACACGGCCAAGGTTGCGGGCACCGAGCGTGGTGTCACGGAGCCCGAGGCGACGTTCAGCGCCTGCTTCGGCGCGGTGTTTCTGGTGTGGCCGCCGGCTCGTTACGCACAGAAGCTGGGGCGCAAGCTGCGAGAGCACGGCTCGCGGGTGTGGCTGGTCAACACCGGGTGGACTGGTGGCCCCTACGGCACGGGCCATCGCATGAAGCTGCGCTACACTCGCGCCATGATTCGAGCCGCCCTGGATGGCGAGCTGGACAACGTGCCCAGCGAGGCGGATCCGGTATTCGGCCTCGAGATCCCGACCACCATTGGCGACGTGCCGGATGAGATCCTCAAGCCGCGCGACACCTGGCCCGACAAATCCGCCTACGACGCGCAGGCCGCCAAGCTCGCCCAGATGTTCCGGAAGAACTTCGAGCAGTTCGAGGCTGGAGTGGACGCGGAAGTCGTGGAAGCGGGACCGCGGTGACCGGGGTCGGTGCCACGGGGCCAGCGTGACGGGGCCAGAGGCCGGGCGCCTGCCCTGATGATGCCACTTCAGACACTCACCATCATCCGCGACCCGCTCTGGAACAACATTCCGGTGGATCCACTGGCGCTGAGCCTGGTGGATACGCCGGTATTCCAGCGACTTCGATACGTCCGCCAGCTCGGCTGGGCCTATCTGGTCTATCCCGGAGCTTCGCACTCGCGCTTCGAGCACGCGGTCGGAACCTACCACCTGGCCGGAAGAACGCTGGGACTGATGGAAGATCGCGGCGAGCTGGATGGCATTCCGGCCGAGGAACGGGTGCTGGTGCGCTGCGCCGCGCTGCTGCACGACATTGGACACTACCCGTTCTCCCACGCATTGGAGGAGATCGGCGCGCTTCATCACGAGGAGGTCGCGCGCGCCTTGCTCGCCGAAGGACCAGTGGCCAACTCGCTCCGCAAGGGAGTGGCGGAGGATGCTCCCGAGCGAGTTTACGCCCTGATCCGCGGCGAAAGCAACAGTCCGCTGGCCGGTCTCATCAGCGGCTCTCTCGACCTCGACAAGATCGAGTACCTGAAGCGCGACGCACTGATGTGCGGCGTACCCTACGGAGAAATCGACGTGGATCGGCTGCTCTACGCACTGGTCATCGTCGCCGATCCGGCTAATGGCGCGCCGCGCGTGGGCGTTCGTGAGAAGGGACTTGCCGCACTGGAATCGCTGCTGTTCGCCAAGTACCAGATGTATCGCAACGTGTACTGGCACCACGCGGTGCGCAGTGCGACCGCGATGTACAAGCGCCTGGTGGAGGACGCTCTGAGCTCGGCGCGCCTCGAGCGGCGTGAGCTGGCGCGCTACACGGACGAAGGCCTGCTCCACTGGCTGGAGGAAGTCGGCCGTTCACCTTTGCTGGATGCGCTGCGCGGAAGACGGCTGCACAAGCGCGTGCTGGAGTGTCCGGCGGCGGAGCTGGGCCAGGCGGCGGACTGGATCTCCTCCGATCGCGATCTCGCCCTCGCCGCCGAGGACGCGCTGGCCATGGAGCTTGGTCTGTCGCCGGGCGAGCTGCTCCTCGACTACCCCGAAAAGCCGCGCATGCTCGGCCTCGACATCCCTCTCCAGCGACGTGATGGCAGCATCGTGCGCCTTACCGAGGCAGGAATGGAGGGAGTGATCAATCTGCCCACGCTCTCCGAACAGCTCTACCGCTCGGCTCGATGGTTGCGCGTGCTCGTCGCGCGGCCGGTAGCCATTCCAGGAGATACCCTGCTGAGCCTGCTGTCGCAGCCGGGGGAGGAGGTGCGCTCCCGTCTGGATGCGGGGGAACCGTTGCTCGCCTGAGCTCAGCCTGAGCGTTCCGGGTGGGACATCACGTATACGTAGGCGGCTACTGCCTTGATCTGTTCGGGTGTGAGCTTGGCCCCACCCATCGGAGGCATCGCGGCAGCGGCTTGCTTGGGCTTGGGCACACCCACCCTGATGATCGTCTCGAGGAAGGTGAGACTGCCGTCGCCATGCAGCCAATTGCCATCCGTGAGATCGGGCGCCAGACCCGCCATCCCCTTCCCATCGGCGCGATGGCAGGCGAAGCACGTCCCCCCCGCCACGCGACCGTTGTAGATGCTGTCGCCCAGCGCCACCAGCGCGCGCGGCAGCGTGTCAGCGGGTACGGCAGCAGTGGCCTCGCCCTGCTGACTGGCCCGCGGCGCGAAGATCGCCACCAGCAGCAGGGCCAATAGCAGCACGAGCACGATCAGTACAATGGTGCGCGTTCTCGAGCGGTGTGCGTGGGTCGTCATGGCTTGCTCCGGAAGTCGTGGGCAGGTACTAGGGGTCTGGCGCGCCGTCAGCTCCGTTGGACTCAGAACGCAGTGCTGAATCCCGACACTAAGCGCGCCTGGTCCACCTCGAAATCCCAGCCAAGCTCCACCAGCAACCGCAGATTGCGGCGCACCAGATAATGTAAACCCGCACCCGCAGAGACGTAGCGCTGGAGATAGCCCGGGCTGCGCGCCTGCTCGCCCAGGCGCAACGACACCACCGGCCGGTCAGCATCGATCCAGTTCACCAGACCGGTCACCGTCCAGCGCGCGCTCTGGCCACCCGGCCACCAGAGGATCTCCCCCATTGCCGCATCCACACGTGCGGGACGCGACGTCGTTTCGCCGTTCGGACAGGGAGCGACGGGCGTGCACGATCCGAAGAACGGATCCTGATCCCACCTGCGCAGGAACTGAAGGTTCAGCTCGGCACGGGTTCCGAATGTGACCGTTGCGTCGGGTCCGACTATGTCGATGCGGCTGCGAACGCCGTCCGCGCGCTCCGCGCCTCGATAGCCGAAGGCGCCGAGTCGGAGCGGGCCAACCTCCTGGGACAACCGAAGCGCCACGTTCTTCGCTCCATCGCGATCGAACTGGCGGTCCTCGCTCGCCGCCCGGAGCCCTTGGCCGGTCACGAGCTGTCCGACGAGATCCGCGCCCTCCCATGGCGACCAGCTGGCCATGAGACCGCGCTCGTAAGTCAGATCCGGACGGGCATCACCAACACGCACGCGGTACGGCTGGTAGTCCTCGTACTGAAGCCGAAGCTCGCGCTTGAACATTGGATCTGACACCTGGAATTGCCCTACGATCAGGTTGACGCCGCTCCCAGCGACGTCAGTGAACTGAACGTACGCATCCTCTAGCCCCGCGACCTCTCCGCGTTCCGAAAGAAGGAAATACACATAGTAGCTGATCCTGTCGGCCACCTGTCCTCCGCTCAGTACTTTCACCACCCAGGGCAGCTGCTGATCTACCACCACCTGTCCTCCCTGTCGCCGGGAGATGGCGGTCATGTACGCATCGAAGCGCACCGCAAGGGGAAGGTCGTGCTGAAGCCGGAGGAGCGGGTCTCCCGTAGCTATGGTGTCGCGCGGCGTCTCACCTGGCGCAAACTCGAATCCATTCTCGGCAAACCTCTCACCCACAGCGTTGAGACGCGGCATTGGTCCGTGACACGTGGCGCAACTCACGCCGTACTTGCGCGCGAAGGCAGGGATTTCCGCGGCGAGGGCATCCGCCGATACGAACAGCACTCCCAGTGCGACGACAATGAGGCGTAGCGGCATGAGCCTGCCAGAGCTGGATGTGAGGACGACTGCCTCGCTCAAGGTGCCATCGGTCGCGTGGGGCGAACAGCAGGAAGCACCCTCTGACGACGTGCGGGTTCTCCTTACAGTCTATGGCGCTGCATGCTCAGCGCTCCCCGTCCTCCGATCGCGACCTGCCGCGTGCGTCCGCCAGCTTGCGCGCGATGCCCCGATAGAAGGCGGCGTCATCCTGCTTGCCCTGCTCTTCCAGGCTCAGTGCAGCAAGCTCGATCGCATACAGGATATTCCCCAGGTAAAGCTCGGCCAGCGAGCCCACCGTCTCCTCGGCGCTCACGATCCCTCTTGCTTCGGACCCGGGTCGTCCGTGGCCAGCACCTGGATGACGATCGCGGTGATGTTGTCGAGCCCGCCCCGCCCGTTCGCCTCGGCGATCAGCGCTTCCACGATCCTGCCCGGTGAGGCACGAGAGGAGAGGAGGTGCTGGAGGCGCCGGTCATCCACCATGCCGGTGAGTCCGTCGCTGGCGACGAGGAAGACGTCCCCTGACCGCAGCTCACCCACGTACGTGTCAGGCTCCACCTCGGCACTGGCTCCAACGCAGCGCGTGATCACGTTGCTGTAAGGGTGGTAGCGCGCCTGCTCCGGCGTGAGATAGCCCGCGTCGACCTGTTCCTGCACATACGAGTGATCCTTGGTGAGCTGGCGCAGCTTGCCGCCACGCAACAGGTAGATACGGGAATCGCCCACCTGGCCAATCAGGTAACGACCCTGTCCGAGGAGGAGAACGGAAGCCGTCGTCCCCATTCCCTGCTTGTCCACCTCGGTAACAGTGCGCTCATAGATTGCCACGTTGGCGCGCCGCAGGGCCCCCGCCACATCGGTCCGTGCCGACTCTTCCATCAGGTCCAGGCCACCGGACAGTTCGCGTGAGATGATCTCGACCACCATCTCGCTGGCCACCTCGCCCGCCGCGTGCCCGCCCATGCCGTCGGCAACGACGAACAATCCCTGATGTGCGTTCGCATCGGCGAAGAAGCTGTCCTCATTCCCCGGGCGGATCATCCCCGTATCAGTGCGCGCGGCGACGGCGAGTTGCACGGCGAGGCTCGTCAAGTGAGGAAGATGAAAGCGATGACCGCCAACAGAAGGAACAGCAGGATCCAGCCAATGATCGGAACTCCGCCGGACCTGGGGGGAGCAGGACGCACGGGCGCCTTCACGGCGGGTACGTGGGAGGGAGTGCCCCGCCGCGCGAGCCTGGGCTCGACCGGCGCGATGACGCGCGTTCCCTTCCCCGTCTGTTCGCGCGACGCCGCCGCCCTGAAAATCAGCTTCACCCCGCCAAAACGCAGATCGTCCACCTCCTCCAGCACGCCGAGCCCGGAGATGCGCTTGCCGGCGATGTACGTGCCGTTCGTGGACTCCATATCGACCACGCACCAGCGTTCACCGTCTCGCTTCTGAATCTTGGCATGTGTGTCCGAGACGCTCTCATCGGCCAGTACTATGTCATTGTGATCGCCGCGACCGACGTGCACGAGAGCGGTGCGAATGTCGAAGCGCTTGCCACGCATTGTCCCCGAGCCCGAGGCCTCGAGTGTTGCGAGCAGCGGACGCGGCGGTGGCGCGCTATCGGCGTAGAACCGGAACTCCTCGTCGCCCAGTCGCACCACGTCGCCACGCCCGAGAAGCTGCGAATGTGTGATGCGGTTGCCGTTCACGAGCACGCCGTTGGTGCTGGTGTCGGTGAGCCGATAGCCATCGGCGGCCGGCGCGATGGTGGCGTGCTGGCGGGAGACTTCTGTGGAGGGAACTACGACGTCGCAGGTGGGATCGCGGCCGATCACGATACCGTCATTGGGGATCGCGTACTCGCGACCATCCACCAGTGACAGCAGCCGGCCTCCCGTCGCCGCCGTCCGCTCGGGAGCATGCCTCGAGCCCGAACCGGCTTCCACGTCAACTCTGGGCACCGACAACGTACTGCCGGCGCGTCTATCATCGCCAAAGTAGAGTTCGCGTCCGAGGATCTCCAGCTTGTCGCCATGGATCAACGGGCTGGGCTGATCGAGCAGCTCCAGCCCATTGACCTTGACCGCGACGGCACCCGTCCGTCGCAGGATCACGTTGCCGTCTTGCGCCATCTCGAGGGTCGCGAAGACACCTGACTCTGGGACGCCGCGCAGCCGGAGCCGAGCTTCAGGACCGGTGCCGAGTGTGGTGTCTCCGGGCTCGAGCGGATATTGAAGGCCATCGAGCTGAACGTAGGGCATACGGTGGAGTTACGTTAGCCGCGCGGGCGGCGGACCGCCGGCAGGGACCCGCTGGTGTGGCGGATTGACGAAACTATCGGGGCTGGGTGGTGCGGGCAAGCGAAGGGCGGGACGGGGCTCCTCTTCCAAGGGTGGCCCGAGCCCTCGGGCCCGAGCCGCACATTAGCTTACTGACGTGGCCTCCTCAATCATCGTTCGCGGCGCGCGGCAGCACAACCTCAAAGGCTTCGACGTGAGCATTCCGCGGCGCGCCCTCACCGTGGTGACGGGCCCGTCGGGAAGCGGCAAGTCGTCGCTGGCGTTCGACACCGTATACGCCGAGGGACAGCGGCGGTACGTGGAATCGCTGTCGGCGTACGCCAGACAGTTCCTGGAAAGGATGGAGAAGCCGCTGGTCGATCACGTGGAGGGTATCTCCCCGGCAGTTGCCATCGAGCAGCGAAATCCCACCAGGAGTTCCCGGTCCACCGTGGGAACGGCCACCGAGATCTACGACTACCTGAGGCTTCTCTGGGCACGGGTGGGACGGACCTATTGCCGCGTGTGCGGGCGGGAGATCCGGCCCGATACGGTCCCGGCGGCGGTCGATACGGTGCTCGCGCTGCCGGCTGGAACGCGGTTCGTCGTCACCTTCAGACTTCAGCTCGGCGAGCGCGTCACACACGCACTCGCCGTGGAAAGCCTGCGCTCGCAGGGTTTTCTTCGCGTGCTGCTGGACGGCGAGATGCACCACCTGGATGAGCTGCCCAGCGGCACCGATCTGACGCGCGCCAACGAGCTGCTGGTAGTCACGGACCGGCTGACGGCGTCTCCAGGTAATCGCGGGCGGCTGGCCGCGGCAGTGGAGTCGGCATATCGGGAGGGAGACTGCGAGTGCATCGTGGTGCCGGTGGCGAGCGCGCGTGGCAGCGCGCAGCTGCCCGATCGGCTCCGCTTCACGGAGCGGTTCGAGTGCGCGTACGATGATACGCGGGCACCTTCCCCCACGCCACAGCTGTTCAGCTTCAACAACCCACGCGGCGCATGCGAGACATGCAACGGCTTCGGTGCGGTGCTGGAGTACGATCCGGCGCTCATCGTTCCGTATCCGAATCGCACGCTGCGCGAAGGCGCGATCGATCCCTGGGAGAAGCCGCGCTACGGCAACAAGCGACGTGCGCTGGCCGAGTTCGCCAAACGCAGCCGCATCCCGCTCGACACACCGTGGCGTGACCTGACTGATGCCCAGCGCGAGATGCTGCTGCGCGCACGTATGCGCGGATTCAAGGGGATCATCCCCTTCCTGCGTGATCTGGAGGAGAAGCGCTACAAGCAGTACATCCGCGTCTTCCTGAGGCGGTACCAGACCGCTCAGACCTGTCCTGACTGCGGTGGATCCA
>CAYXRS010000129.1:0-9376 GCA_964467195.1 uncultured Gemmatimonadaceae bacterium
ACGCCGGCGGCCGCTGGAATGAAGTCTCCGGCCGGATGGATTTCATCCGCTTCTCGGGCGAGCTGTTCATCTACTTCGTGCTGATCGCGCTTGGCGGTGGAGTCCTCACCGGCTTCATGGTGCTGATCTTCGAAGCGATCGGCATGGAAATGGAGCCGTTCATCGAGTCGTGGCTGGTGCCGTGCGGCGCGATGGGCGCAGTCGTGATCGCCTCCTGGCTGGTAGAGGCGAAGCAGAGCGTGATCGAGAACATGGCACCGGTGCTGACGCGTCTCTTCACACCCCTGTTCGCGATCGTGCTGGTCGTGTTCCTCGGAACCATGCTCTGGACCGGCCGCGCGCTGGACATGGACAGAAATCTGCTCATCGCGTTCGATCTGCTCCTGGTGGTGGTGCTTGGCCTGTTGCTCTATTCCGTCTCTGCTCGTGACCCCCGGTCTCCGCCCGGCGCCTTCGACGTGTTGCAGATCGTACTTGTCGTCAGCGCGTTGCTGGCGAACGCAGTGGCGCTGTGGGCCATCGGTGCGCGTATCACCGAGTTTGGCTTCACCCCCAATCGCGTGGCGGCACTGGGCGAGAACGTGATTCTGCTGGTCAATCTGGCCTGGTCCGCAGTGCTCTACATCCGCTTTCTGAGAGGACGCGGATCGTTCGTGGCGCTGGAGAAGTGGCAGACGGATTACCTGCCGGTCTACGCGGTGTGGGCGGCAGTTGTCGTGATCGTTTTCCCGCCGGTGTTCGGGTACATCTGACTTGGCACTGCGAGACCGTGCGAGCGCGACTAACGCGCCTGCAACCATCCTTCGGGCAAGCCCACGATGCCGCTGAGATATTCAGTTGACGTGGGCAGGGCAGCCAGTGGGTCGGATGTTGCGGAACTCGGCAGAGTCTCTGGCGTTGGGATACGCCGACCGGTACGGGCATCGACAGTGACGAACTCGATCTTCCCTACCGCCCGCGCGGTCCGGTCTGCCGCGTCTGATACGATGACCCGCAGTTCGAAGTCATCGCTCCCGAGAGCTTCGATCCAGCTCGCCACCTCCAGGAGTTCGCCGACGTAGGTGGGCCGCAGGTACGTCATCGTGATCGAGCGTGCGGGAAAGGCAGTACCCGAACTCGCGTACCGGACGATAGAAAAGCCGAGCAGGTCCTCGAGCACCTCGACGCGGTGACTCATGATCATGTTGACGTACGCGCCCGAAGCGAGATGGCCGTACGGATCGGCGTCCGTGAACTTCACCCGCTCCCGGCTGACCAGGACTTTTCGGCGCACGCCGGCCATCGGAACCTCGATCATCTGTCAACGTGCCTCATGAGGTACCGGGAAGTTGCCAACGATTCGCGCTGGCTTGGTTGCTGGTGCTTGTCCCGGTGTCTGCTACAAGGAGCGGCAATGCCGCGGCGCTCACTCACTATCTCCCTGACCCCGCTTTGCCACCGGCAGCGTCAGAGTGAAACTCGCGCCACGCTCCACATCCAGTGCGACGGTGAGATCGCCGCCCATCCCCCGGGCGAGGTCGCGGCTGATCGCCAGCCCCAGGCCGAGTCCTTCCTGCTCCCGCGTCAGACGCCGGTCACCCTGCACGAACGGCTCGAAGATCTTGTCGGAATCCTCTGGACGGACTCCGCAGCCGGTGTCGGTGACGCTGATTGATACGGTCGCGCCCAGGTCCGCGGTCGCAACCGACACCGTCCCGCCCGCCGGGGTGAACTTGATTGCGTTGGAGAGGAGGTTGATGAGAATCTGCTGTACGCGTTCGGGGTCCGCGTGCGCCATCGGCAGCGCGCCGTTGGTATTACACACATAGCTGAGGTCCTTGGCCCGGATCATCGGGCCGATGAGCGCCTCCAGCGATACAAGGGCTTCCTCGATCGGGAAGTCAGCGAACTCGAACTGGATACGTGCCGTCTCGAGCCGTGCGAAGTTGAGCACCTCGTTGATCAGCCCGAGGAGGTGCTTCTGGCTCCGCTGAATTCGCCTCAGGTCCTGCAGCTGTTCGTCCGATACCGGACCCCGTATTCCCGTTGCGAGCAGTTCCGTGTAGCCTGCGATCGCATTCAAGGGCGTACGGAGTTCGTGGCTCATCATGGCCAGGAACTCGGATTTCGCCTTGTTGGCTGACTCGGCGGCCGCCCGCGCCGCCTGCTCCGCCAGGAGCAGACGTTCGCGTTCCGCCTCGGCATGCTTGCGCTCGCTGATGTCGCGGAGGATGACCGTGAACAGCCGCTGGCCGCCGACCTCGACCTGCGATATGGCGGCTTCGATCGGAAACTCGGTCCCGTCGCTGCGAAGGGCCACCAGTGGACGCAGCGCGCCCATCGAGCGGGTCGTCACACCGGTGGCTGCGAAACCCTGGATGTGCTTCCGATGCGCCTCACGGAAGCGCTCAGGAAGGAGTCGGTGAATGGAGGTGCCGATTGCGTCCTCCGCCGAACAGCCGAAAATGCGTTCGGCGGCGATGTTGAACACGACGATCTCGTGTGCCTCGTTCACCGAAATGATCGCATCCATCGCGGACGCGATAATGCCGGAGAGCTTCGCCTCCGTCTGACGGAGTGCCTCCTCAACGCCGGGATGGTGAGCAGGTTGCTCAGTCACGGATGCGGAACGAACTATTGTGACGAGGTAGACGGGGCTGACTGATTTCGGAACTCCTGCGACCGGTGCAAACCTAGGACGAAGATACAATGGGTGTGGTTACGCGCATACCCGCCGTGTGCGTTGCGGCATACAGCAGCGCCCGATCCACGTGCCGTGACCTGCAGGTTCCGGATGGTCCTGACCTGTCAGGCGTGCCTGGGGGCTGCGACTGTCCGCTCGTTCACCACGTTGCCGGTGTTCAGCGTACCTGCGGGTTCGAACAGCAGCACGTGGGTCTCTCCTTCCGCGACCGGCAGGTGCTCGACACCTCGCGGCACGATGAAGAATTCTCCTTCACCGATCACGACGTCCTGATCACGCAGCCGCATCAGGAGTCTGCCCTTAAGGACGAGAAACAGCTCGTCCTCGGTCTCGTGGTGATGCCAAATGAACTCACCGGCGAGTTTGGCGAGTTTCACATGCTGGCCGTTCAGTTCGCCGACGATGCGCGGGGTCCAGAACTCCGGGATGCGTGACAGTTTGTCCTGAAGATTGACCTTCTCCATACTCGCTTTCCCCCCGTACCCATGACCGTACGCGTGACCATACCCCGCGACGACGGTCCTGCTAGCGCGGTATCCCCTCAAGGCAAGATTGCCGCTTCCCCTCAGGGAAGCGGTCGATGGCGTATCGAAGCATCGTGCGCGGCATGTGTTGGGAATGCCTGCGAAGGAACTTTTCCTCCACGGCTTGATCCCGTTTGCCGATTTCCCGCAACATTCAGCCCACGACCTTGTGAATGAGATCATGAGAGTCGTGAATCAGCAGCTCAGCGACGTTGAGTTCTGAACGAAAACCGCTGGCTATCGCCGCGCGGCCCAGTACGCCTCTGCTTCAGTTTCGAGCGTGTCCAGCCGAGTGTAGTAATCCGGAAACTCCTTCAAATGGGCCCACGCGATCTTTCCCGTGAGAGTCAGGTCGTCGTTTGTGACATTCGTGTCCGGGTCGTGCGCGCCGTGTTCAAGCTCCACCTCGAGACCGCGGCGGAACTGTTCCGGATCGATCCTCGACCAGTCGATACCAAGCGACGCTCCGATGTCGCGCGCTTCGTCCGCACTGAATTTGCGTTTGCTCATGTTACCTCCGGGGTTCTGCGTTAAGTCCGACGTGACGGCAGCGTTCGAGAGAAGGCCGCGAGATCGTCGGCGAAACGCGCGGGCTCCTCCCAGTGAAGGGCATGTCCGGCACCATGGTAGACAGTCAGCCGGGCGTCCGGAATTTCCTGCGTGCGAAGCTCCACTTCGTTCATGGGTGTGAATCCGTCCCGGTCGCCAGTGACGACCAACGTAGGTGCGGTGATCTTGCCGAGTTCCGCAGCCACGTCGTCTTCCCGGAGTCCAACGAAGGCAGCTTGCCAGACCCACGCCGGCACCTTGAGACTTTCCTGGACGACGGTTTCCATGAATGCAGGCGACACGGGCTGCGCCAGGGTGCTCTCCTGAAACTCCCGAACGAAATCCGGGTCGATCGGGTCCGTCAACATGGAGACGGACTCCGCCACTTCGACAAGGACCGGGTTCTCGGCGTCGCCGGCGAAGGAACCCATCAGGACCACACCGAGCGTGCGCTGCGGATGGTCGATCGCAAAGCGCTGGGCAATTGCCCGACCCAGCGAGTGACCGACGATGACGGCCGATTCGAGACCGATGGCGTCCATGAAAGCAGCCAGGTCCGCCGCGAAGTCGGTGTACCGATAGCCGTTCGGCGGACGACTGGCATCACCGTGACCGCGCTGCGTCAACGCGAAGGCATGGATGGACGCAGGAAGGTGCGGTAACACTGGCTCGAACGAATGCCAGGAGTCGGTTACGCCGTGCAGGAGAAGCATCGGGATTCCTGCAGGATCCCCCCGCTCTACGTACTGGAGCATTACTCCGTTGGCCAATGTGATCGAATCAACTTTGGCTGCCATGCTGCCTCTCTATCTGGAGACCGTCACCTGCGTGCACGCTCGTTTATTTCAGCCTTTCCAGCTTGCCTTTGCGACGGATGAGATTCCTGTAGTCCCACTGGATGTCACGCGCCTTGCCAAGCCAGCGCTTGAGGTCGTCGCTGTTGAGCTGATCGGCCGCTGTGTACCGGGCTTCAGCTGCCTTGAAGGTTCCTTCCTTCTTCAGGCCACCCTCTTCGAAGGACTGTCCGCTCCAGAATAGCAGACGTACACAGTTCTTCAATTTGCTGTAGCCAACGATGGGATTGTCGTCCAGGAACCATACCGGGTGGGCGTGCCAAATCCTGTTCTCCGCCTCAGGCAGATTCTGGTCAATCTCCTGCGCGAGCCGATCGCAGATCTTCCGATCGGTCGGCGACTGGGCCTTGTTGTATTTCCTGGTATCGGGATGCATGCGGTCTTGTCCAATGGGTAACATGCCCGTCACGCTCCGTCGGCGCGCGATGCGGGCGGGATATCGAAGTGCAATACATCCTCCCGCTTGCCGAGCTTCGTGTACAGGGCGATTGCAGGGTCATCGCCGACATCGGCCTGCACGAAGATGACCCAGGCGCCGCGCGCGGCGGCGATCTGCTGCAGCTCATTGATCAGCGCGGTCGCGATGCCCTGGCGGCGATGTGTCTCGCTCACCGCCAGATCGTAGATGTAGATCTCGCTGCGCTCCTGCTCGAACTTCCTGAGTTCGTAGGCCGCGAGGCCGCCGACGACTTCATCGTCCTTCAAGGCGACGACGGCGATGAATGAATCACTGGCGAGCAGGCGTTCGAGATAGGCATTGTCAGGCGGTGCGCTTGTGTACAACGCTACCTCATCGAACGCTTGCCCGAACGTTTTCAGCAACGCCTGCAGCAGCGGCGCATCGCTCGCCGAGAGCGTGCGAACTGCAAAATGACGGTCACCTGACACGACTTCAGTCGTCGATTGGCTCGACACCTTGCTTCTCGAGTCGTTCGAGGCCGTCCTTCATGGCCCTGAGTTCCTGCGGAGAGTGCCCCTGCCAGTCCATGACCTCTCCCGCGACGCGCAGCGGATCGCGGGAGCGGTAGGATCTGGTAGGATTGCCCGGAAACTTCTTGTCCGTGAGGTTGGGGTCATCCTCGATCGGACCGGTGGGCTCCACTATATAAACCCTGCCAGGCCCATCACCCGATGCCAGCTCCGCTCCCCAGACGGCGGCGTCCATCGTACCGGTGAGGTAAGCGAAGGTAGTGATCCGATCCCGGTTGCCGAAGTTGGCGCGATGGCCGGGTGCAATCAGGTCTCCTGGTTTCAGATCTGCCTTCGTGCCGTGGAAGAACCTCCCCACTCCGGTACCAAGACAGGAGTCGCACGGTTGCTCGTCGATGCTCCCCTGCCCATGGCATACGGGGCATGGGTGCGACACGACGAACGGGCGCGGACTGTCACCAACACTGCGATCTGTCATTTCACGAATGCCCCAGGGCGTCCAAGTCGATACCGCAGATATCTAGCCCTCGCGCTTCATCCGCTCCTGGCGGGCGAGCTCGCGATTGCCTGGTGAATCGAGGGCAGTGTCGCTGGTCCTGATCCCGCCCGCTCGTTCATAATGGCCAACGATCACGCCACTTGGAGAGACGCTGGATCTGGTCAGCTCGAACGAATGCGGTGCCGAGCCGTCGGCGAACAATTTCTTGCCGCTGCCAAGCACTACAGGCACCGTGAAGATGCTCATGGCGTCCACCAGGTCATCGGCCAGCAGCGCGTGGACGAGTTCGGTGCTGCCCTGGGTGACGAGATTCGGCCCGGCTTCCTGCTTGAGGCGCTTCACGCGGCCGATGTCGCGCAGGAGGATCGAGTGTGCCCAGCTCGTATCGACCTCGCCTGAGCGCGATACCACGTACTTCCCGATGCGATTAAATACGCTGGCGATGCCGCCATCGGGAGCGCCTTCATCGTAGTACGGCCAGTATGCTGCGAAGATCTCGTACGTCTTGCGACCGAGCAGAAGGTCGAATTTTTCTTCGAAGAGGCGGTCGATCTCTTCGCCGAACTGCTGGTCGAAATAAGGCATCACCCAACCGCCGAACTTGAAGCCCCCGGTCGGATCCTCGGTTGGGCCACCGGGCCCCTGCATTACGCCATCCATGGAAACCATGGCGCCGACTATGAGCTTCCGCACGGATCAACCCTTCCTGTATGGGTGGAGGCCGAACACTAGCGCAGCGACATCTACACCGCCGACCTCGACGCTCGGCGACGCGCAGACATCGGCTTTCGCGTGGGCTAGCCCTCGCGCTCCCTTACTACTTGAGATTCCGAGTGATGGAAGCCCGCGTGTCAGACACCTTCTTCATCAGGTTCGACAGGGTTGACATCAGCTTTGCCTGCCGGTCCATGGCGACCTGGAGCCGCAGTGATTGCATCTCGCCCAACCTGGTCAAGGAGTCGACGTCGTTCCTCATCCTGGCGCGAACGCTTGCGGACGCACTTCTCGAGCCGACCACAGCCTGTCGTGCGGAAGCTTTGTCGCGGTCGATCTGCTTCACGCTACTCATGATCGCTTTGAGATCGTCGCGCGCTGATCTGGCAGCCTCCATCATCACCAGGAGTGCCAGCGCATCGACATCCATTCCGCCGAGGCCACGTAACGATGGGTTCGACGCAACAGCCCGCACGGCGGTTTCCTGCGAGATTGCGTCGGAACGGCTGATGCGGGCCCCCTCCTGCCGGATCCATGCGCGCGTCTGCGGACCGATCCTCTCGAGAAACTTTGCTTCCATCGCCAGCGCGCCGGAGGGAAACGTCGGCTCCGATTGAGCGAACGCCTGATTGAAGATTCCCTGGGCCAGCACCACGAGCGCAAACGTCGGAAGAATGGGTACGTGCATCACGCCTCCCCTGGTAGGGACAGCTGGTCAGTCGGTCAAATGGACCAACCGACCCTCCTCGCCCACCTCGTAGACAACTCCCTTCACTTCGGTGGCGGGAGTCTCTGCAGTCCAGACGGTAAAATACTCTGCGGGAGCCGGCCAGTATTTGTGGGGCGTTGACACGACGTTTGGATCCAAAGCTGCGCCTGATCGCGGATGCGGAATCACGAGAACCCGGGTCGCTGGGTTCCCACTCCAAGTGATCTGTCATTCAAATCGAGTTGAGTTGCCACCTTGTATCCGGCTCTGTGTGGAGTTGACACCAGGACATCCGGGCGCGAGAGCACTCCCGCAGCCCAAGTACATACGGCGCTCACCGCCGACGACGCTTCCCGCCTCCACGTCGTGCCGACGAATGCCCCCGCCCACGGCCGCGTGCACTTTGCCGCTCGCGACGACCAGGCCCGTGACGCGCCAGCCGCGCCGCCTCGCGCTCATCATCCGGCAGCTCTGAGTTTTCGTCTCCAACCTCTCCCAGTTCGGAGGCCGTCCAGGGTCGATCGAGCTGCTCCTGGAGTTCATCCAGCGTCGCAGCGCGCACGGCACCCCGCTGCCCGCGCAGCACCACGAACCGCAGCGGCCGATCAAGTTCAGGCAGCTCTTGCTCGGTTAGAGTGCGCGCCAGCTTCTCCGGCAGCCGTAACCGCGCCACGCCGATAGTCAGCCCGTCTTCGGTCTCTTCGACGTCGTACCGGATCTCGACCTCACGATCGCGCACGGTCACACGATCCGGTAACCCCGTATACCGCTCACGATCCCTCGCCGACACCAGCGACTCCAGATCGAGCCGCAACGGCGCCGCGCGGAAATCACGCATCGAGTTCACTCCGGCCAGCTCGCGCTCGTACATCTCGGTCAACTCGGCAATACCAAGCTTCGGAGTCAGGCCACCTGAGCGGCGGTACAGCTCACGGATCTCCTCGATCAGCACACGGTGCCGGTTCACCGCTGCATGCTTGATCTCACCACGCGCCAGCGCGACCGCCAGCACTCGCCGCGCCTCGTCCGCAGCCGCATCCGGAAACTCGTCCACGGGCTCGCTCTCACGCTCCAGCGTAAACCCGAAGTACGTCACCTCGCGCCGCAGCACGAGCGGCGACTGCTTCCGCTTCGGCTCGAACCGTATCTCGGGCGCCCCACGCACCGCATACTTCCTGATCAGGTCGAGCGGGATCTGCGTCCCCTCGATGCCGGCGCGCGGCTGGCCGAACCGGTCCGAGAAATACCGCAGCGTCCCGGTGATCGCACCCCAGCTCCCGCTCACACTCGTGCGCGACACGCGCGCGGACTCCCCCGTCGCCGTCTGCTCGTCTATCACCAGGTCGAACGGCTGGATGCGCGCGAGCAGATCGACGAACCGCTTCTGCGCATGATCACGCGCGACCACCATCTTCGTCGGCAACTGCATCCCCAGCGCGCGATAGATGCTCGCCATCCCGAGCGCCGCATCCTCCACCGCTTTCACCAGCACACCGCGCCGCTCAGCCCAGCGCTCGATCTTCTCCCCGTCGAACAGATGCCGCGGCAACCCGTACACCTCGCCCATGTATCCGCACCTGTTATACGCCTCGGCGTACAGGTTGTACGCGGTGAGATGATCGCTGCCCGCCACGATCAACCCCTCGAGGTCGCGCTCGTCACGCGTCATCCGGTGCAGCGATTCGATCGAACTCATCACCGACACGTACGGCACCAGCTCGTCGTCCGAATGCACCAGCAGCTCCGCCCAGGGACGGTCCACCGGCATCGCCTCGACACGCCTTCCGTAGTCGGTGAGACGGCCGTCTTCGATTATTCCGCGCGATTCCAATAACGCGACCGCCGCGCGATACGACTTGCGATCGAGCGCGACGGGCAGCTCCAGCTCGTCCGCGCGCACGCCGATGTCGGCGC
>CAYXRS010000130.1:0-9141 GCA_964467195.1 uncultured Gemmatimonadaceae bacterium
TTCCAGCGCACTGTCGACCCGCGAGGGGATCTCGCCAGCCCGCAGTTGCCCTGACGTTGCATGGTGATGACGGTGGCACCCGAGTTCAGGTTGACCACTATTCCGTGACGAACGTCTCCTCAGGCTCGCCCGGGAGGGATTCTGCTGGAGTGCCAACGAGGAAGAGCCCGTCGCGATCAACGATGGCCAGTTCGATGCCCCGATCATGAGCGGATCGCCGCCGCACCAGTACAGTTTTTCACCACAGCCAGCTTGCAACGGGGCAGTCGGCGAATGTATTCTCTCCGTGTTCACACCTCGCTTCCACCAGCACGCGAGGCAGCTCGGTGGAGAATACCTCACGGGGGTTCTGGCGTGTCCGCGCGATGAGACAGGTCCTGGTCGAGCACGCCCGTCGCCGCAACCGCGTCAAGCGCGGAAGCGGAGTCGCGCGTTTGCTCAGCGTGTCGGAACGCACGGCGAAGCGCGACTGGGCCTTCGCCCGCGCGTGGCCGTGCCGCGAGCCCTCGGACGGAACTGGTCCGGCCTGATCGGAAGCCCGAGCGAGCCGAGCAGAGGCTCACGCCGTTGTCCGATGACCTTCGCGGGTTACTGGAGCACAGCGGCGATCGCGCGACGTCCATTGGCGAAATGCTCATAGCGCTCGGCGAGCGCGGCACGGCAGTACTGATCATCCTGATGGCCGCCCCGTTCGTGCTGCCCATTCCATTGCCCGGGCTATCCATCCCGTTCGGCATTGCCATAGCGGTGCTCGGGCTCAGACTCGGTTTCCGGCGGTCGCCGTGGCTGCCCGGTTTTCTTCTGCGCCGTCCGATTCAACCGTCAACGCTCGCGGCGCTCGTCCGGTCCGTGGCAAAGGTGACGCGCCCGATCGAACGAATGATGCGCCCCCGCTGGGCGTTCATGTCGGGGCGCGAGTTGCACCTGCTGACGGGTTTCGCGATCGCGATGGCCGCCGTCATGATCATGCCCCCGATTCCCGTGCCGGGGTTCAACGCGATCCCCGCTATGGCGATCGTCCTGTTCGCGTTCGGCCTGATGGAGGAGGACGGCTGGGCGGTTCTTGGAGGATACTTCGTGCTGTTAGTCGCGTGCGCGTACGTCTACATCTGGTGGGATGTGGTAGTGCGCGTCGTGCGGCAGGCCACCGCCGTCTGAGCGGGTCCGCTGACGTCACGTGGTTTTCAGAGCATCGCGATGACTGCGTGATCCGTGCTCCGCCTGTAATTCGCGGCGTACTGCACCTTTCGCTCGAGCGCCTCGATCACATAGCGTGAGAAGTCGACCTTCTCGAAGTCCTGCGCGCTGCCCAGGCCGCCGGGACTGAACACGTTCACCTCCATCAGCTTGTCCCCCACAATGTCCAGGCCGACCAGGAACATCCCGTCCATCACGAGCTTTGGACGAATCACTTCGGCAATCCTGAGCGCGTTGTCGCTCACCTTTCCCTTGGCCACGGTCCCGCCCGCGTTGATGTTGCTGCGCATGTCGCCACCCGCCCGCAACCGCTCGAACGCGGCGTACCTGTCCTTGTACATCAGCGGTTCGCCGTTCATCATGAACATGCGCATGTCCCCGCGCTCGGCTGCGGGGAGGTACTCCTGAGCGATCACATAACCGTCACGGCTGATCGCCTCGATCATCTGATTGAGATTGGCGGCTTCCTCGGGGCGGACGAGAAAGACGCTCTGCCCGCCGGAGCCCTGGAGGGGCTTCAGAACGATCGTCCCGCCCTCGCTCTTCGCGAACTCCCTGATGTCCTCATGGTTGCGGGTAATGAGTGTGCGCGGACGGACCTCTTCGGGGAATTCCTGGAAGTACATCTTGTTCAGCGCCTTCGAGAGGCCCTCGGGGCTGTTGAGTACGATGGCTCCGCGATGCATCGCCCGCCTCCCAAACATCACGCCGGCCAGCTGCGCCCAGGGACGCTCGATGGCATCGGCAGCCGGATCGTTCCGCAGCAGGATCACGTCCAGGTCGCCGGAGCCGATACGCTCGTGCCGCGCCTTGTCACTTTGGAGGTCGGTCATGAGGGCATCTCGCGACGCGTATTTCTTCTTCGGCGGTGCGGTGCCGCGTGCGGCGATTCCGCCATCTGGATCATAGGCGAAGTCCCCCACGCCGATGTACCAGACCTCGTGGCCCATGTTCAGGGCGGTGTGCGCGAGGCGGGTGGTGGTATAACCGCTCTCCTCGGTGCGGGTGTCGTTTATGACGAACGCTATTCTCATTGCACCTTCTCGTTTATCAGATCCCCAACTGCCATGCCCTGGCGAATGCGAACGAGCCGTTCACGCGCTGCCGCGGTGCCGAGGTGCCGGGGTTCGAGCGGGGCCGGACGAAGGTATTCGCGCCAGCGCAGCTCGCGAAGCGATGGAACGTGCGGAAGTGCCACCTTGCCCAGGTAGAGCGCGTCCAGATCGCCGTCATTGCGCAGATACTCGAGCAGTTGCATGAGCCCCCGCAGATAGATGGCGTCCTTGGTCAGCCCGCCGCTCCGGTACACCCGCATGCAGATGATGAACGCCTCGCGACGGGCGAAGCCATGACTTGCCGTGAGCTCCCGGTAGTTGTCCGCGAAGCTCGCGCCGGCCACCAGCCGATGCACGGCAACCACGCGGGCCGCCAGCGTTCGCAGCCGAGCGGCAGTCAGCGCACCCACCAGATGCTCGGCAAGCACGGCCAGACCTTCCTGGAGTTCCTCGTAACCAGCCAGGCCCGTGGCGAGCTGGCCGAGCGGCTGCGCGAGGCCATTGTAGTAAGTTACGACGTGCGTGCCCACCTCGTGCTGCAACAGCGCGTCCACGCGCGATGCCGGCACGTCGAGAGCTCCGCCGACCAGCAGGTCCCCATCCGAGACCAGGAGTCCGGTGACATCCTCGCGCACATGTACCTTCGCCTCCATCGGAGCATACTGCTCTCGATACCAGGCGATCTCTCGCTCGGCGCACTCGGCGAACTCGGCAGCTCGCACGCGCGGTTCCGCTGGAGCCGTTTCCCGATCAGGAGTCAGCGACGAAAGCAGGTCGAGTGCAAGCTGCCGCAGCGGCTCGTCCACCGGCCCGTACACGCCGAGGCTGCCGTAGAGAAAACGTGGCGTATTGCGATCCCCGAGCATGGTGATCTTGCGGTCCAGTTCATCGCGTGCGTCGCCCAACAGATGCACCAGCGTGGGATCTTCCAGCTGCTCGATCGGCAAGTCATACAGTCTGCGCTTCACCAGATCCGTATCCACCACCAGCGGGCGGTAGTCGAAGGGTGGATCGCACGTCCCATCACTTGCGTGGAAAGCGGCCCGGGCAGTGGGGATATTGACCGGCGTTACCTGCAGCAGAAAATCGAACGATCTCGAGATGTCTGTAAGCTCACGATCCACGCGCTGTGCTGCCCGGACGGCGACGCGGCGACCCAGCGAGTGATAATGGGGCGGCTCGTGCGTGGAGTGCGTCACGGCGAAGTGATATGCGGTCTGCTTCAACGCAACCGACAAACCTGTACGAAGGGTGCGAAGGACCACTGGGTATGGCGCCCCTGTCTTGGCCTGCCGGTAGACTGGCTGGAGCTCCAGGCCGATCGCATGGCGTGCCAAAGCGCCCGGAACCGGTGCGGCAAGGAGCGGCGGCATCTCCGGCGGTGCGATCTCCCCCGTCGTGGCGACCTCGACGTCCAGCGGAGGCGGTCGGAGGGGAATGTCGCTCAATGCTCGAGCGAACTGCTGCACCGTGGGATCATCCTCCGGCAGATTGGAGGTGAGCACCCTGAACGTGGCGCGGCGCACGGCACTTCGCTTGCGGCGCGTGCGGCTCTCCGCCGAGGCGCGCGCCGTCCAGAGCTCGATGAGCAGAAAAGCACCAAAAGCATCCACCATGACATCGGCTACTCCGCGCACGAGATCACGCAGATCCGGGTACAGTGCCCGCGTTCCTGGTGCCACCAGATAGGCTGCTTCGCCAACCACGAGCGTCGGCGTGTCTCCCGTGATCACGCTGCCAGGCTCCCGGTACACACAAAGGAAGGGCAGACGGCGGTCGATGTGCAAGCGCCCTCCACCAGGTAACCGGCGGCGCACGCGCTTGTCATCGGCGAGCCGCTCACACACCGAACGAGTGAACGACTGTGTGATACCGTCGGCGCCAGACAGGATACCCATCACCTCACCTCTTCCAGCGCCGCTCGCACACCTGGAACGGTGGCCGCGAGAGCGCTGCCGATCGCGTCAACCTTTGCGATGTCGGGCTCCCCCGTCCACTCATCCATGAAGAACTTCTTGAACTCGATGGCCAGAGAGCAGCCCGATTCGGGGAAGCTCTGATGGATCCAGTTGGAGAAGTGACCGCCACGGAATTTGACGTTCTCGCGCACATCGAGATTGCGCCCGAGGTAGTCCGTCCCGCGAAGATCCTCCATGAGCCGTTCGACTACCGGCGCCCATCGCTGGCGATCCATGATCCCGGTACCGACGTTCACCTCGGGGTTCGACGCTGGGTCGGCCGCGGCTGAGCCCACCCCGGCGCGCCGGTGATTGTAGCTGTGCAGATCGAGTACCACGAAGCGTCCCCATCGTTCGCGCAGCATGGAGAAGGCATCATGCGCAGCGTCGTAGAACGCGTCGTAAACCTCGAGCGATTTGATCAGAAGCGCCTCGGCAGGCTGCTCGCGCCAGACGTTGAGCCCCCATGCGTCCTCGGGGACCCGATAAACAGCCTTCTCGCGCGGGCGGTTCAGATCTACCTCGAAGCGCGAACGGAGGCCGATCAGACGCGTGCCCCCGATGGTGGTCCAGCGAGCGGTGAAGGGATCCTCCTCACGCAGCCGGGTGGCCTCGTCCAGCGAGATCGCTCGCGCGACGTCAGGGCGCAGCTCGTGCCCGTTATGGATGGCTGCGGCCGCGATCGGGGAATCGGTGTCCACCTCGACCACGAACGCGGCGCTCACAATCCAGCGGCTGTGCCAGCCGCCGAGCCCCCGCCAAGGCAGTTACCGCGGCCCTGCCGGTCCTGCAGATCTTCGCTCGCTTCCCGCATTGCCCTCCGCCGAGTGGCATGGTGCGAACGCGCGGTGGCAAGGTCCGTGCTCGCCCTGAGGTGCTGACCAATCGCGTGAGGCGTCGGGGCGGCCGGCGCGACTCCTGAACGTTCACGCACGCCTCGAGAACGTGCATCCGATGGAAGCTGGCAGCGAGATCGCGCTGCGTGCTATGTGGGTCCAGCCGTCACTGCATGGACAGCACCTGGAGCAAGGTAGCAACGGTGTTGTTGTCGGGAGTGCCGATGACGTACACGACGTGGACCGCACCATTGGCAACGCTGAGAGCGCCCTCGAACAATGGTTCCGCCCCCGCAACCGCCAAGGAATACTCGCCGGCGGGAACCTGGGCCGTCTGCTCCTGCGCGTTCGTCAGAGCGGTGATTGTCGGATCGTCGTCCAGCAGCACATCGAGCGCGCCGGTGGCTGCGCCGTGCCGCACCACGAATCTTGGAGCAGCAGTGGCGCTGAGATCGTTGGTGAAGCTGGTCAGCCGCGCGTTACCCTGTGCGTTGAGGTGAACGAAAAACGAGACGTTCGCACCATCCGCAACCTGCACTTGTGCCGTCGCCACTACGCTGCCGCCGCACAGAGTTGGGCTGTCGGCACGCGAAACCGCGATCTCGTAAGTACCAGCCTGGAGCGCAAGCGCCGCACTGACGGTTCCTGACGGCACAGTAGCCAGAGCGCAGACCTGCCCCAGTCTCAGGTCCAGGGGGAACGCCTGACCGGCTCCGAGGTCCGTGCCATTGATGCCATGGATCAGGCGCACGCTAGCCACGCCGGGGACCGGGCTGACCGAATCGCTTCCCGGGCAGGCGGTGATTGCAAGGACGAGGACGCCGATGATGCTCAGCTGTCCCAGGTGTGATGCGGCGGTCATTCGCTCCTCCCGGACTTGTGATCAAAGGATGCATTCCGGACTCGGCGGGTGCAACTTCGCTACCGATCGGCTCATATGATCGCGACTGAATGGCGTCGAACGGGCCTCCGCCGCACGGCCGCGCCTAGCCGCCGTCCAGTTGACCCCGCGCGCGTATCGCGTTGGTAATGGTCGCAGCATGGTGTCCGCCCAGCCGAGCTTCCCGCGCAATACCACGATAGGAGCACGAGTCGGCATAGTGCCCAGAAACTCTTCGGACCGCGTCCGAGGGCCTGGACCCGCACGCCTCGCCTCCAGAAGTGGTCATTCACTAACGAGGCGATCATGACAACGGGCGGGAAGCACCGAGTGCTCGTACTGGGCGGCGGATACGCTGGACTGGTAGCGGCGGCCAGGGTGGCGGCAGGAGATTCGCGCACAGATGTTACACTTGTCGACGCGCGCGAGAGCTTCGTGCAGCGCATTCGCATGCACGAGCTGCTCGCCGGTTCCGAGCCGGCCGTTCTGCGCTACGCTGGACTGCTCGAGCGGCGAGGCGGCCGTTTTCAGCAGGGCTGGGTCGACGGCCTGGACACCTGCGCCCAGTGGGCCGAGCTGCGCACAAAGGATGGGCACCGGCTTCGCCTCCCCTACGATACGCTCGTGCTTGCACTTGGAAGCAGAACGGCCGCTGGCGTATCGGGCGTCGCCAGGCACGCACTGCGGCTGGACGATCCGACACAGGTCCGCGCCGCCGCCGAGCGGTTGCGGACCACGGGCGCTGCGGTGCGCGTCGTCGTGGTGGGTGGAGGGCTCACCGGGCTGGAGACCGCTACCGAGTTGGCAGAGCGGTTTCCTCTGGCGCGCGTGGCGATGCTGACCAACGGGCGGTTCGGCAAGTCGTACTCAGCGGCCGGCGAGGCACACACGAGGAATCGTATCGCTGAGCTCGGCATCCAGCTTTTCGAGGGAGTGCACGTGGAATCCGTTGAAGCGCGGCGGATCAATCTTCGCGGTGGCGATGCTCTTCCATTCGATCTCTGTGTGTGGGCCGGCGGGTTCGAGGCCGCACCGCTGGCGCGTGAGGCAGGACTGCACGTATCGTCCGACGGTCGCGCGGCAGTGAACGCCACGCTCCAGGTCACGGGACATGACAATGTGTTCGCTACCGGCGACTCGGCGGCGGTACGCATCAACGGATCGGTCGTTCGCATGGGGTGCGTGAGTGCTGGGCCGCTTGGTGCACACGCCGGCGACAATGTGCTCCGGCAGGTCCGCGGAGCCGCTCTGTCGCCCTTCAGATTCGGCTTCTTCATTCGTTGCATTAGCCTTGGCCGGCATGACGGACTCGTCCAGCCGACCCACTCGGATGACAGACCAAGAGAGCGCGTCGTCAGGCGTGGTGTGGCGGCCAGGGTGAAGGAGCTCGTCTGCCGCGTGACGTTCCTGAACGTGAAACTCGAAACCGCATGGGGCACTCGGTCGAGCTGGTGGCCGAAGCGTCGCCCAGCGGCTATCGAGGAGTCTGGTGCGCCAATGAGAGATCGCCAGTCGGCCTAGCCGGCGGCTGCGCCGCGCCGCGGGAACTCGACAACCGGGCGGCGAATTGTAAGCTTCCCATCATGTGGCAAGGTGTTCAGGTCACAAGCGGCAGAGGAGGCGGCGTGCTCTGGCGTATCGCCGACAGTGGCAGGATCAACTTCGTCATCCGGCGCCTTGGCGTGGGCACCGCTCGCGGCCGTTTCACGCGATTCCAGGGTACCGCCGAGGCCGGCCCTGACGGAATTCCCAGTGGGATCGAGCTTCGCATCGATGCATCGAGCGTGTCCACGGGCAACGGCTCGCTGGATCGGGAGCTCGTGTCACCCGGTTTCCTGGACGTCGACCGTTTTCCGGACATCGTGTTTCGCAGTTCGGGGCTCGACTGGGAGGACGACCACATCTGCACCATGCGCGGCGACCTGACGCTTCATGGTGTGACGTCGCCCACGAGCTTCCTGATCACGGTCGGCAAGGCCGAGGTGGATTCGGAGGGCGCCCGGCGCGTTGCAGCCGAGGCCGAAGGTGCGATCGGCATCGGGCGCTGGGATGTTCACCGTCCACCAGGACTTCGCGGCGCTCTGCTGGCGTTCGGCGAGCGGGTGACGTTCACCGCGATCGTGCAGGCCGTTGCCGAGCCGTTGCCGGCCGGCTGAGCTACCGCTTCCCACCCGCTGCATATGCCCGATTGCACACACACCGATCAGATCCGGGACGTTACGCCGCGCACTCCGAACGGATGCGAGGAATGTCTCGAGACGGGAGACAGGTGGGTACACCTGCGGCTGTGCGTCAGCTGCGGCCATGTCGGTTGCTGTGACTCGTCGCCCAACAGACACGCCACCAGGCACCACGCCGCATCGGGCCACCCCATCGTCGCTTCGCTGGAGCCAGGCGAGGACTGGATGTGGTGCTACATCGATCAGACGATTCTCTGACGGGTTGCAATCTGCTCCCTCGCGATTTCCAGGTCGCGCGGTAGATTTCAATCCTACGACGGTTGCTCCTTCCATAGCGGAGATTCGCTCGCTTGATCCTGCGCCTGCCCGGGCGGACCGCACCCCTTCTGCTGCTCGTCACGCTCGCTCTTGCTTCTGCGCCACCCGCGTCAGGAGTGGCACGAGACGGCGTGTCGGCGTTGCAGACAATGCCTGCCGTGCGCTGGCCTTCGGTGCTCTCGCACCCGGTGCTCTCGCATTCGGTGCTCGCGCATTCGGTGCTCTCACACTCGGTGCTCGCGCGTTCGGCGCTGCCGCACTGTGCGCCGCCGGGCGATTCCGCGTATTCCGCCGCTGCTGCCGCCTCCGACCTCTATTGCATCGAGCTTCTGCCAGCTGCGGGAATAGATCGAGCCAGAGGCTACGCCGAGTTGCGGCCGGCAGCGTCGCCGTTCGGACTGGCTGTTACGCCGGCGGGCACACACGTGTACGATGTCGCGCTGGTGCTCAGTGATCTGCCCGATCCGGGCACGCTGGGTCCTTATACACACTACGTTGCCTGGGCCATGCCGCCGCAGCTCGATCCGGTCACCAGGCTTGGCGTAGTGCAGGACGGCAGCGTCACTGGACGCGTGGCTCTCGACCAGTTCCTCATCCTGGTTACCGCCGAAGCGTCGTCGGATGTGCAGCGTCGCGAAGGGCGGCTCGTGCTGCGCGGCCTCTCCGCCAGCATGCGCATGCAGCCGCACGACATGCCCTTCGTGCTGGCCGGACTGC
>CAYXRS010000131.1:0-8984 GCA_964467195.1 uncultured Gemmatimonadaceae bacterium
TCCCCGCCGGTCGCGGCTCCGTGGCGAGTTGCGCCAGGTGCGCGCGTCCCGTCATCGGCATTGTGTCAGCCTGCCAGCCCTGCACTGGCGAGGAGTTCCTCTACCCGGCGCCGCTCACGGTCACGAAGAGGAAGCAGTGGTTGGCGGGGTAGCCCTCCGTACAGGCCGACCCGATCGAGCGCCGCTTTCACGCCGGGAACACCGTAGGCGGCCACGATTCCCTTGGCGAGCGGCGCGAGTCGCTCCTGCTCCCGGCCAGCCGCGGCGAGGTTACCGGCGTGGAACGCGTTGAACAGCTCTACCGCCGGACGCGCGGCGAAGAGCGCGACGGCCAGAATGCCGCCACGCGCCCCCATCTCGAGCGCGGCGTATACCGCCGAACCGCTGCCAGTCATCACCGCGAATCCTTCGGACTGTGTGTTCATGTAGCCAGAAAGCAGTTGCAGCTCTCCCGACGAATCCTTGATCCCCGCCACATTGCCGTGCTTTGCGAGCTCCAGCACCAACCCGGGCGGCAGAGAGAAATGCATGTACTTGGGGATGTTGTACAGCAGGACCGGGACCGGACTGTGGTCTGCGACGCGACGATAGTGCGTGGCGAGCGCTTCGGCGCTCATCGCGTCGGCATAGTAGTGCGGTGCCACGACGAGCACCGCATCGGAGCCGCGCTCGGCGGCGTCCCTGCAACGACGGATACAGTCGCGCGTTGACTCCGCCCCCGTGCCCGCGATCAGCCAGCGATCGTCCGGCACCAGCGGCCGGGCCCATTCAAGGAGCGCGTTGCGTTCCGCGGGGTCGAGCAGCGCAGCCTCACCCGTTGAACCGGAGACCACGACACCGGAGAGGCCAGCATTCAGATGCGCCTCCACGTTGGCACGGAATGCATGGGGCTCGAGTTCGCCTGTCTTCTCGTCGAACGTCGTCACCACCGGACCCAACACGCCGGCGAGCGGCCTTTTCACTGCTTCCGTTTACCCGGGACGAGGTTGCTCTGGAATTGCTCGAGCAGGCAGTCGCTGCGACACCACGGCATGCAGGGTTCCGCAAGACGGACGCGGGCATCCCACCTCGCGCTGCGTGATCGAACAGTTCCGGTCACGGTGAAGATACTCGATCGGGGTCTCGAGCGTGACCATGTGCTTGCTCTGTGGCGGTTCATGTGCCCCAGAACGGCCGCGATCGTGCTCGTCTTCCCCGAACCAGTCACGCCCGTCACCAGCACCATGCCGCGCTCCGCGTCGGCGATCTCCGACAGCGCGGGCGGCGCTCGACGGCGGCCCTGATGATCTTCTCCATGTCGCTTTCGCCTTGGGCTAGTAGCCGGCGTGCTTGTCCACCACGTTGCGCAGTTCGCGCCCCTCGGCCCAGCGCTGCCAGTTGTCCACGAGCAGATCGATCTGTCTGCGCCAGAACGCACCGGCGGTAACGCTCGAGACATGCGGTGTCAGGAGAACATTGGAGCACAGCCAGAGCGGACTTGCCGGCGCCAACGGTTCCCGCGCGAACACATCCAGTACCGCTCCGCGGAGCGATCCCTCCTGCAGAGCAGCGGCCAGGGCCTCCTCGTCCACGATCGTCCCCCTGGCAACGTTGACGAGGACAGCACCCGATGAAAGGCTCTCAAGTGTCGACCGTGTAACCAGATGGCGGGTATCCGCCGTCGCCGGCGCTGTCACGATCAGGATGTCCACCGAGGGGAGCAGCTCGGCCCAGTCGGCCGGTCCGACCACGCGGTCGAATCCCTCCGGCAGTCCTCTGGCCGGGCGTCGCCGGACGCCCGTGCACCGGCAACCGAGAGAGGTCAGACGCGTCGCGATCGCGCTCCCCAGGCCGCCGGCACCGAGCACGAGCGCGTGACAGTCGCCCAATTCGCGAACGGTGCTCGCGCTACCAACGAACGGGTCGCGCTCCCAACGACCTTCCAGCCGCTGGGCAACCGCTATATCGAAGGAGCGAAGGAAGAAGAGAATCCCGCCAACCACATGCTCCGCGATGGGTATGGCGTGCACCCCCGCGGAGTTGGTGAGCACTACCTCACTCTCCCGCATCTCCGTAAAGAGCGCGCTGCCGACGCCCGCGGCCGCGGAGTGAACCCAGCGCAGCCTGCGTGCCGCGCGAAACAGCTCTCGCGATATGCCGAAGCCAGCATAGGCCTCGGCGTCGACTATTGCTGCCAGCACCTCGGGAGATGGGCCGGCTCCGCCGTCACCATCGGAAAATGTGGGGCCGGCTACGATGTGGATTCGCCACCCCCGAGGTGATTCGGCCTGAAGGCGCTTCGCCGCCCAGTCCGGGAATGACCAGCGTGGCGCGACTGCACGAAGGTCGGCGACGAGGAGCCGCGCGTCGCTCAATGGCGCACGCTCTCCACATCCGGGCGATTCATCAGGATGTGGGCCAGCTCACCGATCCGCTGCGGCGCCCCGCTGAGCTTGATCTGGTAGTGGCGACCGTCAGCGTGCTCGGTCACATGGCGCGTTCGGACCGAAAGTCCCAGTTCGTCGATGACGCCGGCGATCTCGCTGAAGCGGAAGTCGCGCGTGGTCTGGAGGGAGATCACGTGCCCACGATGCTCTCGCACGTACCGGCGCTCGGCCCATCCGAGGACGATCAGTACTATCAGTACCAGCACTGTGCTGCCGACCGCGGCGAGATGCTCGCCCGCACCGATTGCCAGACCGATGGCGGCGACTACCCAGATCGTGGCAGCGGTCGTCAATCCGCGGACGGCACCGCGAGACTGGATGATCGACCCCGCGCCAAGGAAGCCGATTCCCGAGACTACCTGCGCGGCAATGCGTCCGGGATCGGCAACCTCCGATGGGCCGGCCACCCGAACGGACAGCTCCATGATCAACGCGGCACCAACGCAGATGAGGATGTTGGTGCGCAGGCCGGCGGGGTGCTGAGAGTACTCACGCTCCAGCCCGATCGCTCCCCCGCACAGCACGGCGAGAGCGAGTGAGAGGAAGAGATCGAGCTGAAGCTGCGTGAAGATGTCAGGCAGCACGTCCACGCCTGTGGGATCGGAGCGGCCTGAGCCGGCCGCCAGTTACGGGTTATCCAGTTCGTTCAGCTCATCGAGTGAAGTATCCGGCGATTCCTCGTCCAGCGCCATACTCCGCCGGCTATCCTCCAGAAAGGCCTCCGTGGCCGCGTCCCGCTCGGTGGGAGTGAAGAAGCGACGGAACACGGTGCTGCCGCAACGAAGACAGACCTCGCGCTCGTCCGGTGGCGCGTCGCTGAAGAACCGCTCGTTCCCGCAGTTGATGCATACGAGGGTCAACACCCCTTCCGGGCCACGATCGTCCGACATGATGCACACTCACCGAATTCGACGCCGCGAGATCATGCAAGACCCATGCGCTCCTTCACCTCACGCAACGTTGCCTGTGCGAGGGTCCGGGCCCGGACGGCGCCCTCGGCGAGAATCTCGCGCACCTGGTCGGGCCTGCTTTCCAGCTCCCGCGTGCGGTCGCGCACCGGCGACAGCTCCCTCTCCATCGACTCGAACAGCACCCGCTTGCAATCGATGCACCCCCAGCCGGCGGTGCGGCACTGGTTGGCAACGTGTTCCACGGTGGCCGCATCGCTGAACGCCTTGTGCAGATGATAGATGTTGCACACCTCCGGTGTGCCCGGATCGGTGCGGCGAACGCGCTTGGGGTCTGTGACCGCGGGGCGCAGTTTCTCCCAGACCTGCGCTGACGGCTCGGCCACACCGATCGTGTTGCCGAGCGACTTCGACATCTTTGCCTGACCGTCGAGACCCATGATCCGGCGCGTGGCCGTCAACAACGGCTTCGGCTCGGGAAAGAACATCTCGCCGAAGCGCGTGTTCCACCGTCTGGCGATCTCGCGGGCGAGCTCCAGGTGCTGCAGCTGGTCCTCCCCCACGGGTACCAACTCGGCGCGATAGATGAGGATGTCAGCGGCCTGAAGCACGGGGTAGTTCAGCAGACCCACGACTACACTCTCCTGCCGCTGTGCTTTGTCCTTGAACTGCGTCTGACGCTCGAGCTCACCGAGCGGGGCAACCGAGTTGAATATCCAGGCCAGCTCGGTATGTTCGGGAACGGCCGACTGAACGAAGATCGTGCAGCGCGCCGGATCGAGACCGGACGCCAGCAGCGAGATTGCCATGTCGCGCGTGCGTCGGCGCAATGCCTCGGGTTCGTACGGAGTGGTGATGGCGTGGTAGTCTACGATGCAAAACAGACATTCGTGCTCGCTCTGAAGCTCTACCCAATTCTTCACCGCTCCGAGATAGTTGCCGATGTGCAGCTCTCCGGATGGCTGAATACCACTGAAGACTCTTGGCATTGCGGCAACATATGAGCGCCAGTGAGGGGGGGCAAGCAAGCACGAGCGAGCTCGCTGAGCTTCTGTCCGTGGCCGTCGAGGCCGCCCGCAGCGCCGCCACCGTAATCCGCTCCGGCGCCGATGGCATCCGTTCGCTCGAGTGGCGGCAGAAGAGCCCTGCCGACTTCGTGAGCGACATCGATACTGATGCCGAGGAAGCTATTCGGCAGATCGTCCACCGCGACCTCCCCGGGGTCGTCGTGGTGGGAGAGGAACTTTCCCCCGATGCTGCAGCCGGCGCCGGGCTGACGTTCGTCGTCGACCCACTGGACGGCACGACCAACTTCCTGCACGGCTATCCCGAGTACGCCGTTTCCATCGCGGTCGTGATGGATGCAAGGCTCGTTGCCGGCGTCGTCGTTCACGTACCGGCCAACGACGTGACGACCGCAATAGTGGGACAGGGCGCCCACACGAACGACATGCCGCTCAGCGTCTCAGGCGTCGAAACACCGCGGCTGGCACTCATCGGCACCGGTTTCCCCTTCAAGCATCTGCATCTGCTGGATGACTACAAGGAGCAGTTCGACAGGATCATGCGAGCCACTTCCGGAATCCGGCGCGCCGGGTCCGCCGCGCTCGACCTGGTGGATGTCGCGTCCGGCCGCTTCGATGGTTTCTGGGAGCTGGCACTCGCGCCATGGGATTTCGCCGCCGGCATCATCATAGTTGGGGAGGCGGGTGGAATGATCACCGATCTCGCCGGCCGCACTCCGCCGCTCGCGCCTTCGGGAATCGTGGCCGGCAATCCGGCCATTCACTCATGGCTGCTGCGGATTCTCGAGGCGCCCGAGATGAGGGTGTGAATCTGGTAGAATGCGTGCCCAACTTCTCGGAGGGCCGCGATCGGGGAATCGTGACCTCGATTGCGCGTGCCGCTGAAGACGTGTCCGGCGTGCGCGTGCTCGACGTTTCCTCCGACCCCTGGCACCACCGCTCGGTGCTGACAATGGCAGGTCCTGCCCAACCAGTGGCAGAAGCGGCTTTCGCCGCCGTCCGCGAAGCCCGGGATCGCATCGATCTGCGGCGGCATCAGGGACAGCACCCGCGGATGGGCGCGATGGACGTGGTGCCATTCGTGCCGCTCGCCGGCACTACGATGGACGAGTGCGTCGGCCTTGCCCGGGCGCTCGGAGAGCGGATTGGGCGCGAGCTCGAGATTCCCGTGTTCCTTTACGAGCACGCCGCCACCCGACCCGAGCGGCGCGATCTGGCGGCAGTCCGGCGGGGCGGCTTCGAGGGGCTCAGCGCGTCGATCGGCCGCGATCCTGCCAGGGAGCCTGATTTTGGTCCGGCGCGCATCCATCCCACCGCCGGCGCGGTCGCCGTCGGGGCGCGACACATACTGGTGGCACTGAACATCTTTCTCGGCGAGGCCGCCAACCTCGGCGCAGTACGAGAGATTGCTCGCGCCGTGCGAGCAGCATCCGGAGGATTGCCAGGGGTGAAAGCGCTGGCCTTCGTGGTAAACGGTCAGGCGCAGCTGTCCATGAATCTCACCGATCTGGAAGCGACGCCAGCGCACCTTGCCTACGCCGCCGTGCGCCAAGAAGCTGCCCGACATGGCCTGCAGACGACGGGCACGGAGCTGATCGGGCTGGCCCCCGAGCGCATGTTCCAACTCGCCGGTGCAGACGGTCTGGGGCTCGCGCCCGAAGCGAGGGGTCGGGTGCTGGAAGATCGACTCCGAGACGCGGGGCTCGTCGCGCTGGATCAAGGGGGTCAGAGTACTTGAAATGGCCATTTCAAGTACTCTGACCCCCCTTGAAAACTGATTTCAAGTACTCTGACCCCTTGAACTGAGAGTGAGAACGCGCGGCCCGTTGGCGGTTATCGCAACGGTGTGCTCGAAGTGCGCCGACCGGGAGCCATCGGCCGAGACGATCGTCCAGCGATCCGGCAGCGTGCGCGTGCGTGGCGAGCCGACGTTTACCATCGGCTCGATCGCGACAGTCAGTCCCGGCATCAGCTTGGTGCCCCGCTTCGGCTTGCCGTAGTTCGGCACCTGTGGCTCTTCGTGGAATTCGGCGCCGATTCCGTGGCCTACGAGGTCTCGGACGATCGCGAAGCCGGCACCCTCGACCACTCCCTGCACCGCTGCACCGATGTCTCCGAGGTGATTTCCGGCGATCGCAACGGCGATACCCGCTTCCAGCGACGCACGGGTGACATCCAGAAGTCGTCGGGACGTCTCATCAACCTCGCCCACGGCATGGGTGAGCGCTGCGTCGGTGTGATAGCCCTGGTATCTGACGCCCGCGTCGATGGAGACTATGTCGCCCGGCTGAAGCACGCGATTCCGTGACGGAATCCCGTGCACGATCTCGTGGTTGATGGATGTGCACAGCGTGCCGGGAAAGCCGTACAGCCCCTTGAAGGAGGGGACTGCCCCCTCATGACTGCGTATGAATTCCTCCGCCAGCTTGTCGAGGTCCAGCGTGCTTACGCCGGGCGCCACGCGCTGCCGGACGAGCTCGTGCGTGGCGGCAAGGATGCGCCCACCCTCCGCCATTATCTCGAGTTCGCGCGCGGACTTGAGATGAATCACGTGTCCAGTTCGCTCAACAACCTTCTTGATATCTCCTCCGGATCACCCTCAGCGGCCACCTCGATCAACCGCGCGCCATCGCGGCTTCCTCGATAGCGCTCCACCACCGGTCCCGTCTGCTCGCGGTAAGCGCGCATGCGAGTGCGAATGGCCTCCGGCTCATCGTCCTTGCGTCTCGTCAACGTGCCACCGCAACGGTCGCAGCGCGTACCGGGATCGCGGCCCCTGTACGGAGTCTGGCATTTCTCGCATACCGTTCGCCTCGAGAGGCGACGGACCAGTTCGTCCTCGGACACCTCGAACACCAGGACCGCATCGAGCTTGCGGCCAAGCTCCTCGAGCACGCGCTCGAGGCCGTCTGCCTGCGGCACGGTGCGCACCACTCCATCGAGCACCACGCCTCGCGCAGCGTCGGGCCCTCGCAGCGTCTCTTTCATGATCGCAAGGATCACCTCGTCCGGGACGAGGTCGCCACGATCCATGAATGCCTTGGCGCGCCTGCCCTGCTCCGTTCCCTCTTGCACTGCGGCGCGGAGCACATCGCCGGTGGCGATCTTCGGTATCCCGAGAGCGGTGGCGATTCGCTCGCCTTGCGTTCCCTTGCCGGCCCCGGGAGGGCCCAGGAGAAGAATGTTCATTCCACCAGGATTGGAGTGACGCTCACAACCGACGCACGTCGTGCCCGCCGGTCAGCAGGCTCGCCTCGCCCTGCCCTCCGAGCGGGCACGACCGGCACGCGCCCAACATTCAGGCGGCGTCCATGGGACGCCACCGGCACCTATCAGAACCCCGATGTCGTCTGCCTTCCGCGGAATCGAACCCGTCCCTTCTTCATGAACCCATCGTACTTACGCAACAGGAGATGATTCTGGAGCCGCTGGACGGTATCGAGACCCACACCTACCACGATCAGCAGCGACGTACCGCCGAACAGGAAAGGCACGTTGATCACGCCCGAAAGCCAGATCGGCATGAGCGCGATCGTCGTCAGGAAGATGGCGCCCGGCAGCGTGATGCGCGTAACGACGCGGTCGATGTACTCCGCCGTTGCTGCACCGGGTTTCACCCCCGGAATGAATCCGCCCTGCTTCTTCAGGTTCTCCGCAATGTCCACCGGATTGAAGATGATGGACGTATAGAAGTAGGTGAAGAACATGATCAGGATGGCCGACACGAGGAAGTACAGCCAGGTGCCGGGCTGAAACAGCTCGGCGAAGTTGCGCATTGCCTCGCTGCCACCGAACTGCGCAAGCGTCGCCGGAACGACGATGACGGATTGCGCGAAAATGATCGGCATTACGTTGGCAGCGTTCAGTCTCAGCGGGATGAAGTTCTTCGCCGCTTCTCGTTGTCGCCCTCGAGTCATGGTGCGCTGCGGGATCTGGATCGGTACCCGGCGCGCGGCCATGGTTACCGCCGCCGTCGCCGCGACCACCACCACCATCATGATGACCAGGACGATCAGCGCCAGAGCCGAGATCGCGCCCGTGGCGACGAAGTTGAACGTCTGTATCACACTCGGCCAGAGCCGCTCGACGATCGAGAAGAAGATCAGCAGGCTGGCACCGTTGCCGATACCGCGCTCGGTGATCTGCTCACCCAGCCACATGACGAACACGGCACCGGTGGTGAGAAATAGCGTCATCTCGAGCCGGAATCCGAAGCCGGGCGCTCTCACCGTCCCTTCGATCGACTCCGTGAAGAGAGCGAAGCCCCACGCCTGAATGAGGGCCAGAAAGACGGTGAGATAGCGTGTGTACTGATTGACCTTCTTTCGCCCCTCCTCTTCCTTCTGGAGCTTCTCGATGGTGGGAACCACCGCCGCTGCCAGCTGCATGATGATGCTGGCGGAGATGAAGGGCATGATGCCCAGCGCGAACAGCGTTGCCCGGGAAAGCCCACCACCCACGAACATGTCGTAGATGCCGAGCAGACCACCCCCTTGCGTGGCGAAGAACTCGCGCAGCATGAGGGCGTCGATCCCCGGTGCGGTGATGTGCGCACCGACGCGATAGATCAGCAGACAGAGGAGCGTGAAGCCGATCTTGACCTTCAGCTCCGGCGTGCTGAACAG
>CAYXRS010000132.1:0-8872 GCA_964467195.1 uncultured Gemmatimonadaceae bacterium
CGAACCCTGTCCGATCCATAACGGTCGCGGCCGCTCTACCGACTGATTCTGAGCACCGGCGCGGGGAGAAGTAGCTCCCCGCGCTGGCTTCTATCCCAGCACTCCCGCCAGTTCTTTCATCTCACGAATCGCTGCAGCTACTTTCGCCACACTTGCCGGCGGCTCGATGCTCTGTGCACCAGTCCGAGCGGGCTGGCCAGCTTTCACCATCCGTAGACGCTCTTCAGCCTCTATCGTGAGCTGATTGAGCTGATGCGCGTTGGAGAGTTCGATGGCTCGTTCGAGGGCCGTACGCGCCTGGTCGTAGCGATGAAAGAGCTGCTGCCCGAGCCCGACGTAGTAGTGGTAGTAGGCCAGGAGATTCGGCGGGAGTGGCTCGTCTGACAGTTCCTGGCGATATCGCTCGAACAGCAGCTCCCGCCCGTCCAAGGCCGCGATTTCCATCAGGTTCGCCGTAGCGGTCCAGCGCACGTACTGCTCCTGTGCGGTGGCGGCGACGATGAGATACGCATCCCGTGCTGCGCTACGCAATCCCAGCTCCGTTAGCGAAGCGGCGATATCGCCAAGGATGCGGTCACGAGCAGTGTGATCCCTGGTATCGCTTAACGCCTGATACGCAAGTTGAACAGCGGTGCTGAAATCCCGGCGCTGGAACGCGACATGTGAACGGTCGTGAAGCGCCTTCGATCGGATGTCCGTCAGCCCCCGCTCCTCCGCCTGTCGAATGGTGTCGTCCAGCATGACTTCGGCTCGCGGCAGGTTGCCGCGGTCGATCGCGAGCTTCGCCTCTTCAATCCGCGAGCGGAGTACGTTCATCAAGTCGTCTGCTGCAGCAGCGAGCTCTCCAGCCGCACGATATGCCTTCGCGGCAGACCGAAAGTCACCCAGCATGCGGTAACAGCTGCCGATCTTCATGTTGGCTGCAATCACGATGTCAGCGTCGCGAAAAGGGTCGGCGTGGAGCACGACCGTCCGGTAGACGTCGTTGGCCAACGACCACCGAGCCTCGAACTGGAGCGCGCGCGCGTACGCCAGAAGCCTGGGCAACACCCGCGCCGGCTGAACCGAGGGTGCCGTCTGCATGCTGTCCACGATGCTCGTCAGGATCGTTCGGACGGGGGTCTGCGGCGCAACTGCCGCGATGTAGTCGCGGACCGCGCGCAGGCCGCTGTTGTTCGACTGGACGACGTCCATTCCGAACCGCAGCCAGTTGTCGAAGAGACGCAGCGTGACGAGCCCGGCGCTGACGGTGCGCCAGTCTTCGCTATCCTCCTCGGTGTTGCCCAGAAACTCGAAGAAGGGCAGATGCTGAAGCCGCTGCTGCCGAGCGTCCATGCACAGACCTCCAGACATTCAGTGAGAATCCCAAGAATCGGCTAGCAAGTTGGGAGCGGAAAGGAAAGCCGGCAAGTACATTTTTAGGACACGAGGGTACCGTTTTAGGACAGATTTCTTACACCCTCGATGTTCTCTGTCCAGCGCGTTCGCAATACGCCAGAACTGCTGGCAGTCCGCAACCCGGCAACTGTCCATTACAAGGTCGGGCCCACTGGGGACAGCGCCTACCGCCAGGCGACACGCCCACGTTCCCACGCTCGTGGTCCTGCGGAAACATACCTAGTTCCGCTGCGATCCAGGTGGTCCAACGTGCGCTCGAGCTCGTTCCCGTACACCTGAACGCGTGGCAGGCTGCGCGGGTTGAAGGATCCATCGAACGGACTGCGCGCCGGCCCGCCCGCGACCTCCAGCACGGCATCGAACTCATAACGCACCACGCGTCCGCTCCTCGGATCGGTCCATGTGCCGCGATAAGCCAGCTCGCGATTCTTCGGCCAGACCCCGAGTGGGAGCGCGAATGTGCGCACCCGATAGCCCGCCACGGCGGAATCTATCGCCAGCACACCGCGAGCAATCTGCTCCTGAACGAAGGCATCGTCATACCTGCCCAGATTCGCATGCCACAGCGTGTGATTGCACAGCTCGAAGCCTTCCTCGGCGAGGAACTGCACTTTTCTGAACCGCCATTCGGTCTTCTGGCCTTCGATCCCTTTGTTGCCGAAAAAGGAGCGTCCGGCTTCGGCGCCCGACAGTAGGCAGAACACCGCGCGGTTGCGCCAATCGGGACGAGTGCGAGCGAACTCGAGCCAGATACCAACAGCGGTCGTCGGATCGATTTCTAGCGTGCCATCATCCTTCTCGACATAACGAAACTGCGACGGAGAGGCATCATCGAAGGTGAAGACCACGGGCGACAAGCCTCGCGGCAAGTCGATGCGGCCGTCGATCAGCTCCGTCATGCTGACTGGCCGGTACCCTCGTTCGTAGAGCAGCTCGAGATCCTGCCTGAAGCGCTCGTGGTGTCGCTCCCAGCGTGCTTCCTTGTCGCCGATGAGATGATACTCGAGGATCATGATTCGCCCCGTCTCGTTCGGCTCGCGCACGCGCGACGCCGAATCGAGTACAGCAGGCTCGGAATCGGCTTCGTCCACCGCGGATGTCAGAAGCGTCGCGGCTTCGACGGGTGGCGCCGGGAAGGCACCTTCGGCTTCGGCACTGGGGGTTGCGCCGCGCTCGCAGGAGGCGAGGAGGACGAGCGTTGCGGCCGCGAAAACTCGGTGCATCGGAGTGCAACTCGGGGTTGGATTTCGTTTTATGGGGGTGGCGTTCGGAGACGACCGCATCGCGCTGAGCGAAACATAGGTCCGTTTGTTACCCTGAGGTAGCCGTCCCCACGGCCCCTCGGCGTCGCGGCCGGAAACCTGCGAATGGTGTGCGGCGTACCAACTAATAGATGAGAGCCGCCCCAGCCCCCTGTTGATGAGACCAAGCCTGTCCGCACTCCGATCCCGGTTGTCCCGCCTCCGGCACTATCCGGCGCGGCGGCGGCCGGCCCGCATCTGGATGCGCGAACAATGGCTGCCGCTGAGCGCGCTGGCTGTCGGCGTCGTGATGGTTGTGGCACTGGACGCCTGGCTGGTGACGTGCGGCTTTCAGCGGTGCCCGACATCCGTCGAGATCCGCGGCTTCCGGCCCATCGAGGGTAGCCCGGTGGTCGGGCGCGACGGGGAGACGATTGGTCGCCTCTCTTACGTGCGTCGCGTCAACATCGATCTCGCCGACGTGCCGCTGCACGTCCGTCAGGCTTTCCTCGCAATCGAGGACCGCCGGTTCTACGACCACAACGGCCTGGACTGGCGCGCGGTGGCTCGCGCCGGACTGCGGAACCTCAGCGCGCTGGGCGTGCGGGAGGGGTTCAGTACCATCAGCATGCAGGTGGCCCGGAACACTTTCGCGGGGTTGAAGCCGGGCGAGCGAACGCTGCGCCGCAAGCTGTTGGAGCTCCGCCTGGCGCGGCTCATCGAGGGAAGTCTCGAGAAGGACGAGATCCTCGAGCTGTACCTCAATGTCATCTATCTTGGCAGCGGCAACTACGGCGTCGAGGCGGCGAGCCTCGACCTCTTCGGCAAGAGCGCCAAGGAGCTGACGCTCGCCGAAGGGGCCGTGCTGGCGGCCCTGCCCAAGGGCCCATCGTCCTACACGCCCCGGCGGTCGCCGGAGAGGGCGACGCAGCGGCGCGATCTGGTGCTGACGCTGATGGCTCGCGAGGGGCACATCACGTCCGCCGCAGCGGAAGCCGCCCGCGCCACCCCTCTGCGCCTGTCGCCACGCCGCTGGTCGCCGGCGGTGGTCAATTCGTACGCGCTCGACGCGGTACGTGCCGTGGTCGACTCGGTGCTCGGAGTTAACGCCCTTCAGGTTGGCGACGCGCGGATCGTCACGACCCTCGACGGCCAGGCACAGCGCGCTGCCGAAAGCGCCGTACAGAGGCGAGCCGTGGCGATCAGGCGCGAAAGCGCGCGCTGGTACGGTCGCGGACAGGGTGTGGAAGGGGCAATGGTTGCGCTCGATCCGCGAAGCGGTGACATCCGGGCGCTGGTTGGTGGGCGCGAGTACGCGCCGGGAGGATTCAACCGCGCGCTGGCCGCCCGCCGCCAGCCGGGTTCGGCGTTCAAGCCATTCGTGTACGCTGCCGCACTGGCGAACGGTCTCACGCCGGCTACGCTGCTCGAGGACACGCCACTCGAAGTACAGCAGGAAGGGCGAGTGTGGCGCCCGGCGAACTACGGGCACGAGTACTCGGGGCACATTACGATGCGGCGTGCACTCGCCCGGTCATCAAATGTGGCGGCGGTGCGCGTTAGCCGTACGGTGGGAGAGGAGCGCGTCGTCGCGCTGGCCAGTGCCAGCGGCATCAATGGTCAGATCCCGGCGCTTCCAGCCATCGCGCTCGGCGCAATCGAGGTAACGCCGCTCGAGTTGGTCACCGCGTACGCTCCGTTCGCAAACGGCGGGTTCCGGATAGTGCCTCGGCTCGTGGCGCGTATCGAGACGCTCGACGGACGAATCATCTGGTCGGGCGAACCGGCGATTCCGCGGCGCGTTCTGGGACGCGAGGAGGCATACCAGCTTACCTCGATGCTGCGCACGGCGGTGGATCAGGGCACTGGGCGCGTCATCCGCGACATGGGAGTGCGAGGACCCGTTGCCGGAAAGACCGGGACAACGAACAACGGCGCCGACGTCTGGTTCGTTGGCTATACGCCCAATCTTGTAGCTGGATTCTGGTTCGGATTCGATACGCCGGCGCCGCTCGCTGACGGCGCAGCGGGCGGGCGGTTTGCCGCGCCGGCATGGGCCGAGTTCTATCAGCGTGGTTGGCGCGAGAGCGCGGACGAGTCGCTCTGGAATCCGCCGGCCGGAATGGTGTCGAGCAATATCGATCCACATACCGGCTACCTTGCGCACGAGTGGTGCCCCGCTGTCCAGCGGGAGTGGTTCAAGCCGGGAAGCGAGCCGACCGAATTCTGCCCTGTCCATCACGAGCCCTTCTACGAGCTCGAGGACTCGTTCGGGCGGCGGCTTGGAAACGTGTTCAGGCGAATCTTCCGCTTCTGAAGCGCACGCTTTCGGCAGGAACCAGTCGCAGTCGCGGCGGGTTTCTTCTATGGCAGGCGTTCAGGATTGGCGCCCCGATATGTGTCCTGGGAGCGATGGGCGATCAGGGCGTCAGCCCTGAAACTCAATCCGACGCTTATGTTCCCTGAATGACGCACCCCGTACCGTCGCGAAGCCGTCGCCCGCACCCCGAACCACCGCCAGGGTGGCGCGCCCGGCTCGAGGCTCTCCGCTACGTGCCGCCGCTGCTACGCCTCGTCTGGCAGACGCACCGAGGCTTCACTGCGGCGATGGTCGTCCTGCGCCTGCTGCGCGCCTTCGTGCCGATCGCCACGCTCTGGGTTGGCAAGCTGATCATCGACACGGTGGTGCTGGCGCTCGAGCAGGGCCCGGACTTCTCGCGACTCTGGCGCCTGGTGGCGCTCGAGATCGGCATCGTGATCGTCGGAGAGGTGCTGGCGCGAACGTCTGCGCTGGTCGAGAGCCTCCTCGGGGATCTGTTCTCGAACTACACCAGCATCCGCCTCATGGAGCACGCCGCGACGCTCGACTTGGAACAGTTCGAGAACCCGGCGTTCTACGATCAGCTCGAGCGGGCCCGCCGGCAGACGGTTGGTCGCATCGGGCTGCTCGCGCAGATCCTCTCGATGGCGCAGGACAGCGTCACGCTCATCTCGCTTGCTGCGGCGCTTCTGGTCTATAGTCCCTGGCTTCTGGTCCTTCTGATTCTGGCGGTGCTGCCGTCGTTCCTGAGCGAGACTCATTTTGCCTCGCTGGAGTACTCGCTCCTCTACCGCTGGACGCCCGAGCGACGTCAGCTGGACTACCTTCGTTTTCTTGGCGCCAGCGACCGGACAGCCAAGGAAGTACAGATGTTCGGTCTCGCGCCATGGCTCGTGAGCCGATATCGGGTCCTGGCGAACCGCTTCTACGACGAGAACAAACGCCTCTCGATCCGGAAGGGAATCGTCGGCACACTGCTCTCGGTGATCGGGACTCTTGGCTACTACGCCGCCTACGCGATCATTCTCGTGCAAGCGGTCACGGGCCTGATCACGATCGGTTCACTCACCTTCCTGGCCGCCTCATTCGCCCGCAGCAGGGACCTCATTCAGCGTCTTCTGATGTCGGCGAGTGAGATCTACGAGCAGAGCCTCTACCTCAAGGACATGTTCGAGTTTCTTGAGCGGCGTCCGCGAATCGCATCGACAGCGGGCGCGCCATTCGTGCCGCAGCCGATAAGCGATGGCTTCGTGTTCGAGAACGTCGCCTTCCGATATCCGGGAAGCGAGCGCTGGGCGGTTCGGGGTATCAGCTTCACGCTGCGTCCGGGCGAGCGTATCGCGCTGGTCGGCGAGAACGGAGCCGGCAAGACCACTCTCACCAAGCTGATGGCGCGGCTGTACGACCCCACCGAGGGGCGCATTCTGCTGGACGGGCGCGATCTGCGTGAGTACGACCTTGCTTCCGTGCGACGAGCGATCGGCGTGATCTTCCAGGATTTCGTGCGCTTCGACATGCGATTCGACGAAAACATCGGGGTCGGTCAGATCGACGCCGTGCTCGATTACCTGGAGCGAAGCGCAAATGGCAAGGGCGCCATCGAGCGCGTGCCGGAGGACTGGCGATACGAGGGAAGCCCCCTCGCCTCGTCCCATGCCAACGGAAGTGATCATCGCGAGAGCGACCGCGAGCGTCCTCCAGCGCCGCTGCTCTCTGCCGCCGAGAAATCCCTGGCGGCATCACTGCTCCCTCGTTTCCCGGAAGGCTACCGGCAGATGCTCGGCCGGCGCTTCGAGGGGGGCGTGGACTTGTCGGGGGGCGAGTGGCAGAAGGTGGCTCTGGCGCGCGCCTACATACGAGACGCGCAGTTGCTGATCCTCGACGAGCCCACCGCGGCCCTCGACGCCCGCGCCGAGTACGAGGTGTTCACGCGCTTCTCGGAGCTGGTGGCCGGGCGCATGGCGGTGCTGATTTCGCACCGCTTCTCCACGGTGCGAATGGCCGACCGTATTCTGGTGCTCGATGGAGGCCAGCTGGTAGAGGATGGCTCGCACGCCGATCTGGTGGAACGAGGCGGTCTGTACGCGGAACTGTTCTCGCTTCAGGCGGCGGGATACAGATAGTGCGGGACGCCAGCGCACGGACACGCCCTCAGGCGGCTGGTGCGACCTTGGGACCGGGCAGCACAGGATTCGTTCAGCTGTTTCAGCGGTTCGCCCGGGAGTCGGTCGGCGGGTGGCCGCTGGTCCCTGGCCCCTCTTTGCCAGCCCCGCCGTCGTCGATCACATACCCGACTCCGCGGACCGTCCTGATGAGTGGATCCGCCCTGTCATCGCCGATCTTCCGGCGAACGTAGTTGATGTAGACGTCGACCACGTTGGTGAGCGGATCCGCCTGCTGCTTCCAGACGTGCTCGGTGATGTCCTGGCGGCTCACCGGGCGGCGTGCATGTCGCATCAGATACTCGAGCAGCGCGTACTCCTTCCGCGTAAGCTCGATCTCGCGCCCGCCGCGCTCCACGCGGCGCGTGATAGGGTCGAGGGTGAGGTCGCGGAGGCGCATCACAGCCGAGCCCGCGGTGATGGTGGAGCGCCGCAGCAGCGCCTTCACGCGTGCCATCAGCTCGGCATACTCGAACGGCTTGGGCAGATAGTCATCAGCGCCCGCGTCCAGCCCTGTCACCTTGTCCGGTACGGATTTGCGCGCCGTGAGCATGAGCATTGGCGTGAGAACGCCGCGACTTCGCAGCTCGCGGGTGACCTCGATCCCGCTTTTCCTGGGAAGCTCGATGTCGATGAGGACAAGATGCGGGGCGATCCGGAGCGCTGCTTCGAGCCCCGCCTCTCCGTCCATGGCGGTCTCGACGGCATAGCCCACGGAAGTGAGCAGGCGAACCAGGGCGGAGAGCAGATCCCGATCATCCTCGATGATGAGGATGCTGGTCGCGTTCTCTGGAGGCGCCGTCATCTCGCCAACATATCATCTGGTGAGTACGATCGGAAAGTGACGGGCACTTGAGCAGTGAACTCAGCGACGCTTTCTTTCCTGCCGTGACACCGCAACGAATCCGCGAAGGGGTCTGGGCCGGTATCATTGCCGCAGCCGGCACGGCGGGTGCCCTGATTGGTTTCGGCGCCGGCCGCGGTGCGGCGGCGCGCCCCCTCAACGCGATCGCCCATCTTGTCGTAGGGAGCCGCGGCCAGGCGACACCCGGATTCGATCCGCTCCTCACGCCACTCGGCCTCCTCCTCCATGTCGGCTCCTTCATGATCTGGGGGCTGCTCTTCGCCCATGTAGCCGCTCGCGTGTGGGGGTGGCGCCTCGGTGCCACCGCGCTGCTGTTCTCAGCTGTCATTTTCATCATCGACCTTTTCGTCCTGCCGCGACGCCTCAGCCCCGGCTTTCAGCTGACTCTTTCCTGGGGAGAGGTGGTAGCAATCTATGTGGTAATGGCCGGTTTGCTCTGGGCCGGCATTGCGCTGGCTCGCCGCGAGCATGTCGTCGCGAATCGCGATGTTGTTGGATGATTGCCACACCAATGCTCGCGAGAATCCTGCGGTGACCAGCTTCCCGACAGCACGGAACCATTTCGTGCTACACGGGTTGCAGAACGTGATGATGATCCGGCTCAGCGGCCCCGCTCTTGCCTTTCATCATGGCGGAAGCGGCCAACGACGGCGGCTTTCGACGGTCACCTTTCGGGAGGGGTGCATGGACTTCCTCGTCAGGCTCGAGGAGGGCACCGGATCATCGCCTGTGGTGGCGAAGGTGGACTCGGTTCCTGCGACGTCGGGCGCGAACGGTCGTACGCGCGAAGTCGTGACGTTGTATGGAACGCCGAGCTCGGAATCGCTTGCGCTGGCGCTCGCCGCGGCGGTAGAGGGGAACCGCAGCAGCGGGAATGGCACGGCTG
>CAYXRS010000133.1:0-8714 GCA_964467195.1 uncultured Gemmatimonadaceae bacterium
AGACGGGGACGCCGCGATGTCATCGTGAAGTCGTTCAGGAAAATGGAATCTGGGTTATCGGGGAAGACAGACTCCGTTCTGGTCCGCTCCAGTCGATCCGTTGAATCCGCGGCGATACAAACAGAGTGTGGCGCTCACTCAGTTGCCGCCCGTCATCGCCTCCGGCCTCAGCGATTCGTCCAACTGCTCCCTGGTCATGTAGCCGCGGTCGCAGACTATGTCGTAGACGCCGCGCCCGGTGTCGAGTGCCTCCTTGGCGACCTGCGTGGCGCGATCGTATCCGATCACCGGGACGAGCGCCGTCACGATGCCGATGGAATGCTCCACGAACCAGCGAAGCCGGTCAACGTTGGGCGTGATTCCGACCACGCACCGCTCGCGCAGCACGTTGCAGGCGTTCCGCATCGCGTGCATGCCGCGCAGCAGCCGGAAGGCGATCACCGGCTCGAACACGTTGAGCTGAAGCTGTCCTGCTTCCGCGGCCATCGTGACCGTCACGTCCCCACCGATCACGTCGAAGCAGACCTGATTCACCACTTCGGGGATGACCGGGTTCACTTTCCCGGGCATGATCGAACTCCCCGGCTGCATCGGCGGGAGGTTGATCTCACCCAGGCCGGCCCGCGGGCCCGAGCTGAGCAGCCGAAGATCGTTGCAGATCTTCGACAGCTTCACCGCGCAGCGCTTGAGTACGCCGGAGAGCTGCACGAATACGCCTGTGTCGGCAGTCGCCTCCACCAGGTCTGGTGCCGTGATCAACGGAAGGCCGGTGATCGCCTCCAGATGGCGCCGCACGGATTCGGCGTAGCCCGGCGGAGTGGTGATCCCCGTGCCAATGGCCGTCGCACCCATGTTGATCTCGCGAATCAGCGCCTGCGTCTCCGTGAGCCGATCCACATCCTCCAGCAATGTGTTGCCGAAGGCGGTGAACTCCTGCCCCAGTGTCATCGGCACCGCGTCCTGAAGCTGCGTGCGTCCCATCTTGAGGATCCCGCCGAACTCCTTCCCCTTCGCCAGAAACGCTTCGGCCAGCGCACGCATCGCGTCCTTCAGCCAGTCTATGCTGGCGTGCAGCGCGAGCTTGAGAGCGGTGGGATACACGTCGTTGGTGGACTGCGACAGGTTGACGTGCGTATTCGGATGGATCGCCTCGTAGCTCCCGCGCCGCTCTCCGATCAGCTCGAGCGCACGGTTGGCGATCACCTCGTTGGCGTTCATGTTCGTGGACGTCCCAGCGCCACCCTGGATCATGTCCACAAGGAAATGTTCATGATGCCGGCCGGCGCGGACCTCTTCCGCCGCCGCGACGATCGCCTGGCAGCGGTACTCGTCCAGCAGGTCGAGCTCCCGGTTGGCCAGCGCCGCAGCCTGCTTCACGGCGGCTATCGCCGCTATGAGCGCAGGGAACTCCCGCAGCACTACGCCGGTGATGGGGAAGTTCTCCAGTGCGCGCAGCGTCTGTACTCCGTAGAGTGCGTCCTCGGGCACCTCCCGCGTGCCCAGCAGGTCGCCTTCGAGCCGGCGCTCCCCGCCGGAGAAGCCCAGCGTCCGCCCGCGCCCCACCAGCGTTGCGTCGGCGGCGCGCAGGCGCTGAGCGATTGTGCGCGCCGCCCGCCCGATCAATAGGGCGTACAGCGACGGTCGGCTGTGCAGCATCTCGCGCACGCCGCTGGCGGTCGCGACCAGGACCGTGGCAGGCTTGATCACCCTGGCGCTGGTGCCGTGAAGAGAGCTCTCTTCGAGCATGATCCCTTCGCCAATCGCGTCGCCCGCCCCCAGCGTTGCCAGCCGTACGGCCATGCCGTCCGAACGCTTCTCAATGGCGACGATCCCGTCCGCGACCAGACCGAAAAGGCTGCGCTCGCGCCCTTCCTCGAAGATCAAGGCATCCTGGTCGTAGCGCACTGGCTTCATTCGGGCGGCGAGCTCCGACACCTCCTGCTCGGGAAATCCCTGGCAGAACGGCATGCGCCTCAGCGAATCGGCAATCTCCTCGCTGTTCATGGGCGGGAAGGTAGCTGTCCCCCCCGCTGGCGCCAATCGGCGCCTCCAGGTAGCGTCCGGCGTCCCTCTTGCCTGAACCACGGTACCATGACTGCCAGCACCGGGTCGCTAGCCGCGGCCCTTTTTCCGATCGAGTCGCAACTTCCGGCGTTTCGGCTTCGTCGCAACGCGCCCCAGCCCCCCGACCCGCGCCGCCCGGAAGCGGCGGTGGCCGTCCTCGATGTCACCAAGTTCTTCGGCGACACCACGGGCGGTGTGCGCACCTACCTGCTGGAGAAGGCGAGGTATGTGGAAAGTCGTCCATGGCTCAGGCAGACAATCCTGCTGCCAGCGCCCCGCGATGCGCTGACACAGAGCGACGGCGTGCGCGTGTACCGACTTCGTGGGCCGAGGATTCCGGCGCAGCGCCCCTATCGTTTCATGCTTGCCAGTCGGTTGATCGGCAGGATCATCCGCCACGAGCAGCCGGATGTGATAGAACTGGGGAGCCCCTATCTGATCCCCTGGATTGTACGACGGGCGACCAGGCGACTCGAGACGCCCCTTGTCTGGCACTATCACGCCAACTTCCCGCGGCTGCTGGTGCCGCGCCCGGAGCTCGCGCCGCTTCCCTCCAGGCTGGCTGTAGCCGCGGCGTGGTGGTACGTAAGAGCTCTGGGACGGCGCGTGGATCTTGTCCTGGCCGGATCCGAATTCGTGGCGGCAGATCTGCGCTGGGCCGGCGTTCCCAGGGTGGAGGTCGTGCCCCTGGGCGTGGACGTCGCCCACTTCAATACGGGTCGTCGGTCGCGGCGCGCCGAGACGCGGGCACGCCTGGGGCTGCCCGACGAGCCGCTGGCCGCCTATGTGGGGCGGTTCGCGAGAGAGAAGGAAATCGAGATCGTCGTTCGCGGCTGGAGGCGCGTGCGGCAGGCCACGGGCGCACGTCTCGTACTGCTGGGAGATGGACCGGCGGCGCGACGCCTTCGCGGTATGACGGGGGCGGAAGAAGTGATCTGGCTGCCGTACGAGGCGAACCGTGACCAGCTGGCGGACTTCCTGGCGGCCATAGATGTATATGTCGCTCCGGGACCGCTGGAGACATTCGGCCTGTCGGCTGCTGAGGCGCTGGCATCGGGCACTCCGCTGCTGTCGGTGGACCATGGAGCCGTGCCCGAGCAGGTGCGTGCCTCCGGCGCGGGTGCGGTATATGTTCGTGGAAGTGCGAACGCGATGGCCGACGTCGCCATCGCTATGTTCCGTGGCGAGTACGGTGACCTCCGCGCGCTGGGTGAGGCGGGGCGGACGTACAGCGAGATCCACCGTTCCTGGGATGTGGTCTTCGACCGTCTGTTCGACATCTATCGTGCACTACTCTGACGCGGCCGGTGGGAAACCGGTTGGCGCCGCTGGCACGCGGACCGCACCGGTGTGACGCTGGTCGAGGCACACCTGGCGTGCATCGCTCTCCTCTCGCTCGACCTCGTGGCCCGCGCGCTCCGAATTCAGCTCCTCGTGCGCGGACTCGGCAGGCGGCTGAGCTTCCGTCACGCCGTGGTGGTGAATGCGATCGGCGATGCCGCGGCAGCGCTCACGCCGCTGCGCTTCGCGGGAGAGCCGATGCGCCTGGCCGTCATGATGCGCTACGCCGTCCCCGCGGCCGTGGCTGTGGTGGCTATCGGCATCGAGGTCGTGACCATGTGGCCGGTGATCATCATGTTCGCGCTCTGGCTTGGCTGGCGATTCGCTCCGGCATGGCTCGAGCAGGCGGCGCCTCAGCTTGCCGAAGGCGCGGAAGACGCGCTTCCCTGGGTGATTGTCGTCGTCATGATCACGGCAATCGCCTGGGTATTCGCCCGCCGATTCATCCCGCGTCTCGCGATGGGCGCGCGCCGCCCGGTACTTCGCGGAATCGCGGCGGCGAAACGGATGCCGCCCTTGATCCTCATCGCTACCGTCCCGCTCACGCTGGCCAATCTCATTGGTCGAGTGGGGGTTCTGGTGGTGCTCACGCGAACGCTTCCCGACCCGCCAGCCGCCGGTCTGGTGGCAGTCGGGTCGTTCCTGTTGTTGTACAGCCAGATCTACCTGCCAACTCCTTCGGGTGCGGGCGCTGTCGATCTCGGCTTGATCGGCGGCGCCGCCGGTCAGCTTGGTGCCGCGCGGCACGCGCTTCTCGTCACGTGGCGCTTCTACACCACCTTCGTCGCGATCGGGTTGGGTGTGCTGTTCGCGGTGCGCCTGTTCGGGCGGGATGTGTGGCGGAAGGTGTTCGTGCGGTCGCGGAAGACGAGTCGTGGCGGTATCGATGCCACGGGATGAATCTGCTGACTGCGCGCTCGACTTCCTCTGTGGTTGCAGCATCGGCGGCGCGCATGTGCACGCTCGCGATGGCCTTCCCACGTCCCGCCCCTGCCGCTAGAATCGCAGGACCTCTGACAGGAGCCAGGCGACGTGTCATTCACCCGCCGTGATTTCCTCGGCGCCGGCGCAGCGGCGGCGGCCGGTATCACGCTTACCGGCCGTACTGCGGCAGCGGAGCCGTTCATATCCTCCATCGAGAACCAGGCGCGACTTGCGCAGTCGCGTCCGGTGGTAGTTGCATCGGCGAATGGTCTGCGCGGAGTGGCGCGTGCCTTCGAGATGCTGCAACAGAACCGCGATCCGCTGGATGCAGTGATCGCCGGCTGCAACATCCAGGAGCTGGATCCCGAGGACCAGTCGGTGGGCGTAGGCGGACTGCCCAACGCCGAGGGCGTCGTGCAGCTCGATGCGTCGGTGATGCATGGCCCCACGCGTCGGGCGGGTGCGGTAGGTGCCCTCGAGGACATCGCGACGCCCTCGCTCGTCGCCAAGGCGGTGATGGACTACACCGACCACATCATGCTCGTTGGCCCCGGTGCCAAGCGGTTCGCGCTGGAGCTCGGCTTTCGCGAGCAGAACCTGTTGACGGAAAAGACGCGGCAGGATTGGCTGCGCTGGCGTGCTCGGCTCAATCCGCAGGACAACTGGCTCGACTACGAGGGCGACATCGAGATCCCGGTCACCACCGGCACTATCAACATGAACGCCGTGAATGGTGCCGGCGACATCGGTTCGTGCACCACCACCAGCGGACTCGGGTGGAAGATCCCCGGCCGCGTGGGGGACAGCCCGATCATCGGGGCAGGGCAGTACTGCGACAACGCCGTCGGCGCCGCCGGCTCCACCGGCCGCGGCGAGGCGAACATTAAGGTATGCGGCGCGTTCCTCACGGTGGAGTTCATGCGGCAGGGGGCGACGCCGCAGCAGGCTTGCCTTCGCACGCTGGAGCGCGTTGTCGCCATGACAGAGCGCCGTCTGCTCAATGACCGCGGCCGTCCGCGCTTCAACGTGAACTTCTACGCCGTGGCCAAGGACGGCAGCTACGGCGGCGCATCGTTGTATCAGGGTGTTCGCTTTGCCGTCGCCGACGCGCGCGGCGCCCGGCATGAGGACTGCGCGTATCTGTTCGCGAGGGGGGAGATGCCGGGGTGAGGGCCATGAGCCGCAACGTCATCTTCTGGGATGTAGATACCCAGCACGACTTCATGGACGCCGACGGAAAGCTCTACGTGCCCGAGGCGGAGGAGATCAAGCCCGTGCTCGCCGCGCTTACGGACTACGCGCACGAGCGGGGGATTCGCATCGTCGCGTCGGCGGACGATCACGTGCCCGGGCATCGCGAGCTGTCGGAGAATCCCGACTTTCGGGAGACCTTTCCCGAGCACTGCATGCGTGGCACGCGCGGGGCGGAGAAGATCCCCGAGACGGCGCTCTCCGCACCCATCGTGATCGAGCCAGAGCCCACGCCGCGCGAGGAGCTAATCCGTCTGCTTCGCACGCACGACCGCGACGTGCTCATCCACAAGCACTGGTTCGACGTGTTTACCAACCCCAACACCGAGGTCGTGCTCGAGGCTCTTGCCCCCACCGACATCGTTCTGTACGGCGTCGCGCTGGACGTGTGCAACAAGTACGCGATCGAGGGATTGCTCGAGCGGGGCGGGTTCGGCGGCGGGGGTGGGGGGCGTATCCATGCGGTGGTGGACGCGACCAAGGCCATTCACGCCGAGGAGAGCGACGCGCTGCTTGCCGACTGGCGGCGGCGGGGGGTGCATCTGGTGCGCACCCAGATGGTGCTTGCTGGCGATGTGGTGTGAGGCCCCACAGGCCAGCACCGATCCTTCGACGGGCAACCCCAGTCGCTCCGCCGCCGCCGCGCCAGCTCTCGGGAGGGGGGCCGCAAAAGCAAGCGGGGTAACCGCTTCCCCCCTTCACCCCGGCTAGCCCAGGCGTGGTCAACGCAGTAGATTGGAACACTCTTCCAAGACTGCGCCCGAGGTCAGGCGATGACCAGATGAGCGCGGTTGCTCGCTGTATGAGGGCAGACGACCCCCAGCTGGACAATGCCCGCTTCGGGTAAGGTCGCACTGCTCCACCCGTGGCGGAGGGAATGTGGCCGGCGCCTACCGTCCTGCTGAAGAGGGTGCGCACTCCGTGGAACCCTCCTCGGCGTCCTCACCTTTCGTTCGATCCTTGCGCGCGGCTGGCAGGCTGCTCGCAGGAGGCGTACGGCGTCGGTCGCACGCTGAACTGGCGCTGCCGTCTCTCCTCCCGGAGATCAGCTACCAAATCGCCAGAGCTGACGCGCTCGATCAGTTGCTCAATCTGCTGCAGCGTCACCGCGCAGGCCTATTGGTCAAAACGGAGGTTGCGCGTCGGCTACCGGTCGACGGTGCGCCTCCCCCTTGGTCCGTCCGTCAGAGTCCGAGCCCATTAGCGCCGTCTTCCGTTCCGGAAGCGCCTTCGACGCCCCCCACACCATTGGGAACGAGGATCGCTGCCAACGGTCGGATAGTCGATCCGGTACAGCTCCCCGACCCAGGTCGGTCGCCGGGCCGCGCGCAGCCGCCGGCTATAGAGACATCCGCCTGGCGTGGCGAGCCAGCGGCGGCCGACCCAGCGCCGCCGCTGCTTCCTGACCCTGCCGCTTCTCCCGTGGTCGGACCGACCGTTCCTTCCATGGACGAACCGCCCGCTGCTCGCGTGGTAAGACCGCCCGTTCCTCCAGCGGACGAACCGCCCGCTGCTCGCGTGGTAAGACCGCCCGTTCCTCCAGCGGAGGAACCGCCCGTTGTTCATATGGATGAACAGGCCGTTAGTCAACCGCGGGTGTCGTACGTGCGGGAAGTTCCGCTGGTTGATCCCGCCATGCCGCAGGCAGCGCCGAGGCCGCGCGACCGCACTCCCACTGTTGAGCCAGGTGCTGCCCCGCCTGCGAAGCCCTTGGCTGCATCGACCGATCACGTATTCTCGGCAGGCCGGGACCCGCTACAGCGTGATACCGTCGGGCGTTTTGCCATTCTCGAGCTTATCGGCCAGGACGGCGCCGAGATGATCTTCCGCGCTCACGATCCTTCGAGGGGAGGGATCGTCACGATCCTCACGCGGTTCCTGGGTGCCGCGGCTGCTTCGACAGCGTCGCGACGTCTCGCGACCTGGGCGGAGACGATGAGAGCGCCCTCCGATCGACGCGTGGCGGCCGTGGTAGACGCTGGCGCGGATGAGGGAATGATCTACGTCGCGGTGGCCGCGGAGGCGTCGACGACGCTGGAGCAGCTACTTGGCGGCGGCAGCAAACTTCCGTACGATGACGTCCTGAACATCCTCAGTGATGTTGCCGGTGCACTGGACTACCTGCACGGCTTCGGTCGGCGACATGGCGATCTGAAGCCGAGCCACGTGCTGATCGCGGATGACGGAAGGTCCGCTGCGCTGATCGGATGCGGTCTGGCTGAGACGCTGAGGGAAGAACCTGACGTGGCGGACGCGTGGCGCAGCAGTTCACCGGGATATCACCCCCACGCGCTCTGGCATTCGCGGGGTAAGCTCGGGGACGTCGATCAGTTCGCGCTGGCAGTCATGGCGTACGAGATGCTTGCAGGAAAGCGGCGCGCCGTGTTCGATCCGGCCTTGCGCATGCACATCCTCGAACCGTTCGCGATACCCATGGGGATTCCGATTCGTGCGGAAGCATCGCTCGCCACGAACGCCCTGCTGAACCGCCTGCTGACACCGGGCGGTGGGCGCCAGTTCGCGACCTGCGCCGAGCTCGTGAAGGCGCTGATCGGAGAGCCGCCGCGGCATCGACCCGAAGGATGGGGCGGGCGGATGTTGCGGCTCATTCCGCGCCGCGCGGAGATGATGCGCCTCGTGATCGTTCTGCTCGTTGTGGGACTGGGGCTTACGCTAGTTCTGCGTCCGTCAGCACGCGAGCAGCTGTGGCGCGCGGTCGCGACGCCGGTGACGGCCGTTGCGGTGCGTCTTGGGTTCGTCCCGGCTGCCTCTGCCAGCGAGTCGGGGGGGACCGAGGCGGTAGGCGGGGCGCCGGCTGACACGGCGTCCACTCCGTAGCCAGAACTGAAGCAACGACCCTCATGCAGGTGACGCCGCTCGAGCTGCCGGACGTCTTGCTCATCGAGCCCACGATGCACCGAGATGGTCGCGGTGCGTTCATGGAGACGTTTTCGGCCGAGCGCTATCGTCTGGCGGGCATTCACGAGAATCGATCCCGCGCTAGCCATCATTGAGAGTGATCGGCGTTGTTCGAGCGGACAGGGGAATCAGAGAAAAGATAGCGATGCTTCCGGCCCTTCGACACGTTCGGCCATCCGCTCCATCGCTGATGCGCGCAGTCGGATCGCGCCGCC
>CAYXRS010000134.1:0-8481 GCA_964467195.1 uncultured Gemmatimonadaceae bacterium
GCGCGTGCGGACTAGCAAAGCGCTCGCCCCCAACCGCCCTGATACTCCCCGGGTCCCGGGGTTTGAGCAACCGGGAAGATAGGTAACACAGGTGTCCGGGAACATGGGTAACACTCTTTCCCGGGGACGGACCGTGATTCGGGCGCCACGTTGAAGTTGTTGCCAAGCGGTACCTTGGCAATTGGAGCCAGCACGGTGGAGATTGGATTAGACTGCCTGGAATCGCGGTGCGGGGTTTTGTGAGAGTACCTTGCAGGTCAATTACACGTTTGGCCGACTCACCCGGCCTCGAGGATACGATGAGCCCGTTCGCATTACCGCTGGTCCTCACCCTCGCCTTCGTCGTCGCATGCTCGTCGGACCGCGACCCGCGCCGCGACGCCCCACCCGGGGTGCCGCGCGCCGAGCTGAGTCTGGCGCTCGACACCGCGCGCCTGCTGGACAGTGCCGAGGCGCTCATCGCCCGTCACCCCTCTGTCGGATTCATTACCGTGGACGCCGAGGGTCGGCCGCGCGCCCGGACCGTCGGGGCGTTCCGACTCGCGCGCCCCGCGAGCACGCGTGACCGCTTTACCATCTTCGTCCTGACGCGCACGAACACCCGCAAGGTTGAGCAGCTCGCCGTCAACCCAGCGGTGACGCTGTACTTCAATGAGGATCCCCGGATGAGCTACGCGACCATCATGGGACGCGCGACGATCCATCGCGACCCCCAGCTGCCGCGTCTCCAGGAGTTCATGGACTCCGCGACGATCCAGTTCTTCTGGCCCAAGTACCCGCAGGACTTCATCATGCTCGAGATCACGCCCGAATGGCTGGAGTTCATGGGACCGGGCCTCTGGAACGACCCCGATAACTGGCGGCCGCAAGCGGTGATCTTCGAGTGAGCGCATCGGTCACGACGCTGAGCAGTCGGGAACATAGGTAACACAAGTGTCCGGGAACATGGGTAACACTTTTTCCTGGGACGGACCGTGATTCGGGCGCCACGCGCGAGGCGTTGCCGTGGTCGCTACGCTTGTAGCCGTGGGCTACGGGTTTTACGTGGCTGCGTTTCCCCGCACGCCGGATTGTTGAAGTTGTTGCCAAGCGGTACCTTGGCAATTGGAGCCAGCACGGCGGAGATTGGATTAGACTGCCAGGAATTGCGGTGAAATGCGGGGTTTTGTGAGAGTACCTTGCAGGTTAATTACAAGTTGGACCAACTGGAGATGACGGCATGGTGACTCGGCGGAACTTTCTGCGCGGGGCAGCGGCTCTCGGCGGCGGCGCCGTCCTGGCCACGGTCGGATGCCGCTACGGGTACTCCGCCCAGATCGCATCAGACCTTGATCACCTCCGTGCGGCTCTGGATGGGAGGCTGATCCTTCCCGGTGAGACTGGATACGATCAGGGACGCCGTGTGGCAAGTTTCAATCCGCGCACCGACAAGCAGCCCGCCATCATCGTGCGCTGCAGATCGCCTTCCGACATCGCTCGCGCGCTGGACTTCGCGCGATCAGGCAATCTGGACCTAGCCGTGCGCGGCGGCGGCCATGACGTGATGGGCAGATCGGTGTGCGATGCGGGCGTGCTCATCGATGTGGCACCGATGAACGCCATCAGCGTGTCCCCGGGTCGGAGAACTGCGCGCGTTGAAGCCGGTGCGCGTGCCGGTCGAGTGAACGAGGCCTTGCACGGTCATGCCCTTGCCGCGGCGCTGGGCTGCAACCCCGGCGTCGGCGTTGCTGGCCTCACACTCGGCGGCGGGCTTGGCTGGTTGCTGGGCCGGTTCGGAGCCAGCTGCGACAACGTCTCCGCCGTCGAGCTTGTTACAGCCGATGGGCGTGTGCTGCGTGCCAGTGAGGACGAGCATGCCGATCTTTTCTGGGGGCTGCGCGGTGGCGGAGGCAATTTCGGCATTGCCACGGCTTTCGAATACCGGGTGCACCCAGTCGAGAACGTGGTCGGTGGCTATCTCGCGTACGCCGGCCGTCATGCGCGAGAGTTCCTGCATGTCTATCGCGACTTCATGGCCCGTGCGCCCGACGAACTGACGGTAGAGCTCATCCTGCTTGCCTCAGCAGAGCCACCCGCGCACGCGCCGGTACTGATCGCCGGAGCATGCTATGCCGGGAGCATGGACGACGCGGAGCGGATACTGGCACCGCTGCGTGCAGTCGGTCTGCCGCTTGTGAACCTGCTGCGCGAAGTCCCCTATGCCCACCTGACCGATCTGCCCGCAGAGATGGCGCGCATCCTGGGAACCGGTCCATCCAACGGATCCACCGAGACTCCGGTGCCGACGACGGGGTTCAACTACTGGCAAGGTGGCAGCATTTCAAACTGGACGGATGCTGCGATCGATGCGTTGATCGAATGCGCGGGGACTGCACCGCCCGGCTGGTCGACGGGGTTAGGGCACTATATGCACGGCGAACTCTGTCGTGTGAGTGACCATGACACGCCTTTGATCCGGCGCGAGGGAAGCGCCAGCTATTTCTTCAATATGAGTTGGAGGGATGCGGACCGCTCTGCGGACGCGATGGCATGGGTTGACCGGTCGCTGGCTACGATGAGGCCATTCTCGGATGCGGCGACATACATCAACTATCTCAGCTCGGAATCCGAACCGGCGGTCGCTACGGCCTACGGCAATAACTACCCTCGACTGCAGGCATTGAAACGGAAGTATGACCCCGACAATGTCTTTCGCCTCAACCGCAACATTCGGCCTGCCTTGTAGGACTTCCATTGTGGTAGGAAGTCAGTGAACGGCCCGGGACATCGTTGACGAAATAGTCTAGGGACATCGCTTACACCTTCACCCTCTTTCGAGCCAGTCGGCCGAGAGCATCCTCAATGCGGAGGAGGCGCTCGTGGAACCGGCCGAGTTTGAGGAGACCAAAGTACACGTCCCACTCGCGGTCGTCGATCTCGACGAAGCCAACGTATTGGCTGGCGAGCACGTGGCTGACGTTCACCCAGCGGTTGTGCCAGCGGACGCCGCCGTTGGCACTGACGAGGCGCACCTCGTAGTGCCCCGGGTATTCGATCGGGGACAGGGTGCTGGGATAGGGTCGAGGGGAGCGGGCATAGAGGGCGGCGGGCGTCTCGTCCTCCAAGGCTTCATGGGGCCGCACGGTGTTGTACTCGAGGCGGAAGACATCGAAGCGCCGCTGCTGGCTCCGCAGCGTCGGCGCTGGAGGCCGGGCCGTCGCCCGCTTGAGGGTGCGGTGCATCCGTTCGTGTCGACCGTTTTGTTGAGGCTGGCCGGGCTCGATCAGCTCAGGCACGATGCCCAGCCGGATCCACCAGACGCTGAGAGTAGAGAGGCGGCCCAGCGCGCCGGTGGCGAAGGGGACGCCGTTGTCGGTGCGCATGATCTCCGGCAGGCCGTACTCCTGGAACAGGCGCTCGAAGACGGGCCGGCACTCGGCGGTGGTGGTGCCGGTGAGCCCGCGGCAGTTGAGCAGGTAGCGGCTGAAGCCATCCTGGACGGTCAGCGGATAACAGTAGCTCCCGTCGCCGGTCTTGAACTGGCCTTTGTAGTCGGCGGTCCAGATGACGTTCGGGGCCTTCATCGGCGTGAGCGGCTGGCCAGCGTGGCCGGGGTACTTGCGGTGCCGGCGGGACAGGACCAGCCCGTGCCGTCGCAGCAGGGCCGCCACCGTGCTCCGCGCTGGCCAGGATCGGCGGGGATCCTGGCGGCGCAGGAGCTTGAGGAGCTTTCGCGGGCCCCACTGCGGGTGGTGGCGCCGGGCCTCGATCAGCCGTGCGACGAGCTCGGGCGGCGTCGCATGGGGGCACTGGTGCGGTCGGCGTGAGAGCTCCTGCAGATAGTCCAGGCCGCTCTGGTTGGCACGCTCGCCATTTGTACCCGGTCGTACGGCTGATGCCGTAGTGCTGGCATAGCTCGGTGAAGCTGGCCACCCGTTGCCGGGCGTCTCGGATAAAGCGCAGGCGTTCGGTCATCGCGTTCACTTCCTTCCAGGGCACGGGGCACCTCCTCGGTGCCCAGTCTGGCGAAAGTGTCAACGATGTACCTAGACTATTCTGTCAACCATGTACCCGGGCTGTACCCAGGGAATGGCCCAACAACCGGTTGCAGCGGACGGCCCGCTGCGCGGACCGCCGCTGAACTGGAACGTTATCCGCACTGTGCACCACATCGGCGATTTCACGCCGCTAGAAAGACGAGGTCGAGTTGAGTGATTTATACGTATTAGCTTACGCGTTCACGGCGTTCGTGGTTGGGATCGCCTGTCTTGGAGCCGCTTTGGTCCTGGCGCGATCGCGGCAGGACGAGTTGGCTCAAGCGTTCCTCGGCTTCTACGTGCCCTTGAGCGTTCTCGTGCTCGGGGCGCTACTGCTGGGCTTCATGGATGTGTTGGGGGCGCCGTCCGCAAGAACGATCCTCACCGTCGAGTACGTCGAGGCCTTCGTAGGGCGATACGGCGTGATGTTGGCACTTCCTCTCTTCGCTCATCGCGTCTTCGGCACGCCCGAGGGCGTGAGGACCAGCGTGTTGGTGGGAATCGTCCTTGCAGCGTTCGTGGCGCAGCACATCACCGAGTTCGTCCTCGGAGGCCCATGGGACGCGCGAGGGGATGTCGCTGAGGATCTCCTCTTTGCTGCTATAGTCGCCTACACGGTCTGGTTGGGCCTCAAGACCCTCAACCATTCGGCGAATCGCCATGTCCTGGCCAAGCGGTTTGTCGCGCTGCTCCTGATCGGCGTGCCTGTCGCCGCTCACGACCTTTTCCTCGTGGACGGACCAGGCCTCCGGTTCTATCCGTTCTGGTACTGCGTAGTGGGGTTGGCTATGCTCAACGTCCTAATGGCCCGACATTCGACGACGGCGGGCATGATCCCGACGGCATGGGATCTGAGCCCGCGGGAGGAAGAAGTCGTTCGCCTCGTCCAGCTGGGCTTGAGTAATCGCGATATCGCCATGAAGCTTACGATCTCACCGAACACTGTGAAGACGCACCTGGGAGCGATCTTCGACAAGAGCGGATTCCGCACGCGTACAGCTCTGATCGCATCTCTCGCGGCTCCGCCTGGCGCGGGCGAGAGGTCGACGCCTCCAAGTGCGGTGCGTCTGCTCGAATCTTGAACCGGGCCTCGCCAGTTTTCGCGCCGAATCACCCAATAGGGTGGATGAAATCCTCCGAACAGGCGATTGAGACCGTGCGATCGAATCATTACGGTTCGGCGTTCGCCACAGGTGGATCCACCGCCGAACCTCGGAGGGAGCACATGTTGACACTGTCTTCTGGCCTGGAAGCTGGAACGACGCGCCATCCCGCGCAGCCGCGTTCGGTCCGTGCGACCGAGTTGCGCTGGACGCTCATCGCGGCCATGCTCGTGCTCGCGGTCGCCGGGCCTGGCGATGCACGGGCTCAAGAAGGTGCGTGGCCGCAGCGGGTGCTGATCACCAACGACAACGGCATCGACGATGTCGCCACGAGAGCGCTCGCCCGGGCCTTCGCGCAGGTTGCCGACGTAGTCCTCGTCGCCTCGGTTGAGGACCGAAGCGGCACATCCAACCTCATGACGTTTCCGCGAACGGGCAGGTTCGTCGCTGAGCGTCGGGAGGTTGCTCACGGTGTCCGTGCATGGGCCTTGGACGGGTATCCGGCTGACTGCGTTGTCTTTGCGCTCCTCGGCCCGATGGTCCACGCGCCACCGGACCTGGTTGTTTCCGGGATTAACGGTGGGGCCAACCTGGCCGATGACTGGTTTGGCTCAGGGACCGTTGGCGCAGCACGCACGGCCGCGTATCTCGGCATTCCCGCGATGGCGGTCTCGGGGATCGACCGCTCCGACTCGGAAGCCATCGCAGCCGTCGTCGATTGGGTCATACGCCTGGCACGGAGCGAGCTCATGCAGCAGGTTAAACCGCCGCACTACCTGACCGTTAGTCTTCCTGCCGGGCCACCGGTGGAAATCACTGGCGTTGAGATTGTGGATCGGGCGCGCGGGATCGTAGGCGGCACGGCCAGGCTCGACACCGCCGCGAGTCGGCAGAGCGGTCAGGAGGTGTGGTCCGTCGAAATCAATGTGCAGGGCCGCCCAGGTTCCGACTCCGACGTAGCCGCGGTCGGGCGGGGCCGAATCGCCGTGGTACCGATGCGCGTGGGGGACGCCGATCCCGAGTTCCTGGCCCGGTTCCGCTCCAGCGCTAGTCAACTGCCGGTTTGGAGAACTGTCCCGGACAATCGATGAATCACACACGCGAGGCCCAATAAGCCGATGGCGACACCGGTATGAAATGGGGCACTCGTCAAGATTGCTGCGTCACCGCGAAGCGTTAGACCGCACCAAGATGCCTCTGCAGCACGAGCATTACTTTAACGCTATTGATGTTGTTGAGTCCCTCAGGCCGTGGGAACCTTGACCAGCGTGACGGTGGCGTTCGTGCTGGGCTGGCTCCTCAGGACGGCCGTGGCGGCATACTGGTGATACAGGGCTTCGAAGCTTCGATCACCACTCTCAAGCCGTGTCGCGGGGGTTCTCGCAATCTCCCGCATCCGGGCCGCCGCTTCAAGCGCACGTCAGCGGCGGCGAAAGCGACCGTGCAGCGCTGACTCGGTACCCCGCGCGCCCGGCGGGCGAGCACAGCCCGCACGAACCTCCTGACCGGGCCGTGCTGCCCCAGGGCAAGATCCAGCAAAGCCGCTACGATCTCCTCTGGGACACGTGTCAGGTGTCCGCGGAGGAAGCTCACCAGGCGGATCGGAGAATGCCGTGTTCCAAGGGGACGTAGAGCAGGACGGAAATCGTCGGATGATTCCGGCGAAGCGCGGCGACCAGGTCCGGCCCGCGCTCCACGGGCAAGAGGTCGTAGATCACAGCCCGGTAGCCAGCGAGCCCGCCAAGCCCATCCGGCAGATTGCTGTCCACCAGGCGGTGGCTCAGCGCGTGCAGAGCTTCCCGGACCCTCAGGCGTGCCTGCCGGTTCTGGATGCACACTGCGATTGGCGGAGATGCAGGACTCATGACACCCCTCAGGCTCAAAGATGAGTCTGCGGACTGGGGTAGGGAAGGTAACGTGCGCGGATTCATGGTCTCTGGGGGCAATCAGGCACCGGGCGGCTCGGGGCACAGATTGCGGGGGGGAGGGGCACAGTTCGGGGTTGACCGATGGCCCGCAAGCGACAGATTCTCTTCTTGCTGGGGATCGGTGTGCCACATGTATATACAATACACGTGCTCCTTCACACCAGGCGGGAGCTGTGTCACCTCGGGGTGCAACCAAACCTGATCATGACGGCAGGGGCATTCGGGGGGGTTGTCCGCGAACCCTCCCGAGCCCAGCCTCGGCCGTGGAATCGCGCCGGGCCTTGGGAGGTGCGTTCGGTAGGCAACTGGTCTGTGCGGGACTTGTGGTGGTGACCTTCGCCGGCAACCTCCCCGCCCAGTCAGTACCAACGCTCGGTGAAGTGATTACCATCGGTCGCGCCGACGGGCCAGGGCCCTACGTCTTCGGTTCGGTCGAGGACGTCGCTCTTGATGCGAAGGGCAATCTGTACGTTTTGGATGGCCTCAACGCGGAGGTTCGCGCCTTCGACCACCGAGGGCGACACATCGGATCACTCGGGCGGATTGGACGAGGTCCCGCTGAGTTCGTGGGAAGGCTTTCGGATTCTCGAGGCGGGACGGGAATACGTCCTTGGCGTCTGGAAGGATCATCTGGACGTGGACCATGTGAGGCTGTACAGGCTTCTCAAATAGGCGGGCTCCATGAAGAGACGCGCGTTCTTACTGGCTATGTTTCTTCTGGGAGTCTTGTCACTTCGTTCGACAGGCGCTCCACGTTCATAACCCTGCGCCTCCGAACGCCAAGTGATCAGAAGATCTGAACGCAACTCGCATCAAAACCGCCGTTCTGGCATACTGGTAACGCTTCCGAAGCTTCAAACTGCCCATTTGAAATTTCAAATAGCCAATTCGAAATATCAAATGACCGATATGAAATTTCGATTCCGCGACTTGACGCTTCGGGTAACGCATTGGAATGTCAATATGACGCGCCCGAAGGTTCAGGTTGCACCATTCCACACGTCAAATGCGCCGTTTGAAGCTTGAGATGCCGTTACCGCGAACTTCAAACGCGTCATTTGAAATTTCATATCGGTAATATGAAGCTTCGAATCAGCGATTTGATATTTCATATCGCTCGTTTGAAGCTGGGAGTCCAGAGCCGGGGACTTCGAATCGGCGACCCGTAACTTCGAGCCTGAAACTTTCCTGACCTGACTCTCGTCATTTAGGTGTAGGGCCCCACCCGGCCTCGTTCCGGAATCCGGAACGCAACACCAACAACAAGAAGCCAGCAGCCGTCTCGCGCGCGCAGCCGACTGCACAGTGGCAAAACCACGGACTCACGCCTGTGTGCGTGAACGAGGGGAGGCATGCTGTGCACATCAACCGGAGTCTGAGGCCTATCCGTCGGGGTCGGGGCGCGCATCACCGCGCTCGTGGCGCACGCATCCG
>CAYXRS010000135.1:0-8407 GCA_964467195.1 uncultured Gemmatimonadaceae bacterium
TGCAGGACGGCACCGCCGGCGCCGTAGGTCTGGCGCGCGAGCGGATCAGCGGCCCCATGCTCGTCATCTTCGTCGACACCATCTTCGACGCCGACCTCTCGGTGATCAACAGCACCGATGCCGATGGTATCATCTGGGTTAAGGAGGTGGACGATTACCAGCGCTTCGGCGTGGTGGTGAGCGATGACGCCGGCAACATGACCAGGATCATCGAGAAGCCGTCGGAGCCGATCAGCCGCCGAGCGAACATCGGGTTGTACTACATCCGCAACCACAAACTGCTCTTCGAGGGGATCGACCACGTCCTGAAGCAGCCGATGAACCAGGGCGAGTACTACCTCACCGACGCCTTCCAGTACATGATCGACCGCGGCGCGAAGATCAAGGTCGTGGATGTGGAAGGCTGGTACGATGCAGGGAAGATCGACACGCTGATCGAGACCAACCGCACGATGCTCGAGAAGGGCCGCGCCCGCGTACCGGCCGGCATCGATCCCCGGTCGATCGTGGAACCCGTCTACATTGAGGATGGCGTCACGCTGCGCGACTCACGCGTCGGGCCCAACGTCTCGATCGCCTCCGGCACCACGATCGAAGACTCCGAGATACGCGACTCGATCATCGGACTCGGCTCCCACATCACGCGCTGCAAGCTGGAGCAGTCTCTGATCGGAGACGAGGTGATGGTGCAGGGAGTGACGGGCCAGGTCAGCCTGGGAAGCCATTCGGAAGTGAGGCGGGCGTAAGGGAGTCCGGGTGCATGTCGGCTCGGCTCCTCCCTTGCTTCAGCCGATCCCCGCCGCCCCCACGATCACCGCCAAGGCGCGCGCGATTCCCAGGTACCCGTCGGCATTGTCGAACCACTCGGCCGGCGTGTGCGCATCGCCGCCGCGGCCGCCGGCGCCTATCGCGATGGCGGGAATGCCGCGGCTGATCGGGACGTTGGCGTCGGTGCTGGCGGTGGCCAGCTCGGGCTCGCGGCCGATGAGGCGCGTAGCCTCGATCGCCATCACCACCAGCGGGTGATCGGCCGGCGTCTCGCCACTCGGCCTGTCCCCGATCAGCTCGATCTCCACGGAGAGCGGCGCCGTGCCGTGGGCGCGGCGCTCGTTCTCCTCCTCGCAGGCGGTCATTGCGAGACTGCAAACCTGGCGCGCGAGGGAGGCCAGCACCTGCTGTCCCGTGGAGCGCACGTCCACCTCGAGCCAGGCATGCTCGGGGATCGCGTTCACCGAGATTCCCCCGGCGATGCGTCCCACGGAGAGCGTCGACCGCGGCGCTTGCGGAACGGGAATACGCGACAGCGCCGTGGCGGCGGCGGCAGCCGCGTGCACGGCGTTCGGGGTCCCGTAGGACGTCCAGCTGTGGCCGCCTACGCCGCGATAGGTGATCCGGTAGCGCATCGAACCCAGCGCGCGGTGCACGATCCGCTCGTCCCCCGCACCGTCCAGCGCGATCGCCGCTCTCGCCTCGGCGGCCTCGCCGGCGAAGATCGCCTTGGCGCCGCGCAGGTCGCCGCGTCCCTCCTCTCCCGTGGTTCCCACGAAGTCGATGGGTGCGACGGTGCGCAGCTTGTCGCCGTCGATCACGCTCGCCACCGCGAGCATCGCCGCCAGCCCGCGCCCGTTGTCGCCGATGCCTGGCCCGTGGAGCCGTTCGCCGTTGCGTCGCACTCTGAGCTCGGTGTTGCGCGGGAAGACGGTGTCCATGTGAGCGCAGATTACCACCGGCTTCAGATCGGATGCGCCGCGCCGCCTGGCGATGACGTTCCCCGCGTCATCCGTGCGTACGTTCTCCAACCCCAGCTGGCTGAACCGCCGCCCCAGCCAGGCCGCCCGCTCCTGCTCCTCACCGCTGGGCGCCGGGATCTGCGAGATCGCGATCTGTGCCGCGACAGTATCCCTGTCGCGGCGCTCCAGCGCCTGGCGCGCCTCGTACAACCGGTCGCTGTGCCAGAGGGAACGGAGCGGGGAAGCGGTGGCGGTTTTTAGCATGACATAAGGATGGCGAGGGACGGGGTCGGGGGGCAACCAGTCGGGCCCCGGCCGCGGCCCCGACCCGGCACTGGTACAGTTTCTTACCAGTACCCCTGGCGCCCCGTCAGTTGCTCTCGGACGCTGCACCTGCAAGCTTTCCTTTATGGCCCACCTCCAGGACATCATCGCCGGCTACCTGGATCTCCAGTTCCAGATGGATCCGGTCTCGGCGACGCATGCGGGGCGGCACGAGTTCGACGGGCGGTTCGGGCGCTGGGACAGGCAGTCGGTGCGGGAGTATGCTGCGGCGCTCAAGAGCTACGCGGGCTCTCTGGAAGAGGTGGAGGTGGACGGGGTGGAGGATGAGATCGACCGCACCGCCGTGCTGCACGCGGCCCGGCACGATCTGCTGGTGCTCGAGCGAGAGCGTCCCTTCGCCACCAACCCCGCCTTTCACCTCGGTCACGCGCTCAACGGGATCTTCCTGCTGGTCGCCCGCAATGGCGACGGACCGGAACAGCGCGGCCGCGCGCTGCTGTCACGGCTGGGCGAGATGCCGAGGCTCCTCGAGGGCGCCGCCGAGGTACTCACCGAGCCTCGCCGCGTGCACATCGAGACGGCGCGCGCCATGCTTCCGGCCGCGCTTCTGCTGGTGCGCGACGGATTGAACGAGCCGTCGCTCTGGAACGGCTACCTGGATTCAGACGTGGTGAGTGCGGCTCGCGACAAGGCAGTGGCTGCGCTCATCTCCTTTGGCGACGCGTTGGTGGTGATGGACGAGCGCGCTTCCGATGAGCATGGCATTGGACGCCCGCTGTTCGACGCCAAGCTGCGTACCGCGCACATGATCCGCGCCGGTGCCGACGAGCTGGTGCGCTACGCCGAGCGGCTCCGCGACGAGGTGCGCGTCCGCATGACGGAGATCGCTCGGGAGCTGCGCCCCGGTGCCGATCCGCGCGAGCTGGTGGCACTGCTTCGCGCCGACATGCCGTCGCGCGAGGAGGCGCTGGAGGAGTACACGCGTGCCATGCGTGAGGCGCGTGACTTCACCATCGAGCGCGAGCTCATGACGGTGCCCCCCGAGGAGCCTGAGGTGGTGCCCACGCCCGGCTATCTGCGTCCACTCACGCCGTTCGCCGCGTATTTCGGTCCCGGCGCCTTCGAGCGCGAGCAGCAGGGCAGCTTCTTCGTCACGCTCGCCGGCGAGGGCGAGGTATGGCGCACCTTCGCGCGCGCCGAGATAGTCGCACTTGCTGTGCACGAGGGAGTGCCGGGGCATCACCAGCAGATCGTCACCGCCAACCGCCTCGACCGTCTCGCCCGTCGCGTGATCGCCACGCCCGCCGCGCAGGAAGGGTGGGCGCTCTACTGCGAGGAGCTGGCGGTGGAACAGGGGCTGCTTTCGTCGCCCGCCGAGCGGCTCTTCCAGGCGCACTTCCTTCTCTGGCGAGCGCTCCGAATCATTCTCGATGTCTCGCTTCACACGCGCGGCATGACGGTGGAAGAGGCCGCCGCCATCCTTCGCGACGAGCTGGGATTCGACGAGGCCGCGGCGCTCTCCGAGGCACGCCGCTACTGCGCGTACCCCACCTACCAACTCTGCTACGCCGTCGGCCGCGCCGACATCCTCGACCTCCGCGAAGATGCTCGCAAGGCCTGGGGCAGCGACTTCTCGCTACGGGATTTCCACGACAAACTGCTCGGCTACGGCGCATACCCAACCGCTCTGGCGCGCTGGGGAATGGGCTTGCAGGGCTGAGTTCGGTACTGGTACAGTTTGGAGACTGTACCGGTAGCCTGAGTTCGGTGCGCTTCCGCCGGCTTGGTGAACTGCTTCACCCCAGAGGCGCCGCCTCGACAGGCCAGCTCAGTTCCCAGCTTCCACACGCCCTGCGGCGGTCGCCGGATGGAGGTGACGCTCGAACAGCTCGAAGATACGTCTGTACTGATCCGCCCACGAATCGGGGCGCACGAAGGCGTGGTCCTCAACCGGGTAGATTGCCATCTCCCAGTCGGTCTTGCCCAGCTCGATCAGTCGCTGCGCCAGACGTACCACGTCCTGGAAGTGCACGTTCACATCCACCATGCCGTGCGTGATCAGCAGTGGGCGGGCGAGCCCTTCCGCGAAGTAGATCGGCGACGATCGACGGTAGGCAACGGTGTCGTCGGGCGTGTTGAGGATGCGAGCCGTGTACGGGTGGTTGTAGTGCGCCCAGTCGGTGACCGAGCGCAGCGCCGCGCCGGCGCCGAACGAGTCGGCCTCGGTCATCAGCGCCATGAGCGTGATGAAGCCGCCGTAGCTGCCGCCGTAGATGCCGACGCGCTCCGGCGGGATGCCGAACTCGCGCTGCAGGTATCGAGAGCCGTCCACCTGATCCTGGAGGTCGCGTCCGCCCATGTGGCGGTAGATGGCGGTGCGCCAGTCGCGCCCGTATCCCGCCGAGGCGCGGAAATCGATGTCGAGCACCACGTAGCCGCGCGAGGCGAGGAGGTGGTGGAACATGTACTCCCGTGAATACGACGACCACCGCCGGTGTACGTTCTGAAGATAGCCGGCCCCATGCACGAAGATCACCGCCGCGCCGTTGGGCTGCGCACCCACTTCCTGTGGCCGGTAGATGCGTGCCGGAACCTGCGCGCCATCGGAGGCGGGAATCATGACGATCTCCGGCGCCAGCCATGGGTGACCGCGGAACTCCTCCGTGGCACCGGTGGTGAGCCGCGTCATCTGCGCGTTCGCCTGATTTGGCATCACGAACAGATCCCACGGTTGATTGGAGTACGAGAACACCGACGCGACCATCCGTTCGTCCGGCGACAGCGTAGTCTGGTGACCGCCCGTGTCGCGCGTGATGCGCGTGCGCGCTCCGCCCGTGACCGCCATGCGGTACAGCTGCCGCTCGAACGGGGAGACCTCGTTCGTCTCGATGTAGAACGAGCGCCGGTCGGCGGAGAGCTGCACGCTCAGCACCTCCCACTGCCCGCTCGTCAGCTGCCTGCGGTCGGAACCGTCGGCGGCCACGGTGTACAGGTGCGCGTAGCCATCCACCTCGCTCACGAACCAGACGCGCCGCCCGCCATCGAACCAGCCAGCGCAGTTGGAGCACGGGCCGCCGATCCAGGCTGTGTCTCGCAGCACGTCCAGGGTGAGCAGCTCGCCGCCGTTGGACACGCGATGCAGATAGCGCGTCTTGTAGTCGTTGGAGATCGCGTACACCAACCCGTAGCGGCCGTCATCGCTCCAACCCACGGGGAAGGCAAGCGAGGGCGGCCGCGTGGTGTCATCGGGCGTCACCTGAAGCCACTGTACCTCGCCGCTCGGCAGACTCATGAACGCCATGCGGCCGGAGTCCTGCGCGTCGCCAACCTTCGTGCGCACGGTGAGCTCCTCGGTGAAGCCGGTGCGCGTCACGTACGCCGGTATGCGCGTCTGCTGCGCGTCTGGCGACGGCATCGATGTGCCGATCAGCACGCCGCCGCCGTCCGGGGAGACCCTTAGTGCCGTGATGCGCTCCCGCTCTCGCAGGTGAAGGGTTCGCACGCGCGCCGAGTCGCGCGCCATGCGTTCGGCGCGCTGGATCGAGTCGCGGCGGGCGCGCTCGCGCACCGATTCGAACAGGTCCAGCTGCTGCGACTCGAGCAGCTCGCGCATCCCCGTTGCCGGCCTCGGCTCGCGCTCCGCCGGTGTTGTGCGAATGTCGGTGAGCTGCGCCACCAGACCCGTGATCAGGTTGACGGAGAAGACGTTGTTGTCACGAACGAAGTACACCGCACGCGCGTCGTCGGCGAACTGCGGATTGGTTTCCTCGGTGAGCGTCTGCGTGATTCGCCGCGCCGTGTTGGCGCGAATGTCGACCACATAGATGTCGCCGCCGAAGGAGACAGCGCGCCAGCGTCGGTCCTGTGAGACGGCGCCGGCCTCCACCAGCGGACCCACAGAATCCATGTGCGCCGTCGAGACCTGCTCGGGCGCGGCGCCGGCGCGCGCCCGGACGCGGTAGGGCTTGGGCTCTTCATTCCACGGCGTTCCCGCCTCGTTCCACATGAAGTAGATCCACTGCCCATCCGGGGTCCACCGCACGCGACTGGGCTCCCGGCCGTAGTGTTCAGGCCCGCGCATGATGTTGGGAATCGTGAGCTCGAAATTGCCATGCGCGGCGGGGGCCGTGGACGGCTGCGAGGTGGCCTGTGGACGGGTCAGCAGCGCCGGGTTGGGCTGCTGCGCCGCCAGCGGCGACGCGGCAAGGAGCAGGATGGCAAGAACGAAACGTCTCATCGGCAACTATGGCTGTCTGGATGGCGGAACCGTGGCGGCAACAAGGCCGCCGGTCGTTGTCGTACTGGCAAACTACCCCGGGGTACGGGGGGCTGGTAGGGAACGTTGGGGCACAGCCGCGCAATGATTTGATCCTGCTCCTGACGTTTTCGTCGTGCGCCGTTGGAGCCAACACGCAAGGTTGACGGGAAGCCAGCGAGTTCCCCTGGCGCGACGCGGCAACCTTCCCGGCCACAACCGTGACTAGGTCTCACGGTGGGTGGAGCAGGTAGTCGGGGTGGGAGCCGAGCCCGGCGCCGCCCGCTGTGCCGCTATGCGGATACAGGAAACAGCAGTCCAACGTCCATAACCCGATCTGTAACATGGCCTCCAACCGGCGCTTCATCCCACCGTTCGTCGGACTGCTGATCCTCCTCGTCCTGGCCAGCACCGCCTACGTGCGCGTTCGCGCCAGGGCGGACACGGCCGACGTCCCCGGCCAGCGTGCGGGTGGCGCCGAGGCGGTGGAATCGGCGACGGCGGCGTTTGGCACCGACGTGTCGATTCCCGTGGAAGGTGCCGAGGTACGCGTCGACACTCTTACCCTCTCGGTCACTGCCGCCGGCCAGGCAGCGGCCTGGCGTCAGACCGCGATCCTCGCGCAGGTGAACGGCCGCGTACAGCTCGTGTCGGCACGGGAGAACGCGGCGGTCGGCTCGGGCGCGCTTCTGGTAGCGATCGACCCGGCCGAGTACGAGCTGGCGGTGAACGATGCAACGGCGCGGCTGCGTACGGCGGAGGCGCAGTACCACGAGCTGACGCTCTTCGATGAACGCATCGACGATCCGGCCGTGCGCGCCGACCGCGAGCGCGCCGCCCGCGCCAAGTCAGGTCTGGACGCCGCCGAGGTGCAGCTCCAGCGCGCACAGCTGGAGCTGCGACGAGCGCGCGTTCAGGCGCCCTTCGCCGGACGGGTGACCTCGCTCAAAGTGGTGGCCGGGCAGCACGTTCGCTCCGGTGACGAGCTGCTGACGGTCGCCTCGCTGGATCCGATCAAGGTCGAGGTACAGGTGCTGGAGAGCGAGATCGGCTACCTGACTGCGGGGCGCACTGCGCTGGTCACCTTCTCGGCGTTTCCAGGTGAGGCGTTCGTGGGCCGGATCGAATCGATCAATCCATTGGTGGAGCGCGACACTCGCACCGCGCGCGTCACGGTGACGATCCCGAATCCGCAGGGCCGCATCCTCCCCGGCATGTACGCGCGCGTGTCGCTGGATGCACGGCGCTTTGCCGACCGCATTCTCGTACCGCGCTCGGCGGTGCTGGAGCGGGGCGACGGCCGTCGTCGCAGCATGCTGTTCGTGTATGAGGGAGACGAGCGTGGCGGACTGGCCAAGTGGCGCTACGTGACGACCGGCTTGGCGAACGACACACACGTCGAGATCGTGGAGAACGCCAACACGGAGATGGTGCGCCCGGGAGAGATCGTGCTCACGAGCGGGCATTACTCGCTCATTCACGACGCGCGCGTGCGCCTGGTAGAGAGCGTTAGCGCTGCTGGAGGACGGCCGCAATGACGGCCGGCGCCCGGTGTTTCATGTTCGGTGTTCCGGGGTGTCTGGCGAAGATTCGCGTGGCGGCGCTGGCGCTGGTGATCTGCCCGGGCATTGCGGGCGCGCAGGAGCGTGTTGCCGAGCTGTCGCTGGAGGAGGCGCAGCGGATCGCGCGGGAGCGGAATCCGGGGCTGCTGCGGGTGGCGGCGCAGGAGGAGGTGGCGGGGGCGCAGGTGCGGCAGGGCTACGGGATGATGCTGCCAAGCCTGACGGCCAGCATGGGGTTCTCGGGGAGCGACTCGCGAATACTCACCGGTCGTGATGAATTCGGGCGGCCGATCATTCGCGATGATCCGTTGCGCTCCAGCGCCAGCTCGGCCAACCAGGCGCTGAACATGAGCATGACGCTCTTCGACGGCGGCGCGCGCTTTCAGGAGCTGCGCGCGGCACGCGCCGGGTCGCGCGTGGCGGAGGCGCGCACGGATTCGGAGCGGCTGCGGCTCGATGCCGAGATAGCGCGGATGTACTACGACGCGCTGAGCATGGAGCGACAGATGACGATGGAGGAGCGCCCGCTCGCATCGGCGCGCGAGCGGCACGAGGCCACGGAACGGCTCTTCCGC
>CAYXRS010000136.1:0-6311 GCA_964467195.1 uncultured Gemmatimonadaceae bacterium
CCATCTGGCGCTCGAGCCGCAGGCGGGAACGAAGACGGCAGGCTGGTTGATCGGACACCTTGCCGTCACGGGAGACTTCGGGCGCCGGCTCTGCGGCCGGCCGCCAATCTGTCCCGCGGAGTGGCGACCGCTCTTCAATCCGGGGAGCAGTCCGTCGACGCAGGAGGAGGACTATCCTCGCATGATGACTCTCTGCGAGGCATTCCGCTCGGTATACGGCGACCTGTGCAATGGTGCCATGGGATTCGACGACGCCCTGATGGCGAAGGAGAACCCTTACGCTCCGGTGCGTGCGGCTTTTCCCACCTCTGGCGACTTCGTCTCGTATCTGGCGACCGGTCACCTTGGCTACCACCTCGGCCAGCTGGCGGCCTGGCGCGCCGCGGTGGGTCTGGGACGACTTCAGCGGCCCGACGCGTGACCACATGGACACCCACTAACCGCCGAGAACGCGGCGGTCACGAAAAACCGACTGCACGCGACGGATAGCGCGTCCCTGGACCGAGATCGGGAGGAAGAAAATGCAGCGCGTAACTGGCATCGGCGGCGTGTTCTTCCGTGCAAAGGATCCTCGCGCACTTGCCGCATGGTACGAGGCGCACCTTGGTATTCCCCGGGTGCCCGGACGATACGAGGACGGCTCGTGGTGGCAGGAAGAGGGTCCGACCGTCTTCGATCCGTTCAATGATGGTAACGAGTACCTTGCACGGTTCTCCGCGTCTCTGATACTCAACTTTCGTGTGCGCGATCTGGATGAGATGGTAGCGCAGCTGCGGTCGGCTGGAATAGCAGTGGAAGTGGATCCCGAGGAGTATCCCAACGGGCGCTTCGCACACCTTCTTGATCCGGAGGGGAACCCCATTCAGCTCTGGGAGAATGGTGGTACTGACGCCGTTCGGCCGAAAAGAATGGAAGGGAAGTAGGCAGTTCAATTCGCTCGCCGTGAGATCAACCATGAGAGTGCTGTTCACCTGCCGAATTCATCTTGTCACTGCTGGCCGTTAGCCGGCGCACGACGCCCGCTGTAGATTGGCGTACCTTAGGCTCCCGCCTCGAACGGAGGTGATCGAGGCCAGGGCGGTCAACATTCCCGAGATCTAATACCGGCGCACCCCCGCCCTCCCAGCCCGGGGTTCCGTCAGCGCCTCGGCACTTGCTGGCAGGGGTCGCCGTTCGCCTGCCGCGGCGCCATGTTCTGAGCCTGATGCCGAGCGTCACAGAGCGTGTCACGGCAGCCGTCGCTGACCGCTATGCCGTAGAGCGCGAGCTCAGTAGCGGCGGGATGGCCACGGTCTACGTGGCCCAGGACCGAAAGCACGGCCGCAAGGTCGCCATCAAGGTCCTGAAGCCCGAGCTGGCCGCGGCAATCGGTACGGACCGCTTCGTCCGCGAGATCGAGATCGCGGCCAATCTCACGCATCCCCACATCCTGCCGCTGTTCGACTCCGGCGAGGCCGACGGTTTCCTCTACTATGTCATGCCGTTTGTCGACGGGGAGTCTCTGCGCGACCGCCTGGAGCGGGAGACTCGGCTGCCCGTGGACGAGGCCATCAGGCTGACCGATCAGATCGCGTCAGCACTGGCGCACGCTCACGAGCGGGGCGTGGTTCACCGGGACATCAAGCCTGAGAACATTCTTCTGGCCGGCGATCAGGCGATTGTGGCGGACTTCGGGATCGCGCGGGCCGTCGCCGCGGCCGGCGGTGATCGGCTCACGGGGACAGGTCTGGCGATCGGCACGCCAGCGTACATGAGTCCTGAGCAAGCGTTCGGGACGGACGAGGTGGACGGTCGGACCGACGTGTATTCGCTCGGTTGCGTGGTCTATGAGATGGTATCAGGACGTGCACCCTTCGAAGGACCGACTCCGCAGGCACTGCTGGCGAGGCACGCCGCCGATACCGTCCCGCGGCTGCGCGCCGGTAATCCCACTGTTCCGCTGTTCGTGGAGCGCGCCGTGGAGCGCGCGCTGGCCAAGGACCCGGCAGAGAGATTTGCGACTGCCAGGGCGTTCGCCGAGGCGCTGACGACCGGCTTTGTGGTTGCGCGCGTACGAGGAACACGCCGTGGAAAGAGGCGCTGGATCGTAGCTGCCTCATCCGCGGCCGCCGCGGCCGTGCTGATCACTCTTGGCACAGGCTTGTGGGATCGGTTCCAGCCTCGCGCGGCGGCACTTACCCCGATAAGGCTTGCCGTGCTGCCGTTCGAGAACCTGACCGGCGATCTGGAGCAGGAGTACCTGAGCGACGCCTTGGCCGACGAGATTCGCACGGAGTTGAGTCGGCTGCACCCGGAGCGCCTCAGCGTGATCGCGAGGGCCTCGTCGATCCGGTATAAGGATCGCACTACGCCGCTCGATGAGATCGGCCGCGAGCTGGGGGTCGACTACTTGCTGGAGGGAGCTTTCCGCCGAGAAGGCACCCGAATGCGAATCAACGCCACGCTCATTCACGTGCCTGACCAGACGCAGCGGTGGGCGGAGAGTTATGACCGTGAGAGGGACGGAATGCTGGCACTCCAGAGCGACGTTGCGCGCGGCGTGGCCGGCTCGCTGGCGTTGGCCCTCCTCCCAGCTGAAGAGGCTCGGTTCACCGCGGCACGCCCGGTGAATCCCGAAGCGTACGAGTCGTATCTGCGGGGCGTCACCTACCTCGAGCGCGCGACCCCGTCAGACCTCGAGACCGCCCTACGGTACTTCGAGTTCGCGCTCAGGCACGATCCCAACTACGCCCGGGCGCACCTTGGTATCGGTCAGGTCTGGTCGGCCCGGCAGCAAGGTGCGCTGGTGGCGCCCAGCGAGGCGGGGCCGAAACTGCGCGCTGCCGTCGACCTTGCTCTGGAGCTGGACCCGATGCTCGCCGAGGCGCACTTCGCGCGCGCGACGCAACTGACGTGGACGGACTGGGACTGGGCACCGGCCGAGGCGAGCTTCCGGCGGGCAATCGATCTCAACCCCAACTATGCGCGCGCGCGCGCGTTCTACTCGCAGTACCTGCACATCATGCGACGACCCGAAGAGGCGATGGTGCAGGCACAGCGCGCCCTCGAACTGGATCCGGTCAATCCGGATGTTCGCGCCACCGTCGGCGGAGCACTCCTCATGGCGCGACGCTACGACGAAGCGCTCGAGCATTTCCACGCCGTCGGCCGGATGGAGCCCAACTCGCTGCGAAGCCTGATTGGCATTGCCAATGCTCTCGCCTACGCGGAGCGGCACGAGGAGGCGCTGGCCGCGGAGCGGGCGCTGGCCATGGTGGGGAGGGGCGATCCAGAGCTCGACCAGGCGCTGGCCATGGGGTATGAAGAGGACGGGTATCGTGGAGCCATGCGTCACGCAGCCGAAACGCTGGCGGCGCGACCGGTTCAGTCCAGGGTGGGCTTCTCTCGAGTTGCGCGGCTGTACTTGCGTGCCGGGGAGGGCGAACGCGCGCTGGACTGGCTCGAACGAGCCTACGAGGCCGGCGACCCGAGCATTCCGTTCATTGCCAGCGGCCACAAGGACTTCGATCTGGTGCGCGGCCACCCCCGGTTCGAGGCACTGCTCGAGCGGCTGAACCTTCCGCGTTCGGGCGAGGTGCGAACGTCGCCATTCTGATCAGCAGGATGGTTCGAGCGGGATCACGCGTCATTCGCAACGTGCGCCGATGCGCATCGCGACAAGGCCGATGCGCTCGTCTTGCCGCCCCGCCAGCGGACCCGCACATTGGCGACCATGTTTCCCGACCACTACGCGAGCCTTCGCGATGCGGTTCTTCATCGCGTTCTCGAAGAGCCGGCTGCGAGTCCGCCCGCCATCCGCCGCGCTGCCGCGGGGGGGACGGGACTCCCGGCCGACCTTCAGGCGCTGGTCGACACCATTCATCGCCACGCCTACCGTGTTACCGACGAGGACATCACCCGCCTGCGCGCCACCTACGACGACGACTACCTGTTCGAGATCGTCGTGAGCGCTTCGATCGGTGCTTCGCGGCGGCTGCTCGAAAACGGCCTCGCGGCGCTGGAGGAGGCATGAGGCTGCCGAAGGTCCACCACGGGCATGGCCTGCGCGACAAGATGCTGCTGGGCCTGATACGCGTCGTGAGGGGACACGCACCCGGTGTTGTCCGCACGTTGTTCTACAGGAAGGAGTTCTTCGGACGCCCGTGGTCCGAGCTTACGCAGCAGGTGATGCGCGGGCCGTCGCCGTGGAGCGTTGGCGAGCGCGAGATGTTCGCCGCCTTCGTATCGCGCCTCAACCAATGTGTCTTCTGAACGCGATCGCACTCCGCGGTCGCGGAGTCGGCGCTCGGTGTCGGGACGATGCAACCAATTCTTGACGACTATCGCACCGCGCCCATCGACGAGCGGCTGCGCGCGATGCTGGCGCTCCTCGAGGCGTTTACGCTGCACCCGGAGCACGTTGATGCCCACGCGGTGCGGGTGGTGCTGGCGGCCGGGGTGACGCGCGAGGCGGTGCGCGACGCGTTTTACGTTGCGTTTCTCTTCAACACGTACGACCGGCTGGCCGACACTCTGGGGTGGGAGCTGCCGGACGCGGACTACTACGTGAAGACTGGTGAGTTCCTCCTGAAGAAGGGATACGTCTAGCGCGCGGCCGCACCCGGACAGCTCACCCGCTTCATCGGGAAGTCCATCCCGCGCAGCTGTCCACCTCGCTCCCCCTCGATGCGCGCATGCAATTCGTCGGGGCCGGCGAGACGATAGATCACGCGCTGCGGAAAGTCATGTGCGGGATTCTCGAAGGTCGCGGCGGAACGCGAGATCTCCTTCGCCCTGAACGGCGTGGGCGGCCGGCCGGAAGGCTGCGCCGAATACACCACGGCGCCATCTTGCTCGCCGAGCGATGCGAACTCGAACGAGAGCGTACGCCCGTCGCGCGACATGCGTGCCATGCCGAGCATCATGCCGCCGCGGGGCGCGAGCCATACCTCCTCGTAGCTCGCGCCGTTGCCGAGCGTACCCTCCCAGCAGCCGGCCATCCAGCTCATGCGATCCACCTCGGCGGCCGGGCGTGCGGAAGCTGACGCCTCGTTGGTTCGGGCGTGCGACAGCGCCGCGGGCACCGCGAGGAGTATGAAGACGATCATCGTCGTACCCGTGAGGATTCCTGCCGTCCTGAAATGCGTGGGTCCACTCATTGTGATTGTTCCTCTTCTGGTCTGGCCAATCCGATTCGGGGGAGCATCTGGCCCAACGTTCGTACGCACGAGCCACGCGCGTCGTGGAAAAAACCGACATGCGGGCGGCGGAGTGGTTCGGTCAGCCAGGCCGGAGGAAGACCTCGGCGAGCGATGGCTCGGCCTGCCGGAAGAACGAGCCGGGCGTCTCGCCCGTGAGCTCGCGGAAGTCGCGCAGCAGGTGCGCCTGATCGTAATAGCCGCATTCCACCGCAATCCGCGCCCAGGCCCGCGGACCCTCGCCGCTGACCCGCGCCACCAGGTGCTGAAGCCGGACGATCCGACTTAGGCGCTTGGGCCCCATGCCGACGGTCGACAGGAAGATACGCTCGAGCTGGCGGCCGCTCACGCCGGCTGCGGCGGAGACCGCATCCACGCGCACGTTGCCCTGCGCAGCGAGGATCAACTCCATGGCACCTCGCACCCGCGGGTTCACCGGCGCGGTGTGACGGATCTCGAACGACAGTCGCTCGTCTAGCAAACGCACCCGCGCATCTGGCGCCACGAAGGCGCCGGCATCCTCCCGGAAGCTGCGCAGTCGGGATCCCAGCACGTCGTCCATGGCGACGTCCGCGTCGGTCAGCTCCAACATTGGGAATTGGCTGCCGAGGAAGGCACCGAGCCCTGCCGCGGTGAATCGGGCGCCGATGAGGTCGATTCTTCCGGTCGGTTCCAGGAGGATGGGGCTCGTTATCTGTCCTACCAGCACCGATGCCGGTTGACGGTGCGACGCTGCGGATGCGCGGTGCCGAATGAAGGGATCGGCGAAGTTCCAGACGAGCTCGGACCGGCCATCGGGGATGATGCGCTGCGGTGCGTCACCAGATGGCAGATGGCCGCGGAGTGTCCAGTAGCATTCGACGTACTGGGAGACCGTTGGTGAAGGTCGGTGCTCGGCGTATTCCAGTGGCATGTGACAGCGGGCGCGGCAGACGCCGAGGGCGAGGGGTAAGCTGAATCATACGCCGGCTCGAGCAGCCAACAAGATAGCCGCAGTTCCGCGCGTCGCGCCTGCAAATGTGCCAGTCCACTCAACGCACCACCACTGGCACGCGGGTCAATCTATCCCACGGCGGGTCGGCGCCATCGGGCCGCGAGCGCCGCGCTGGCGTGATTGCGCTATGCCGGCAACTC
>CAYXRS010000136.1:6411-8363 GCA_964467195.1 uncultured Gemmatimonadaceae bacterium
TTTCACTGAGCAACGCAGAGGGGGTTGGGCATGTTCAGGCACAAGCGCTGGCCGATCGCATTGCTGGCATCCACGGGCGCACTCGCTTCATGCTCGAGTCAATCCGTACCCGACGCGCTGGCGCAGTCAGACAGCGGCTACATCCAGAGCAGCAATGGCGTCCAACTCTACTTCCAGACGATGGGTTCCGGCGGTGATACCATCGTGGTTCTGCACGGTGGCGCGATGGGATTTCCCCTGGACTACCTGGCGCATGATCTCGAGCCACTCGCGCGGACGCACACGCTGATCTTCTACGACCAGCGTGGGGCTGGGAAGTCGACGATCGTATCGGACTCGGCGCGCATCCACCTTGCCGCACACGTAGCCGACGTCGAGGCGGTGCGCCGACATTTCGGGATCGAACGGATGACGATCCTCGGCCACTCCTGGGGGCCGGGGCTCGCCGCGCGCTACGCGCTCCAACATCCCGACAACGTGTCGCGGCTGATCATGGTCGGACCGATGCCTATTCGCAACGCCCCGTACAACGAGCAGTTCGCTCAGAACCTCATTGCCTGGATGGACAGCACCACGCTCGCCGAGCTACAAACCCACTTCCAGGCAATTCAGGCGATCGCCACGGCGCCGGATCCGCATGCGACGTGCCGTGGCTTCTGGAGGATCTACTTGCGCGGTTACTTCGGTGATCCGCAGGATACTTCCACGGTCCAGAGCATGCGCGGTGACCTGTGCGACGTGTCGACTGAGGCGCTACGGAACTCGCATGTCGTGAGAACCCTCACCATGCAATCTCTTGGCGACTGGGACTGGCGGAACGACTTTGGAGACATTCGCATTCCGGTCCTCGTCATTCACGGTGCGAGAGAACCCATCCCGGTTCCCTCGGCGCGCGAGTGGGAGGTCGCGTTCCCGAATGCGCGCCTGGTCCTGATCGACGGCGCCGGTCACTACCCGCATGTCGAGCGGCCACAGGAGTTCTTCGCCGCGGTGGAGGAGTTTCTGCGCTGAAGTCAGCGCAGACCGAGGAGGGAGCTCCGCCAGGCTGCGAGGACGGAACGCGGCGGCAGGTCGCAGGCCGTGGCTGCCGCGCTGTTCCTTCAACCTCAGACGTGCTGATCCACCAGAATCGGGTTTCCGTCGGGATCCTCGGCAATGAAGCTGGCCGGCCCAGTGGTGCTTTCATCGGCTTCGTTCACGAACCTCACACCCTGCGCCTTAAGCTGCCGCTGGATCTCGCGCACGTCCGTGAACTTCTCGAGCTTGTTCGCGCTGCTGTCCCAGCCCGGATTGAAGGTGAGGATGTTCTTCTCGAACATGCCCTGAAAAAGGCCGATGACGTGATCGCCGTTCTTCAGGATCAGCCAGCCCTGTTTTGGATCTCCGCCGAGCGCCGAGAACCCGAACTTTTCATAGAACACCCTCGAAGCTTCCAGGTCCTTAACGGCAAGGCTGACTGAAAAGGCACCGAGTTCCATGTCGTGCTCCTTTGGCAGTACGTGATTCACAATACGTGACTCAATGAGTCCCGCCCGTCCGTGTATTCTGGCTGACGCGTATCAGCCCTCCCGCAACTGCGCCACAAGCTGCCGCCAAGCCGAACCCCACCCAATGCCAGAGCGGACCCTGAGCGACCCCCCGCAAAACTGCAGTGAGGTTCAGGAGGAGGAACACCGCTCCAAGCAACGCACCGCTGGCCAGTGGTGCACGACGTCCCACGGCAGCGGCCAGCCAGCCGGCGGCTATCGCACAAGCGGCTCCGATGCCTATCGACATCAACATCGGTATCAGGTCCTCGCGTTCCAGCCCCAGCGCCGGAACAACCTGTTGCTGCCCAAGCTCGGCAACAAGCAAGAAGCCGATCAACGCCACCAGTCCGGCCATCACCGCGGCGGCTCCGCGCGCCCATTGAATGACGCCGGCGCCCCGGAGCAGCGCAGCGGCGAGCGGCG
>CAYXRS010000137.1:0-8262 GCA_964467195.1 uncultured Gemmatimonadaceae bacterium
TCCACGTCGAGGAACAGGTCGAAGACCTGATACAACAGCGCGAGTGCGATCTCGGTATCCTGCATGTTGGAGAGAATGACGACGCCTGCGCCAATATCGGGCAGCAGCCCCACGGCGGAGCGCTGGCCGTTGATGCCGCCACCGTGGGTGAGTGCGCGCTGGCCGCGGTAATCAAGGAGAAACCAGCCGAGCCCGTAGCTCATGGAATTGACGAATCCGCGGAGGGGCGCGAAGGCGCGCTCGCCGCCGAGTCGCGGGGCGGTAGGGTCCGGGATGTGGATCTGCGGCTGCCATAGCTGGTGAAGCGAGGCGGGCTCGAGCAGCCGGCGGCCGCGGTACTCGCCATCATTCAGGTGTAGTCGGAGCCATGCGGTCATCTCCAGCGCGTTCGTGTGGATCATGCCGGCGGGTGCGATGTTGTCAGCGTCAAAGTAGGGAATGGGCCGGGGCGCCCCGACGCGATTGAAGACGCGACGGGCGTGCGGCGAGGCGACGTTGTCGCGTCCCGCGAGTCTGGCGACGCTAGTCGTGCTGCGCTCCATCCCGAGCGGCAGGAAGATGCGTTCGCGTACAAAGTCGTGCCAGCTCCTGTCCGCCACTGTCTCGATCAGTTCACCCGCCACCACGTACAGCAGGTTGTTATAGTGGAACTCGGCGCCCAGCGGCGCGAGCGGTTCAACGTCTGCGAGCCGGCGCACGAGCTCGTCATCGCCGTGACCCGTGCCATACCAGAGCCGCGGCGCGTCGGGGTAGCCGCTGCGGTGACTCACGAGGTCGCGGATGCGCAGCTCGCGTGTGGTCGTAGTGTCGCTGAGCCGGAAGTCTGGCAGGTGCTGCACGACGGGGTCATCCCAGGAGATGCGCCCCTCCTCAACGAGCATGGCGAGCGCAGTGGTAGTGAACGCCTTCGTCGGCGAAAGCAGGCCGAACAGTGTCTGTGCGTTCACGTGCTCGGCTTCGCCCGCGCGCCGCACACCATAGCCGCGGGCGAGCACGATTGAGTCACGCGCAACGATGGCGATAGCGAGCCCGGGCACGCTCCAGTCGCGCATCGCCTGCTCGACATATGCGTGAAGCGCTTCATGCGTCCGCGGCGGGGCCGTGGACGCGCGGGTCGACGTCGCGTTCTGCCCGTCCGGCGCACAGCCGCCGGTGGTCGCGGCCACCAGAAGGAACAGCAGAAACGCGAGACCGCGCTGCGCGAGCGCGCAGCGCGCGCAGCCGAGGGCCTGACTACACGACACGATCATCGGCCGATCGGCGCGAAGAGCAGCTCATCGACCGGCGCATCAAGCCGCATCGCAGTATACGCGATGTCCTCGGCCAGCCTGCCTTCCTGAAGCGATTGTATTCGCCATGGTAGACGCACGCGGGCGTGCGTCCGGAAATCGGAGAACACGTTATCCACCTCCTGACCGCCTTGGCTGAAGCGGCGCTTCGCCGACAGCGCCGACACCGCGTCGACATACAGCCGGTATGAGGGCAGACCATCCGGTGGTGCGATCTCGAGCACGTGGTGGTGCACGCCGTTGAAGTGCTCGTCGTCGCGGCGGATGATACGCAGCCGTTGTCCGCGCCACGCGCGACCGTGGCCAGCAGGTACGGCAGGTCTTGCCATCTCGTCACCTCGATCTGCCGCGCTCCCTCTCTATCAGTTGAGCCAGCGCTTCCATGACAGGATCCCGATTGGCGAAATAATCGCCAGCCGTGAGGGTGACTGGCACGGTCACTGGAATAGAGGTCCGGGTATCGTGCGGAGACTGCATTGACCAGTTCACCGGCGTGGCCGACATCCTCAGTCGGTTATGCGGCAGGAGGATGTCGACCGCATCGCCACCCTGGTTGGGTGCGCTGGAAAGTTCGCCTGCGAAGATCGGATCCGTCAACCTGTCCAGATCTGCGATGAAATTCACTGCCGCCGAATAGGTTGTCCGTCCGGTAATCACGTACAGGCGAGTGCCCTCCTTCATATCATATTCAATGAGCGTCTTCAACAATTCCGTGTAGGTGTACGTATCACCACCGTAGTTGTGGCGCAGGTCGATGATCAGGTCGCGCGTTCTGCTTGCTGCCAGGTGTTGCCTGAGCTCGGCTGCGAAGCTGTCGCCGGCCGTTCCGCGACCGGGTCCGTGGCGCACCAGGTTGTACTGCAGGTATGTGACACGGCTGCCGAGGTCGCGATACCAGAAGGGATCCGCGACGCGCGTGAGATAGAGCGGTGTCGTCGCCGACGCAACCGTCGGCGGGTAGAGCCTCGGCCGGCTCCGGAAAGCTGAACCGGCGATCGTCCTCGTCACCGTGTCTTTCGACACCAGCTCCAGAGTGAGTCGCACCGCCTCTCCGGTTACCTCAATGCCGGATGCGCTGAGGAAGGCTGGATGACTGAGGTAGCGGGGCGCGAGCCACATTACGGCCATATCCGAGCCGCGCTCGCGATCGATCAGCGTTGAGATACGGCGCACCGCCTCGTCCGTAGGGACCTTGCCGAACGCAATCACCCGGGCGCCAACGAGGTCTTCATGGGGTCCGACTGTGCCAATGACGAACAGCCCTTCGGGAAACATGTAGAAGTCCAGCGGGAGCACCGAAAGAGCCTTTCCATTCACTCCCAGGTCGGAATACACAGAAGGTGAAGTATTATGGCCCTTGCCGGCGGCAGCGGCGATCCGATGCAGGCCCGCCAGCATTTCGTGATCGCTCAGACTATCCGTCCGCTCCTGCAGGACCCGGGCGGCATCGTCGATCGACGCCCATTCGACAGCATTCAGGTCGCGCCGAAGGTCTCTGAACTCCCGCAGGAACAGGTCTATGTCCGCGGACCATCGCTCGATACGAGTAGCGGCCGGTGCGGCCGCCCGTTCCCGCAGGAGCGCCTGGAATGGAGCGCTCGAACGGAGCCCATCGAAGTGCTCAGCCTCGAGAAGTGCATCCGAACGTGGATGGTTCAGAGTCACGATCGCCGTTCGGAGCCACCTTGCCGCTTCGCCTGCCTGGCCTCCGCGGGCGTAGGCCGCCGCCGCCTCGTAGGCGTTTGCGAAGCCGTATCGCCTGAGCCCCCACCGATGGGCCTCCGCGTACGCATGTCCGGCACCGACGAAATCCCCGAGGTTCCATCGCGCAACGCCGAGCCGCTGCCAGATCTCGCCGTTATAGGGAAACGCTCGAGCGACGCTCTCGTACGCCGCAGCAGCCGTACCCCACTGCTGTGCATCGAAAGCAGCGTCAGCCGCAAGGAGCCGCTCGCGATACTCGATCGCCGTCATCCCTTGAATCGCAGGCGGCCTCGTGAACTCCGTCACCATGCCTCCGTGTTCACCCACTTTCAGCGCGAAGGGTTCCGATTCAGACCCGGCGCGCGCGGTGACCGGCGCCTGCGCCTGCACCGCAATGGTCGAACACACGACATGGATCGCGATCATGACCGAAATCCTGCTGTACATTGCTGACCATCCTCCACTGAGCAAAGTGAGCCTGTCGGCAGCCCGGGCAATTCTGCATTGCAGCATCCGTGTGACTCGCGGCACAACTCGAATGAACGAGCCGCCCCGAGATGACGACCAGTTGAGACGTGCGCGCGCGGGAGGCGAAGTGACTGGGGTCAATTCCGGGGCGCGGGTGCTACCTGCCACAGCACGTTGACGACCTTCCACTGTCCGTCATACTTAGCGAGGTGCATGTAGTCGACGCCCCACGACGCGACCAGTTTCGCGCTCGCAGTCTGGTCGAGCATGTGCAGAATGACCACCTGCTTCGGCGCGGTGCGTGGATCCACGCCGCCCTGTGCATTCCACGTCGCTGACAACGCCCGCAGCTGGGCGAAGCTCATCGTCGATTCGCGGTAATCGCCGTCCGCGTTGCGGACGAAGCCACGCTTGGCCAGTGCCGCATGCACGGCCCGATCGACCAGCTCCGGCTTCACCTCGTACAGGGCCTCCACGTAATCCAGCACCGCGCGCTCGATGGCACGGCGGTCCGAGCTCTGCTGCACACTGGCTGCACCCATACCTGTCGCGACGGTAACGATCAGGACGAATACACGGTTCCACCTGTTCATCTGCTGCACTCCCGCGTTTTGCTGTGGGTCGCTGGCCGCGCCGGAAGCTGGCTTTTTCTACAATGTAGAAACATTGCACTGATGTCGAGCATGGTGGGACAGACGGCGATCGGTGCGGGATGAAGGCTGATTCTGACAAACTCGTCCCTGGGGATAGACCGGCGTGGCGGTGCGATCGCGGCGCCGGTAGACGGCGGCGATGCCGTCTGGGCGCGACAGGGCCGGCGGTTGGGGGAAGGGGCCGCGCGGAGTTAATACGCCAAGCCGAATTCGGGCTTCGCTCTACGGCAGGAATGCACACCTCGGTCACCGACTATTCGCTTTACCTGATGCGCCACTTCGCATTGGCCGGTCGAGCGCAGTTCGGCGGCGGTGCCGTCTCATTTGGGTGAGGTTTGGGTAAGGATCGGGACGAAAATGAGGAAGAAGACCAGTCCGAAGCACGAATGTGACGAGTATAGTGCACCGTAAGTCGTTGGAAAGCCGAAGCACGCAAACAGACGTTTCTCGGTAGACGCCCCTGATAAGCGTGAGGTCGGACGTTCAACTCGTCCCAGGCCCATAGGGTAAGTGAAGCCACTCCGTGTTTTACGGGGTGGCTTTGCTCATGCCCTCGTGCGCGAATCCGCGCCTCGTGAACCCACACATTGACTTCTCCCGAGTTTGAATGGAGGCCGGGAACCCTCGAAGCCGCCCGTCGCGGCGAAGCGAAGCCGGGGCCGCCAGCGGTACCAAAAACGGTGCCGAATCCCACCCAAGCCAGCCGAATCCGCACGGAGCCATGGACGAGGATTCCGACTCGAGCGGAACTCAGACCGCTCGTCCTGTCCATCGGACCGTCCATCCCAGTCCGGTTCGCTCATACAGAATCGTCCGTTAGCGTGCGTAACCGTGCGGGACGAGCAGGCGTCGGTGTCCCTCGACACCTATCAGGTTCCATGTGGAGGATCGTGAGATGAGGAACAACCGTGAAATCGGTGCGGTCCGGGGCTACTGTGTGCTTCTCAAGTAGAGAGCCGCGGGCCGGATCCCTGAGGGGACGGCGGCCTTCCTTGCGTTTGGACTCCCCGGGTGCGTCAGGGGTGCCAACGTCGGTGGTTTTTGCTCCAGGACGGAGAGACGGTAGAGGTGCTGACCCGCTTCGAGCGGTACAAGGGCCTCTACCTGCTCCACTGCCACAAGCTGGAGCATGAGGATGGGGTATGATGTTGAACTTCGAGGTCACGTGAGGAGCCATGCGAAACGATAGCAGGGAAGCTTCCAGACTTTCGACTGTGCTGCTGTGGCTGTTCGTCATCAACCTCGGCATTGCCCTGGGCGCCGGTCTGTACGAATCGAGGGTCGTCGTCCCCGACTGGATCGATACTACCGCATCCTCGGCCGCGTGGAACCCGGACGCGGCGCGCGACGACAACACCGGCGTACGCTTCTGGGTGGCGGTCACAACCGTTCCGCTCACGCTGCTTACGCTCGCGAACCTGATCGCCGGGTGGCGGGCGCCCATGATACTCCGACGGTGGTGGCTGGGGACGGCGGCGACCGCTCTCGTCGAGCGGGGGTTAACCTTGGGTTATTTTGTTCCGACGATGATCAGGCTGATGCAGGTCGAGAACTCGCCTGCTGCCACCTCATCGGCGATTCAGTGGGCTCACCTCAACAACCTTCGCCACTTCCTCGTGCTTGCCGCCTGGTTGGCCGCACTCAAGACGTTTTCGTTGCTGTACACGGACCGCGGAAGGTCGGCGCGGGTCGGCGAGTGAGGGATGCGAAGGACGCGGTCTAGGAGGGTCCCGGAGGGTCTAGCAGGGATCCAAGTAACTCTGAGATGAAGACGAACGAGGATGGCGAAGCGACTGAAGGACCGTATCGTACTCGTGACCGGAGCCGCCCGTGGCATCGGCGAGGCCGTCTCCCGTCTCTGCGCGCGAGAAGGGGCACGGATAGTGGTCACGGACATCGACGACGCCGGCGGAGAGGCGGTAGTGGCCGGACTCGAGACCCGCGCGATCTATCGCCGCCTCGACGTTCGACGCGAGTCCGATTGGGCGGCGGTCGTGGCTGAGGTACTCGAAACGCTTGGACGCCTCGACGTTCTGGTCAACAATGCGGGGGTCACGGGCTTTGAGAACGGGCCCGTCCCGCACGATCCGGAGCACGCCAGCCTGGACGACTGGCACGCGGTGCACGCCACGAACCTGGACGGCGTGTTCCTCGGCTGCAAGCACGCGATCAGGGCCATGCGGCGCACGGGAGGGGGATCGATCGTCAACATCTCTTCCCGCTCGGGCCTGGTGGGGATACCAGCCGCCGCGGCGTACGCCTCGAGTAAGGCGGCGGTACGGAACCACACCAAGACGGTCGCGCTCTACTGTGCCGAGCAGGGACTAGGCGTCCGGTGCAATGCCGTCGTCCCGGCGGCGATCCTTACCCCGATGTGGGAGCCGATGCTCGGCGAAGGTCCCGACCGCGAAGAGCGGATGCGGGCGATCACGCGAGACGTTCCCCTCGATCGCTTCGGCACCGCCGACGAAGTCGCGCACGCGGTGCTCTGGTTGGCATCAGACGAGTCCAGCTACACCACCGGTGCGGAGTTGGTGCTGGACGGCGGACTCCTCGCCGGATCATCTGCGCGCCCAGCGCGGTGAGCAGCGGGACCGACGAGTAATGCCGGCTCTGCGAGTACGCACGCGGGGGCGCTCCGCTTGCTCACCGCGGGCGCGCCCGGAGCGGTGCCAGAATCGGTGCCGAATCCCACGGAAGCCAGTCGAACAAACGAAGAAGTCCAGAAAAGCCCGGAATCACCGGGCTTTTCTGCATCCGGCTGCATCCTGCTCACGGGCGCCGAAGGTTGGGTAAGGCCAGCGCCCCAGCGAATGATGGGCCGCGCGCCGAGGCAACGGCGCGCGGCGCCTCTTTCCTTTCCCGCTTCCAGACCCCATCCTCGCCGCAACGCCCACAGACGAGGAGGTGACCGATGCCCCACCCACGCCGGCTGACGCTCTGCCTCGCCTTCGCGCTCGCGCTGCCGGCGCATGCCGCCGCCCAGCTCAAGGTCTTCATCTCCGCGGACATGGAGGGCGTCGCCGGCGCGGTCACGACCGAGCAGCTCGGGCCGACCGGCTTCGAGTACCAGCGTTTCCGCGAGTTCCTGACGGCGGAGGTGCTGGCGGCGATCGCGGGCGCGCGCGATGCGGGCGCGACGGAGATCGTCGTTGCCGACGCGCACGGCAACATGCAGAACATCCTGATCGACCGGCTCCCGGCCGACGTGCGCATAGTGCGCGGCACCGCTCGCCCGCTCGGTATGATGCACGGCATCGACTCGACGTTCCACGCGGCCGTTTTCATCGGCTACCACTCCGCAGCGACGAACGTGGAGGGCGTGCGCGCTCACACCTTCTCGAGCGCGCGCTACACCGCCGTGATGCTGACCGGCACACCGGTCGCGGAATCAGGGTGGAACGCGGCGATCGCCGGGCACTTCGGCGTGCCCGTCGTTGCCATCTCGGGCGACGACGCCGCGGTCGCCGAGCTGCTGGCGCTCGTGCCCGGCGCCGAGGGGGCGGTAGTCAAGGAAGCGATCGGCTTCCACTCGGCGATCACGCTCACGCCGGAAGCCGCGCAGGCGCGCATCCGCGAGGCCGTTCGCCGCGGCGTCGCGCAGCGCGCGCGCATTGCGCCGTACCGCGTGGCGGGGCCTTATCAACTCGACCTCGCATTCAAGCACTACCGCGCGGCCGAGTTGCTCGGCTACCTGCCGATCGTCGAGCGCACCGGCTCGCACACGATCAGGTACATGGCGACGACGCTGCCCGAGCTCGCGCGCTTCCTCGCGTTCATCGGCACGTACGCCCCGGACATACAGCCCTGAGTACGCGCTCGGCGCAGAGCGTGCCGAACGCGCGGCTACTGCCGGTAGCGCTCGGCGATCGTGGCGAGACCGGCCTGAATCTCCTGCTCGGGGAGCCACCGGCCGTTGAGCATCACGCCCGCACGTCGCTGCACGTTGGCCACGTCGGCGAGCGGATTCGCCTCGAGCAGCAGCAGATCGGCGCGTTTGCCCACGGACACGGTGCCGAAATCGGCCTCCTCGCCGATGAACGTTGCGACGTTGCGGTTACCGGATGCCAGCGCGTCGAAGGTCGTGAGCCCTGCCTCGACGAGCATGCGCAGTTCGTGGTGGATCGCGAAGCCGGGCACGTTGAAGA
>CAYXRS010000138.1:0-8234 GCA_964467195.1 uncultured Gemmatimonadaceae bacterium
CAGGGTCATCGTCGCCACACGAGGCGACGAAAAAAAGAGCGAGAGCCGCGAGCATAAGACTGCGCTTGGACATCATGGTATCCTCGGGGACGATGTGGAGATTGGCTGCAGGAACCATTTCAGCGCCAGAAGTCTGCCACAGCGCCTCGCCCACGCCATTTTTTACTAGTTCGTGCCGAGGGGGATCAGAGTCACGGCTCTGACCCCCCCTCGCGCCGACCTCGGGGTCAGAGAGAGCGGGTTTTCATTGACCCATTACCTCGTCACGTCGGATGCGTCTCAGGACGCAATTATGCCTCATCTCACCAGCTCGCGGGGGACGCGTGCGACGACGCTATCCTTGGAACCGTGCACGACAGCATCCAACGCAAGCCATAATGCGTACGCGCTGCCGCCCAAGGCCAGGCTCGCCGCGGCACCGCCGGCGATGAGCGCACGCAGCTGCGTGTCGCCGAATAGCCGCTCGCACTGCTCGATTGCCTCCCACCGCTCTTCCAGCGGCGAGAGATTCCAGCGGAGGCAGCGCACCCCTCGGCCAGCTGCCAGACTGTCCAGCGTCAAGGGGGTCAGAGTCGGGAGTCAGATTCCTGACTCTGACCCCTGAACCGTGCCGCCGCGATCAATTGATGCCAAATGATACGCCGCCGCCTAGACCCCTCGACAATCGAGTGATCGCGCAGCTCTGATCAGCCGGGTACGTGTGTCGGGATCACGCACCGTCTGTTTCCCCGGGGCATGTGCCTTGCCCGCCCGCTTCCGAGCCACCGGCGATTCGTTCACAGACACGCGCGACTGCGAACTGCACGGACGCCGGTACGCGGCGCCACTAAGGGGGATTCGCGGAGTCCTTCCGCAGCCGCAGCTATGAATCAGGTGCTCCGCAATCGAGGAGGTGCGAAGCAATGCGAGGCGAACGATTCGAAAGAGAAGAGCGGATCGAAACCCGGGTGGAGCACACCGGGGACGGCCGGAGCGATGCGTCACTCGGGGATCTGATCCGACAGCTCACCAGCGACACCGCCACGCTTGTGCGCAGCGAGGTGGAGCTGGCCAAGACGGAGATGCGTGAGCTGGCTACCACGATCACCACGGATCTCACCAAGATAGGCGCCGGTGCGCTGCTGGCGTTGGCCGGCCTGTTTGCCCTCACCGCCTTTCTGATTCTCGGACTCGGTCTGCTGCTCGCGAGCTACTGGCTGGCGGCGCTCATCGTGGGCGTGCTGCTGTCCGGCGTGGGGTTGTTCATGGCAAAGAAGGCCGTCGACGACATCAAGGAACGTGGTCTCACGCCGCGACAAACGACGCAGTCACTCAAGGAGGACGCCGCGTGGGCAAAGCACGAATCGCGCGAGTTCAAGCGCGAGCTGACCAAATGATCTACCGAACGTACACGCGATTCCACAGGGAGGGGGCATGACTACACCGGGCGATTTTCAGACGACCAAGCCACGCGGCTCCACGAAAAAAGACATGGGTGGCAGCGGGCAGCGCGAAGAGGAGAGTGAAGGGCTGAAGGACAGCGCCCGGCACCTCGCCAGCGATGCGCAGGAGCAGGCCACCAACGCCGTTCAGTCGGGCGTGAACCGCGGGAAGGAGCGCTTGGCCGAGTCGCTCGGCAGCGTAGCAGAGGCGCTGCGCGTGTCGAGCGATCATCTGCGCGAGCAGCAGCAGGATGTACCGCGGCAGTACATCGACCGCGCCGCTCGGCAGGTGGAGCAGCTGTCGGATTACGTGCGGCGTTCCGACCTGAGCGACATGGCGCATAGCGTCGAGGACTTCGCGCGGCGACAACCGGCCGTTTTCCTGGGCGGCACCTTCCTGCTCGGCCTGCTCGGCGCGCGCTTCCTCCGGTCTTCGCGTCGGAACCAGTACGAGCGCGGCGGACACCAGCAGCGCGGCTACACGGCGGGCGCGTACCCCGGTAGAGGCTACTCGGAAAGCGGGTACGGCACCGGCGAGTACGGTGACAGCCCCGGTACGTACGGCAGCGACCTGTCGAGCGACCGCGAGGAGATTGGCGGCAGCGCCGAGCGTGGGTTCGGCGGTTCGACCGCGGACGATGTGTCCCTGCGCCGCGGAAGCGGCAGCGGCGCCTCCGGCAGGACGGGTATCGGCGGGGTGAGCGACGGCGGTCATCTCGATCGATGAACCTTCACCCAGCGATCAGGAGGAGACATGGAAGACAGGAATGAAGAGCTGATCACGGGTGAGTTCGCGCACGCGCGCTCGCCGGGGGGTGATGAAACGCTCGCAATCCGCGCCGAGATCACGGAGACGCGTGAGCGCATGGGCGACACCATCGAGGAAATCGGAGAGCGACTTAACCCGCGACATCTCAAGCAGCAGGTGAAGGAGGATGTGCGCGACGCGACCATTGGACGAGTGGAGAACATGGCACACAATGCAGCGGATCGGGTGAAGGAGACCCGTCGAACCATTACGGAGACTGTGCGGGAGAATCCCATCCCCGCCGCGTTAGCCGGGATCGGCCTCGGCTGGCTGTACCTCAACAGCCGGAAGCAGGAGAAGCGCGACAGCTTCGGCTACGGCGATTGGCGAAGCGCTGACTCGGGATACGGGCGTGGCTTCAGCGGAGGCTACGGTGGTCGCGCGACCGGATACGGCGGTGGCTACGCCGAGCGCGGCTACCGCGAAGGCGGAATTGGCGGACAGGAGGAAGAGGGAAAGCTCGAGCATCTCCGCGAACGGGCATCGGATGCCGGCCACAAGATGGGCGAGCGGGCATCGGAGCTTGGGCACGACATTGCCGAGGGCGCGAGCCATCTGGGCGAACGGACGCAGGAGATCGCGAGCGGCGTCGCGCACAGTGTGGCGGAGACGACGCGCCACCAGGCGCAGCGCGTGGAAGACCGGTTCTACGAGAACCCGCTGATGGTGGGCGCTGCCTCACTTGCGCTTGGCCTGGCGGCCGGCATGGCGATGCCGCCGACGCGTACCGAGACGAGACTGATGGGCGAAGCGCGCGATCAGTTCGTTGATCGGGTGAAGGAGACCGCTGAGGAGACTGGCGAGAAGGTGAAGCACGTCGCCGAGCGTGTTGCAGACGAGGCAGGAGATACGGCGAAGGAGGCGGCGCGGGAGGAAGGGCTGACGGGGTGACGCGCTGAAGCGGTCGATCGTGTAAGATCAAGGGGTCAGAGTCGTTGAACGTCAACGTTCAACGACTCTGACCCCTTAATCTTACTCCTGGAGGAAGAGATGGCGCATCGACGCGCATGGTGGTGGACACTGGCAGCGCTGCTGCTGATGATCATGGCCTATTCGTCTGCCGACGCGCAGCAGCCGCGCGCGGGGCAGGGTTCCGACCGCGCGCTCACGGACAGGATTCAGGCACTCCGCACCACAAGCGAATTTCTCCTGCTGCTGTCTCGACCGGGTGTGCCAGCGAGCAGCGAATCTCCCTCGCGTGCCGTGCCGCTCGTCTACCGCGCGATGGCGTCGGCGAACAACCAGGCCGATTCGGCGCTGCTGGAAGCCTCTGCGGCTCTCGACGCGTTGGCGCGCAGCCTGGAGGGAAGTGTCGGCAGGGGCGGAGAAGAGTGGCGACATGAGCTGTCCAGCGGAGTAGATGCCATAGCGCGGCGCCTCCAATCGCGCCACGTGGCTGGGGGAGCGGCGCGGGCACCGGTGCAGGTGGTAGTGGTGGGAGGTGCTACCGGGACCTGTCCTGAAGGGATGGCTTCCGTTGGTGGCGGCGGTTGCGTTTGTAGGCCAGGCTACGAGCCGTCGCATACCAGCCGCGGCTGCGTGCGAGCGGGCAGTGACAATCGGCCGGCGGTTGGTTGCCCGTCGCCGGACCTTGAGGCCGAGCGCGCCGAGCTACAGCGCGCGAGGCACGACATCGCGATGAACGCCATAAGGAACATGAAAGCCTGAAAAAGGGGTCAGAGTGAGAGGGGGGGAGAGGGGGGTCAGAGTAGTTGAAGGCGTACGCGCGTCACGCCGTCACAAACCTCAAAAGAGCAGCCAGTCGTGCCTCGCTACCCTCGCGTCGTGATTCCGGATCAGCCGCTCCATCTCATCCAGCGCGGCAACAACAGGGCGGCCATCTTCGCTGCCGCCGAGGATTACCAGACCTATCTCCGCATGCTCCTGGCGGCCAGTCAACGCTCCGGATGCGCGATCCATGCGTACGTCTTGATGCCCAATCACGTCCACATGCTGATGACCCCTGACCGTGAGGCAGGACCGGCGCTAATGATGCAGCACCTCGGTCGGCGCTACGTGCGCTACTTCAACACGCGCCACGGACGTACGGGAACACTATGGGAGGGAAGATACCGATCGACGCTCATCGACTCGCAGCGATATTTCTTCGTCTGTAGTCGGTACATAGAGCTAAATCCGTTGCGTGCCGCCATCGTGAAGGATGCGGGCCACTATCAGTGGTCGAGCTACGCGCACAATGGGCATGGCGAACGCGACCCGCTGATCACGCCGCATGCACTTTATCAGGCTCTCGGTTCCCGACCTGCGGAACGACGGCGAGCCTATCAGGCGCTGTTCCCGACGCTAGTGCCGCCAGACGCTCTTGGAGCCATTCGTCGCGCCACTAAGAGAGGCACGGTGCTGGGCGAGACCGACTTCCGTGAGCGGATCGCGGGCGCGCTAGAACGAAATCTGGCGCGCCTTCAACACGGTGGCGACCGCCGGAGCCAGAGTTTCAACGACTCCGACCCCTTGATCGGGCTGTTTCAACGACTCTGACCCCTTGATCCCCCTTGATCCCTTGATCGGGAACCCTGGAGGGCGTCGCTGACCGACCGCACGAGCGTCCTACCCGCGGAGCGCTCCGCATCATCCAGCGCCGGGTTGTAGATCGTGATCTCCATTCCCACGGCGAGCGGTGACGCCAGGGCCACCGAAAGCAAGTCGGTCAACTCGTCGGGCCAGAGACCGTCGGGCATCCGGTAATCGACCGCGGGCATCACCTCATCGTTCAGCACGTCGGCGTCGAGATGGATCCAGAACCCCTCCACTCCGCTCGCCTCCAGGGCGGCCAGCCCCTTCCGCGCCGCCGCCGCCGCACCCATCCGTCGCACGTTGTCCAGATCAAACACGTGCATCGCCGTGTCGCGCACATCGGGACTGCCGTACTCGGCGGCCGTCTCGGCGTCACGAAAGCCGAAGACGACCACGTCCTCCTCTCGTAGGAGCGGCCGGCGCCTTTCGAGATCGGCAAGTGCCGATGGTTCGCGACCCACGACCACGCCCAGTTCCATCGATGCCACCTCACCGTTCGGCTCCGACTCGGGGGAGTAGAAGTCGGCGTGACCATCCATGAAGAGCAACCCAAAGCGTCCCCGCCGGCGCAGCGCCAGCGCGGCACCAAGCAGGATGCTGCAATCACCACCGAGCACGAGAGGAAACCTGCCTGCCTCGAGCGTTGACGCCACGCGGTCGGCAAGTAGCGAGCTGAAAGCGCGAATACCGTCTGGATTCAGAACCCCCGTCGCGTCGTCGCGGCGAGGTACGTAGTCCGGCACGGGCAATCGGCCAGCGTCCTGCACGCCAGGCAGCGCATCCAGAAGCCCCGCCTGTCGCAGTGCCTTGCCAAGTCCATCCACACCGGACTGGCGCAGCCCCAGATCCGATGGTGCATCGATGACCGAACAAGCATTCACACGGCTAACCCCTGCTACCGGATCATTCCCGGTGTTCGGTGCGGCAGTAAAGCGCGCCAGCTGGCTTTCAACTACTCTGACCCCCATGAAAAGGGCTTTCAACGACTCTGACCCCTCTTGGCCGAGGACTTTTTCCTCGAGGACTTCTTCTTCGCCGGCACCTTCGCGCCTTTCTTCCGCGCCTCGGAAAGCCCGATCGCGATCGCCTGCTCGCGGCTCGTCACTCGCCCGCCCTTTCCACCCTTGCTGCGCTTGAGCGTCCCACGTTTGCGCCGGCGCATCGCGCTCTCGACGTTTTTGCTCGCCGAGGGACCGTATTTGCGCTTGCTGCTGGACTTCTTTCTCGTCGCCACGATTCCTCCCCCGTTCCGGAGCTGGCTCGCACCTCGCCCGAAGGTGACAGCGCGTGATTCATCGCCCTAGGAAGATGCGTGCTACTGGCTTACGCAGATGGGGGACTCCTGACTCTGCTTGAAGCCAAGCCTCGAGGAATCTGCTCCTCTGATCGGCCTGACCCCTAATCGTCGCGACGCGGGTGCTCGGGAAGGTTCTCGTCCTCCGTGGGTGGCCAGACGAGCGGGCGGTAGCAGGGCGCAGCGGCGGCCTCCAGCGAGCAGTCGTATGTAAAGCGTACGCCAAGCACTTCAACCGTTGGCAACTTGATGGAGAAGCCGGGCGGTCCTGGAAAGCGCAGTTTACCACCATCCTCGGTTCGGCGCGTCGTCTCACCGTCGCCCATGCCAATGTCGAACCGCACGCGGTGACGCGTGACCTTGCATGTCGCTCCCATCTCGTCCAGCAGATACCGAGCGCCCGCCGCGTCCAGAAAAGCACAGTCGCCGGCGACGACGCCGGAAGAGATGTCGCCGCGCCCGTCTTCCGATTCCCAGTGCTGCCAGCCGCGCTCGCCATCCTCCAGGTGCACCCACCGGCCGATCCACGCGACGGGCTCAGGCCCGAACAAGCCGCCGTTCACCATCGAGCACCATTCCGGCCTCCGGACGATGCGCTGACTGAAGTCACCGCCGGTCAGCACAAGTGCCTCGTACTCCCCCTCGCGCCACAACAGTAGTGATCGCCGTGTTGCTACACACCCATCCTTCGGCAAGAAACCTGTGGGCGGATCCATCATCTTCTCGAAGACGAGCGCCTGGTAGCGCACGGATCGGCGATCCCGCGACGCCACAACGGTAGGAATTTGTCCCGCTGCCTTCCTGAAGGGCTCAAGCCACCAGCCCCCCATCAAATGCAAGAACGGCCCGTCGAGTTCGCCGTCGACGGAGTATGTGCGTTCGATCGCGCGCGCGATCTCGAGCGCCTCCGGGCCGGTGATTCGGTCCGCGCAACCGGTGAGCAGCGGCAGCGAGATTGAGATGGTAAGGAGGGTGCGTGCAGCGCGGAAGCGCGCCGACGTGGTCGGAGCGGGTCTCATCCCAAGCAAAGACTGGCGGGAGCTGCAGACGGTCACACGGAGGCACATCCTTCGCCCAGCTGGGCGAGTGATCCTCGCTTCAAGTGCTCTGACTGCCCGTCGACGATCAGGACGGTTGCCGACCCCTCGAGCTCGCCAGGTGCGCGTTCAGCGCCGACTCCCAGTCGCGCATGAACTCGGCGTAGGCTTCTGCAGTCCGACCGTTCACGTACTCTTCGCCCTCGGCGCCGAGCGCGGTGTAGGTGTAGCGCACGTCCGCGTAGCTGCCGCCGTTCGGTGCGTCGCGCAGCGTGATGCGCAGCCGCGTCACCAGGTAGTCGGGCACCACCTTGAGCATCTCGACCGTGCCCGCGTCAGCGTCATGCTCGGTGATGACCCAGGTGGCTTCGCGATCGCCGTCGGGGGTGGTGAAGGTGCAGTCGCGTTCGGCTACGCCGCTGGCGCTGATGACCAGGTGCGGCTGCCACCCGGGCACCCAATCGATCTCGCGCACGGGGCAGAGGAGCGGCATCACTTCGGACGGCTTGGCGGCGAGGGTTTGGGTGTAGCTGTGGGATACGCGGACTGGAGTGCGGAGTTGCATGGCAGCCTGTGGAAGGATGAACGCAGTTGGTTCGGAGCTGGCATCGGTCCAGGATCAGCTCGGGTTCCAATGGAGTGGGGCGCCATGGCGTGCCCATCGTCGCAATCGGCTGACACCCCCAGGGCAGCAACTTACTAGTGACGTCAATGCTCGATGGAGGTCGCGCGCGCGAGCTCGACGCGGGGGGCAAGTCGCCGCGTGATACGAACGCCGCCGTTTCTCCGAGATGATCATCAGGAGTACGCGAAGGCGAGAGCCGCAGTTTCCCTCCGAGTCAACTGGGCAAGGCTCTCCTAAATGCAACAGTACCCAAGGTCAGGGAGCGTTCTCATGCGAGGCTGGATGTGCTGGACACTGCCGCTACTCTCATTTCTGATTGGCTTCTCAGCGCCGCGCCACACACAGGCGCAACACAGGGAAGCCATACCACGCGCGATCCGCTTCACAATCACGGGAGTAGCTCTCAATGGCGGCGCGAGCGTGACGAACCAGCGGTCGATCAGCTACCGCATCACCTTCACCGGAGCAGCGACGGCGCAATACCGGATCAGAGTCGGCCAGATGCCCGACGCAA
>CAYXRS010000139.1:0-7994 GCA_964467195.1 uncultured Gemmatimonadaceae bacterium
GAGGCCGGCGGGGCGACCGCGGTCGCCAGGGGCGCTCCGCGCGGCGTGCGATATGTGCGCCACGATGCCCGTATTGCCGACTTCATCGATCATACTCTGCTCCGGGCCGAGGCGACGCGTGCGGAGATCGAGCGCCTTTGCGACGAGGCCCGCGAACATCGGTTCGCGGCAATCTGCGTGAACCCCGCGTGGGTGGCGCTCTGTCACGATCGACTCGCCGGATCTGATGTGAAGCTCGCGACGGTGATCGGCTTCCCCCTAGGTGCTTCCACCTCCGACGCAAAGGCCGCCGAAGCGGCGATCGCCGTGCGCCATGGAGCTGATGAGCTCGATATGGTCGCGGCGATCGGGCACATCAAGAGCGGCGACTGGCAGCACGTCGCGAACGACATTGCGGCGGTGGTCCGTGCCGGCGAGGGTCGGTTGGTGAAGGTGATCATCGAGTCCGCCGCACTCACCCCCGTGGAGGTCGTCAAGGCCAGTGCGCTTGCTCGCGAAGCCGGCGCTCAATACGTCAAGACGAGCACTGGTTTTCACGCCGCCGGTGGTGCGAGCGCCGAAGCGGTCGCGCTGATGCGGCTCTCGGTTGGCGACGCGCTGGGCGTGAAGGCATCGGGAGGAATTCGCGACTGCGACGCAGCGCTGAGGATGCTGGCCGCTGGGGCGACTCGTCTGGGTACCTCCAATGGAGTCGCGATGTCCCAATGCCTCGGCGCCGGTCCGGTGCCTTTGCGCGATCTTCTAACCACGCCGCACGAGCATTCCGTGCGCTGCGCGTCGGGGGGTTGCGGGGGGTATTGAAGGCCGGGTTCGGCGGTCGCTCGGCCGATCCTTGCAAGCACCCAGCCCATGCTCGTGGGTAGTCGGTCAATCCTCTTCCAGCCGGTTCGGCCGTGTGATATATTCGCGAAACCGAATATGTCGGCCACCCCCGCTCCCGCTCCGGCTTCCACCGGCCACACGGCGCCCTCTACCGCGGATGGTCTCGACCTCGTCCTCAAGGCGATGGCGGACCCGACGCGCATACGTGTGCTGAACCTGCTTGCGGCAGGTGAGATGTGCGTGTGCGACATCGTGCAGATGCTCGAGCTGCCGCAACCAACCGTGTCCCGCCACCTTGCAGTGCTGAGGCGTGCTGGACTCGTGGTCGTCGCGCGAGAGGCGAGATTCGCCCACTACGCGCTGGCTGAGGACTCGAACGGCCCCCGCCGGTCGCTGCTCGAAGCCGTTATCATGGCTCTGGAGGGCGTGCAGCAGCTCGAACGAGAGCGAGAGGCCGCATGCCGGCGCGTGGCGACGCGCCGCCGGCGTCCCTGTTGAACTGATCCTCCACCGCAACTCATGACCGTCGCCGTTCCCGCGCCTCCGCCACCATCTCCACAACGGACGTCCGTCGTTCGCCGGCTATCGGTGCTCGACCGGTTTCTACCGCTCTGGATATTCGCCGCGATGACTGGAGGTATTCTGCTTGGACGGCTGGTGCCGAGCCTGGGTTCGGTGCTGGACGCGGTTCAGGTGGCCGGCGTGTCGGTGCCGATTGCGATCGGCCTGTTATGGATGATGTACCCGGTGCTGGCGAAGGTGCGCTACGAGCAGATGAGTTCGCTCGCCGCCAATAGACGCCTGCTGGGAGCGTCTCTGGTGTTCAACTGGGTGCTCGGACCAGCGCTGATGTTCACCCTCGCGTGGCTGCTCCTGCCCGACATGCCGGAGTACCGCAACGGTCTCATCATGATCGGGTTGGCTCGCTGCATCGCCATGGTCCTGATCTGGAACTCGCTGGCTGGCGGGAGCAACGAGGTGGCGGCCATCCTCGTGGCGATCAATTCGGTCTTTCAGATCGCTGCCTACTCACTGCTCGGCTATCTCTTCCTCGCCGTGGTACCGGGCTGGCTCGGTGCCGAATCGACGCTACTCGATGTGACGATCTGGGAGATAGCTCGTAGTGTGCTGATCTTCCTCGGCATACCGCTGGCGGCAGGCTATCTGACGCGCAGGGTTCTTTTGGCGAGGCGCGGGCGCGACTGGTACGAGGGCAAGTTCATCCCTCGGATCGCACCTACGGCGCTGCTCGGACTGCTGTACACGATCGTCCTCATGTTCGCCATGCAGGGTGACCGGCTGGTTCAGTTGCCCATGGACGTGGTGCGCATCGCCATACCGCTCGTGCTCTACTTCGCGCTGATGTTCGGCGTCGCTTTCGTAGTCTCCAAGCGTCTCGGTTTCACATATCCGCAGACGGCCTCGCTGTCGTTCACTGCTGCCGGCAACAACTTCGAGCTCGCCATCGCGGTGGCGATCGGAACCTTCGGAATCGCCTCCGGCGAGGCGCTGGCCGCCGTAGTGGGACCACTCATCGAGGTTCCGGTGTTGGTCGCCCTCGTCTACGTGGCCCTGTGGGTGCGCCAGCGGTGGTGGCCGGATGAGGCCGAAGCTCGCTATCCCAAACCAGCGATAGGCGATCCAGTGGTTGCTGTTGCCGTTCACGAGGAATGACGCCAGACCGAACTCCGACCTCCGATCTCAATGCGCTACGCAATCATCTCGGACATCCACGCAAATCTCCCCGCGCTCCGGGCCGTGGTCGAGGACATTGCCCGGCGGCGCGTGGACGCCACGTACCACCTGGGTGACCTCGTCGGCTATGCTCCCTGGCCGAACGAGACCGTCTCGCTCATTCGCGCCTTTCACATCTTTGGGGTGTCGGGGAACTACGACTCTACGGTAGCAACCGGCTACAAGCATTGCGGTTGCCGCTACGAGGATGCTCGCCAGGAGGAACTGTCGCACGTCAGCTACGAGTGGACGCGAAAGCACGTTTCGACCAGCACGCGCGAGTTTCTGGCGGGACTTCCGTTCCGAATCGACTTGCGACCTTTAGGTGGCCACCTTGCCGGTCCTGCCGTTGTGCTGATCCACGGCGCGCCCACGCTGAACACCCTGTACTGGACAGAGGACCGCTCAGACGAGTTCTGCAGCCGGATGGCGGAACGTGTCGGGGCGGGGCCGGGAGACACGATCGTGTTCGGTCACACGCACCTCGCATGGGACCGCACCGTCAACCGCGTGCGCTTCATGAACGCGGGGTCGGTGGGTCGGCCAAAGGACGGGGACTGGCGCGCGGGCTATCTGCTGCTCGACATTGCCGAGAGCGGCGCCGACGGAGAGTTCGTTCGCGTGGAGTACGACCTCGACGAGGCGACGCGCGGCATCATCGAGAGCACGCTGCCCGATGACTTCGCCGATTATCTGAGGACAGGGGGCAAGCCGAAAGTCGCGACATCGCCCTGAACGGGCCGGCTTGGCCTTCAGCAGCGTCGCGCGGCGGCACGAACCGGTGCGACCAGATGCTCCCGCCTGGGCCGTGATCGCACGTCTTTGACTGGGACAGGAATGGCGCGACAGCGCGGCAGCGGCAATTGGTATCCACAGGCGGCGCCGCTGGCGCTCCTGTGCAGTCTGGCGTGCGTGGCCATCGCTGCCGCCGATTCCTCCGCTGCGGGGCAGGAGATCCCGGCACGCTATGCCCTTCTCGGATCGAGCAGCAGAGTCTGGTTCGATGCACGCGCCAGTCTGGGATCGTTCCAGGGCGTGGCCGGTGTCGTGCAGGGCTGGGCCCGATTCAGCGATCGGGACCTTCTTCACGACGCCTCCGCGGAAATACGGATAGACGTGGCGAGCTTCCGTACCGGCAACGGCACTCGGGACCGGCACCTCCGCGAGACCATGGAGGTGGACTCCTTCCCAAGCATCGTCTGGCGCCTGCTGCGCGCAACCGTCATGGCGGGGGACGGCGACAGGCCAGCTGCCGTCGAGCTGAACGGGACTCTCACCATCAAGAGGACCACACGAGAGGTAGTCATTCCCACGGCGTTACAATTTGCTGGAGACACCGTGCTGGCGTCCGGCAGCCTGCCAATCCGGCTCACGGACTACGGAATCTCTCCTCCCCGGCGCGTGATCGGCATGATACGCATGTCGAACGACCTGCTACTGCGCTTCGAGGCTGCATTCGTCCTTGAAGACGCGCCATCGGAGGAGATGCGCCCGGCGTGGCGCTTGCCGACCATCCCGGGCACGCCACACATTTCCCGCAGCCCCTGAACCCGCCTGCCATCATGCTCTTCGAGCCGCTTTCCTCGCAAACGCGCGAGTACATGCAGTCGCCGCGGCTGTTCATCAACCGCGAGCTGAGCTGGCTGGAGTTCAACGCACGCGTGCTCCACGAAGGGTTGGACGGCCGCAACAGGTTGCTGGAGCGGCTGAAGTTCATGGCGATCTTCAGCAGCAACCTGGATGAGTTTTACATGGTGCGCGTGGCGGGACTCCGCCGCCAGCTCGCCGCCGGTGTCACGACGCCAACACCTGACGGAATGACACCGCAGGAGGCGCTGGCCGCCATCGACGCGCGCGTGGCCGAACTGCTCGGCATGCAGCAACGCTGCCTTTCGGGGGAGATATTTCCTCAGCTTGCGGAACGCGGCGTGAGACTTGTGGGGATGGGCGATCTCTCCGCCTCCGAGTGGGCCTCCGTGGACGCCTTCTTCGAGTCCCAGCTGTTCCCCGTGCTGACGCCGCTGGCGGTGGATCCGGCGCACCCGTTTCCATACATCTCGAACCTGTCTGTCTCGATCGCCGTCAACGTCCATGACGCCGAGTCGGGCGAGGAGCACTTCGCGCGGGTGAAGGTTCCGAAGAGCCTCACGCGCTGGGTGCCAACCGGGCGACCGCATCACTACGTGCCGCTCGAACAGGTGATCGGAGCCAACCTCGGTTCGCTGTTCCCGGGCATGGAGGTGCGGAACTGGTGCCTCTTCCGCATCACGCGCAACTCCGATTTCGACATCACCTCCGACGAGGAGCCCGATGACCTGCTTGAGATGATTCAGGAGCAGGTCTTTCTGCGCCGTTTTGGCGAAGTCGTACGCCTCGAGGTTGACGCAAGGATGCCGGAGGCGATGCGGAAGCTGCTCCTGGCGGAGCTGCGCGACGATCGTATTCCGTCGGCGGCGGCGCTGAAGCAGCACGAGGTTCAGGAGACGGGACCTCTTCTCGACCTCGCGGATCTCATGGAGCTGGCCCTGCTCGATATCCCCGAGCTGCGCGACCCGCCCTTCGTGGCAGTGACTCCGGCGGCGTTTCGCGACACCGAGCGCTCGGTGTTCGAGGCCATTCGCGAGAGCGACATCCTCGTACATCATCCCTTCGAATCATTCGGTGCCAGCGTGGAGCACTTTCTCGAGAGTGCTGCTCGCGATGAGGATGTGCTCGCCATCAAACTGACCCTTTATAGGACTTCCGGCGATACTCCGGTCGTGCGTGCCCTTACGGAGGCCGCGGAGCTGGGCAAGCAGGTCGTGGTGCTGGTCGAGCTCAAGGCCCGGTTCGATGAGTCAAACAACATCACCTGGGCCCGTACCCTGGAGAGTGCGGGGGTGCATGTCGTGTACGGACTGGTGAATCTGAAGACCCACGTCAAGACTGCGCTTGTGGTCCGGCGTGAGCCCGACGGAATAAGGCGTTACGTGCATATCGGAACTGGCAACTACAACTCGCGCACAGCGCGCCTCTACACCGATCTGGGCCTGTTCACGGCAAATCAATCCATCGGCGCCGACGTCAGCGATCTGTTCAACGTACTCACGGGATTTTCGCGCCAGCGGCTGTACCGCAAGCTGCTGGTCGCTCCCGGCGACATGCGGGAGCGCTTCATCGAGCTGATCGACCGGGAGGCTCGCCACGCCACCGATGGGCGCGGCGGCAGGATCATCGCCAAGATGAACGCGCTGGTGGATGCCGACACTATCCGCGCTCTCTATCGCGCCTCCCAGGCGGGCGTCGAGATCGACCTGATCATTCGTGGAATCTGCGGCCTGCGGCCGGCCATACACGAACTGAGCGAGCGCATTCGCGTGACCAGCGTCGTCGGCCGGTTCCTCGAGCACTCCAGGATCTTTCACTTTGCGAATGGCGGCGTGCCCGAGTATTACATCGGCTCGGCCGACTGGATGCCGCGCAACTTCGACCGGCGCGTGGAAGCCGTGGTGCCGGTGGACGATCCGGCGCTGCATGCGCGCCTGCGCTCACTGCTGGAGATGTACCTGCGCGACAACCGTCAGGCCTGGGAGCTGGCTCCCGATGGAAGCTACACGCGGCGAAGTGCCGCCCCCGGTGAACCGCTGCGTGAGTCGCACGCGGTGGCACTGCTCGATGCCTGGGGCGGAGTGGAAGCGGTGCCGGAGCCAGACGGCGACGCCGACGAGGTACCGCAGGAAGGCATCGTAGCGAGCGCCCAGCGTCACGAACCTGATCTCCACTAGCGGCACGCGATATTCGTGATCGTCCGGCGTCGTCCCTGTAGTGGCGAAGGCAGGCTACCCCCATCGGCGGCAGCGCCGCATGGTCGTAGCTACGTGTCGGTGGCGAGGGAGGCGCGCGGTGGAATGGATGCGATCCGGCCGCCTGGCGCCACGATCTCCACCGGGACGCCGAGCAGACGGGCGAGCAGTCGAGCCTTACGCTCGGCGCCCCAAAGCTCGAGTCGCAACCCATCTCTTGCGTCGCGCGGCACTGGCGTGACGCGCAGCGCTCGGCCCAGCCAGCGCACGCGAAGCCGCTCCACTGCGCCACTATGACCGCGGTCGAAGCCGTCGGCCAGCCGGAGCAGAGCGGCCAGGCGCATCACTCGCGCGCGAAGTTGGCGCTCGAGTTCGGCGAAACCCTGGTGCTTCTTCCTGGGTGCAGCGCCCGTGTGATAGCGGGCAACGTTCGCTATCACGAGCTTCTCCTCAGGCGACATCCCCAGCAAGTCGGCGTGCACGATGAGGTAGTACGAATGCTTGTGGTGGCGGTCGTAGCTGATGTGATAACCGATGTCGTGCAGCAGCGCCGCGTCGGCGAGCAGCTGTCTGTCTTCGGTCGTGCAGCCGATTCGGTGCCCCACGGTGTCGAACAGATGAAGTGCGAGCCGTTGAACCTGGAGCGTGTGCGTCTCCTCGAAGCTACAGCGCTCAGCCAGCCGCTGAACTGAGCGTTGACGCGCCTCCCCGGGCGGTGCCATGGCCATCGGCACGCGGGCGATCTCGAGCAGCAGTCCCTCTCGAATGCCGTACGCGGAGCATACCAGTTCCTGCACTTCCAGTCGCGCCATGACTTCCGCCACCGTCGCCACGCCGGCCACGATGATGTCGGCGCGGCCGGGCGTCAGCCCCGGGGTCTTCTGCCTTTCCGCCAGCGTCGTGTCCAGCAGGCTGTCGAGGATGTGCTCGAGGGCGACACGGCTCACGCGGGTCCCGTGTACCGAACGCGGCGCGCTCACGCGCTGCCGCGCGAGGTGCATCCCCGCCAGATTGGTGAACGTGCCGCCGGAGCCGATGAACTGAGCGCCGTGAAAATCGCGCGCCGGAAGCTGGGCGCGGAGCTCCTGACGCACCATGCGGCGCAGCCGCTTCACATCCTTGCGCCGGCAGTCCTCGCCCAGAAATTCATCGGTGAGGCGCAGCGCACCGAACGGCAGTGACATCAGGCGTTCCACCACGGCGTCGGCGCTGAAGGCGAGCTCGAGTGAACCGCCACCAATGTCGGTAACGGCGGCACGCCCCTCACCCAGATCGAAGTGTGCGACTGCGCTGCGATAGGCGAGCCGTGCCTCGTCCTCGCCATCTAGCACGCGCACCCGGAGTCCTGCGGACTCGTGCACCATGTCGCGAAAAGTCCCGGAGTTGGATGCCTCACGCACCGCACTCGTGGCGACCGCTTCGATGCGATGAGCGCCCACACGCCGAGCAAGCGTGGCCATTCGGACGATGGCGTCCGTAGCGCGGCGCATGGCTGCCGAGTCGAGGTCGCCCAGGCGGTGCAGCCCCGCTCCGAGACGCGGTGCCGCCTTCATTTCATCCACCACCTGAATGGCGCCGCTGGGCGCCACGTCGGCGACGATCTGACGGATCGAGTTGGATCCGATGTCGATGGCCGCGACTCGCTCGGTGCGAGCT
>CAYXRS010000140.1:0-7967 GCA_964467195.1 uncultured Gemmatimonadaceae bacterium
CTGGCGCTCGCCGCGGCGGTAGAGGGGAACCGCAGCAGCGGGAATGGCACGGCTGCCTTCCGACACCTCGGCTTGTGGCCAGAACGCGGCGCCATCGGCGACGCTGGCTGGCGCGATGCCGAGTCGGGTGAGATGATCACCCGAACCGTGGAGATCCCCATCGAGGTCATTAACGACACGGCGGAACGTTTGCTGGATGAGTGCGGCGCACTCATTCGCCGCCTGGTCGCCGGACTGACCATGCCCGACTGGCCCGAAGGGACTTGGCGGGCGATCACGTTAAGCATTGATTCCGTCCTCATGCCGCAACGCGCGCCTGTCATTCGACCAGACGGTCTGCTCGAGGCGATTCGGGAGGCGGAAGCACTCACATTCGACTACGAGGGCGACTAGGCGACGCTAACTTTCGTCAGATTCGCGGGGGAGGGCGCGCAAGCGCCCTCCCCCGCTCGCATCCGGGTGGCCCTCGTCGACTACCAGCAGTCGAGCCCACTGCGCGAGCGCGCTACTCCACAGACCCAGACGGCGCGACATGATCGGCTGAGTCCCCAGCCCCCACAGCGCCCGATACCCGACGTTCCACATCCAATCTCGACGCGGCGCCGGACCTTGCCTTGCCGCCGCTGGGTCGTGGGGATACGATAGCAACGGGGGGCCGGCTCCCGGAACGCCGGCCCAGTCACTCGGACGTTTGGCGGTGCCTGAGGCGCATCGGGCAACGCTGGAAAGGAGGTCCACATGCGGGAGTATGGCAGTTCGGAGATCCGCAACGTGGCGGTAGTCGGACACGGAGGCAGTGGGAAGACCAGTCTGGTCGACGCCCTTGCCTTCGTGTCCGGCACGAGTAAACGCCATGGGTCGGTTAAGGATGGCACGGCGCTCACCGACAACGCGCACGAGGAGATCGAGCGCGGCTACTCGATCAATCTCGGGTGCGCGTACGCCGAGTGGATGGATACCAAGATCAACCTGATCGATACCCCGGGATATCTCGATTTCCAGGGCGACGCGATCGCCGGACTCGCGGCGGCCGATGGCGCCCTGCTTTGCATCGGCGCCAGCTCCGGCGTGGAAGTGGGAACCGAGAAGATGTTCCGCGAGGCCGTGAAGCGTCGTGATCCTGTCCTGTTCGTCGTGACGATGCTCGACAAGGAGCACGCCAGCTTCGACCGCATCTACGAGCAGATCAAGTCACGTCTCACGACCAAGGTGGTGCCGGTTGAGATCCCGATTGGGGAAGGTGCCGACTTCTCCGGGATCCTCAACCTGTTCGCCAAGCGTGCCTACATCTACAAGAAAGGGACGAAGACCGGAGAATCGGATGAGGGCGACGTGCCGGCTTCGGAGCAGGAGCGATTCGACCGCTACTATCAGGAACTGGTGGAGACGGTTGCCACCACCGACGACACTCTGCTCGAGCGCTACCTGGAGGGGGAGGAGATCGGACGCGATGAGATCATCGAAGGTCTGAAGGAGGCAATGAAGCGAATGGACCTCTTTCCGATCTTCTGCTGTTCGGCCGAGCTAACCTATGGCACACGCGCACTGCTCACCAAGCTCGTCCAGGTGATGCCGTCCGCCTACGAGATGGAGGAGATCCACGCGTTGAAGGGCGCCGAAGGAGATCACACGGTCGAGATCCATGCCAAGGACGACGCCCCCTTTGCGGCTCACGTCTTCAAGACGATCTCCGAACCGCACGTGGGCGAGGTCTCTTTCTTCCGAATCTTCTCCGGGAGTGTCCGGAACGGCGACGAGGTGTACAACGCCACCCGCGGCGCGGTCGAGAAGCTGAGTCATCTGTCCATCGCCCAGGGGCGCGACCGCGCAGAGGTGCCGCGGCTGCGAGCCGGTGACATCGGGTGTATCGCCAAGCTTCGCAACACGCACACCAACGACACGCTCTCGACCAGGGAGCGCCCGGTGCGCCTTCCGCAGGTCCCTTTCCCCGAGCCGCTGGTGAGCTTTGCCGTGCATGCCGCGGCGCGAGGCGACGAGGAGAAGCTCCAGCTGGGTCTGCACAAGCTGCACGATGAAGACCCCACCTTCGAGACGCACTACAACTCGGAGACTCGAGAGACGATCGTGTCGGGGCTTGGCGAGCGGCATCTCGAGGTCAACATGGCGAAACTCAAGCGGAAGTTCGGCGTCACCGCCGAGCTGACGAGGCCCAAGATCGCCTATCGCGAAACGATTCGAGGCAAGGCGGAAGGGCAGGGGCGCCATAAGAAGCAGACCGGCGGGCGCGGCCAATTCGGCGACTGCTGGGTTCGCATCGTTCCCCAGCCGCGCGGCGCCGGATACGAGTTCGTGGATCAGATCGTGGGGGGAGTGATCCCCGGCAAGTTCATCCCCGCAGTGGACAAGGGAGTTCAGGAGGCCGCCGAGCGCGGTATCGTTGCCGGCTATCCGGTGGTGGACTTCCGCGTGGAGCTGTACGACGGCTCATACCACTCCGTGGACTCCAACGAGATGTCGTTCAAGATGGCGGGGATTCTCGGCTTCAGGACGGTGGCGCCGAAATGCAAACCGGTGCTGCTCGAGCCGGTGGACGAGGTGCAGATCTTCACCCCTGAGGAGTACATGGGTGATGTGCTGGGCGATCTCTCGTCGCGTCGTGGTCAGATCCAGGGCACGGACATGGACCCCGAGTCGCAGAGCGTGCGAATAACAGCTGTCGTTCCACAGGCGGAGCTGCACCTCTACGCCACCGATCTCTACTCCAAGACACATGGCCGCGGCACCTTTATACGCCGCCTTCGTGGCTACGAGGAGGTCCCCGCCGAGGCAGCGCAGAAGGTGATAGAGGAGGCTGGCAAGGACCAGCGGGAACTGGCCGAGGTGTGAACGACGGCATACGGCATCGGCACGTGCCTGGATTGCGAGCCGAGCCGGCATGCAAGAGGAGGGGGCGATATCATCTCGCCCCCTCGTTTCGTTGGTCCAGCGCCAGAGACAGCGCTCGCCCAGCAGAGTTCGCCCGTCCTCTATCCGTCGGCCGTCCTCCTCCTCCTCGAACCGCCGGCTGAGCGCCGCCGGGCCCCCTTCTTTTTCATGGCCTGGATCGGCACGATGTCGTTGCCGGCGGCGACCCCGATCTCAACGGGCTCGGGCTTGGGCTGGCGATAGATGAACCGCTCGCCGGCGTAGTTGCGCATGATCACTTCGTCGTCCGACACGCTTTCCACGTATTCGGGTAGGATCGGGACCTTGCCGCCGCCGCCGGGCGCGTCGATGACGAACGTCGGAACGGCCAACCCGGAGGTCCACCCGCGGAGTGCCCGGATGATCTCCAGCGCCTTCTCGTACGTCGTCCTGAAGTGCTCGCCGCCGGCCACGGGGTCGCACATGTACACATAGTATGGGCGAACCCTCGCTCGCAGCAGCGCGTGCATGAGCTCCATCATCACCCGCGGGTCATCGTTCACGCCTTTCAGAAGCACCGTCTGACAGCCGAGCGAGATGCCCGCCCGGCTGAGCCGGTCGAGGGCTGCCACCGCCGCAGGCGTAAGCTCGTCCGGGTGGTTGAAATGGGTGTTCATGAAGATGGGGTGGTACTTCTGAACCATATCGCAGAACTCGGGGGTGATCCGCTCCGGCAAGTGCGAGGTGATGCGGCTCCCCAGCCGGATGATCTCGATGTGCGGGATCTCGCGTAGCTTCTGGAAGAGATACTCCAGCCGGCGGTCGCTGAGCATCATGGGGTCGCCCCCGCTCAGGATGACGTCGCGGATCTCGGTATGCTGCCGAAGGTACTCGAACGCCGAGTCGTACTGGTTGAGGGGGATCTTTTCCGGGTCGCCCACCTTGCGCCGCCGCGTGCAGAAGCGGCAGTACGATGCGCACACCGGACTCACCAGGAAGAGCGCGCGATCGGGATAGCGGTGAGTGATGTTGGGTACCGGCGAGTCGGCGTCCTCATCCAGCGAATCGATGATCCCGTCCTCGACGCGCAGCTCTTCCACGGTCGGCACGTACTGATTCCAGATGGGATCCCCGACCTCCTGAATCATCGCGAGGGCCTCGGGGGTGATCCGCATCTGAAAGTTCTCGAATGCGGGTCGCAGCCCCTCGACGTCGATCACGTCGTGGCCGAACCGCTCGGCGAGCTGCTCGAGCGACGCGATGCTCTTCTCCTTAAGGATCCGCTGCCAGTCACTCATGGTGACCTCGCTCCCGGCCCGTCCTCGGGCCCCTGGAACCGTTTGACGAAAATGATCCGGTCATCACCCGGTGCGTAGAAGTCGGGCACTCTCGCGACCTCCTCGTACCCGAGCCCTTCGTAGAAGCGACGCGTGGGTGAATAATCGGACCGGGATGATGTTTCGACGACCACGACCCTCGCATGCTGCAACAGCAGCCGGCGTTCCACTTCCACCATGAGCGCCGTGCCGATCCCCTTGCCATGCATCAGCGGATCGACCGCGATCCAGTAGATGTCCCACGTTCCGACGGTGCCCGGTGTCATCCCGTAACACGCGTAGCCGAGCAGAAGGTCATGGGCGCTGAAGGCACCGACGAACTGATAGTCGTCCGCAGCAGCTTTTCGGTCAGGCATTGTCGCCGCGCCGAACACCTCGTCGAACAGCTCCACGGCTATGTCCACTTCCCCATCCCGAAAGACTCCGGTGGCGCGCACCACCGCGACCAGCCGCTCCCGATCGTGTGGTCGAAGCGGACCCAGCCGTATCGCTCCGGCGCCCCCTTCCCCGCGCCGGCTAGTATCAACGACGGCACCTGAGGCGCTCATCGTTGCGAACCCGCGCCAGCGGCTGGAGCCGCGACGCCCGGCGGCTGCCGTGCCCGCGACCACGCTTCCATCGCCGTAGCACTGCGACTGAATGCTTCATCACACATGGCGCCGATGAGCTGGGTGTAGTCCATCCCTGCCGCACGTGCCATCCGTGCCAACCCCGCGTCAGGCGCGATGTCCGGATTCGCGTTTACCTCCAGGACCCAGGGGCCACGGCTATCCACTCTGAAATCCACGCGGCACACGCCACAACCGCCCACCACGCGCCATGCTTCGCTGGCGATCGTCCGGAGGCGTTCGGCGAGCGCCGGTTCGATCTCCGCTGGACACTGGGGGATCGTGCCGAGATCCTCATCGCTACCCGTCTCCCACTTCGCCCGGTAGCTGACGATGCGCCACAAGCCATCAGGCATGTCATCGAACCGTATCTCGGAGATCGGCAGCAGCCGATCCCCCATGATGCCGACGTTCATCTCGCGGCCGTCGATGAACTTCTGGACGAGGATGTCCCGCCAGCGTTCGTGCAGCTGGGCAAGGCGAAGCTCCAGCTCTTCGCGGTTGCGCACGACCGAGCGCTGCTCGACGCCAACCGACGCGTCCTCCGACGCCGGCTTGCAGATGGCCGGGTAGCCTACATCCGGGATCGCTTCGCCGCGGATGGCCAGCGCCCACGGTGGTACGGGGAGGCCGGCTCGATGCATGGCCGCGTTGACGATGTGCTTCCTGAGGCAGATCGCGGTAGTCCAGGGCGACGCGCCGGTGTACGGCAGCCCCAGCAGTTCCAGCGTGCCGATCACAGCTGGCTCTGCCTCCGGAATCCCGTCGATCCCTTCACAGAGGTTGAAGACCAGGTCGGGTCGCTGGCGGGCCAGCATCTCGATCCAGTGCGCGCCAGGGAAGACGGGCACGCGCACCGGCTTGTCGCCGCGGGCGCGGAGCGCGTCCTCCACGGCGATGAGCGATTCCATGATCAGCAGATCGGGCGTCTCGCCGGAGGAGGACGGCCCATCGAAGAGGATGGCGGTGCGCACGGTCGAATGGCTCCGCGTCTCAGCGTTTGCCGGACCGCCGGCGGAGGGCGATCCCCTGGCGCTCGAAAGCGTGCTGCGCGCAGGCGCGAATGAGCTCGTCGTAAGTCATCCCCGCCGCACGTGCGGCTTTTGGGAAACACGAGTTGTTGTCGGGATCGGGAAGGATGCCTGGCAGCGGATTCACCTCTACAACGAGCGGGTCACCCTGCGCGTCGAGGCGCACATCGATCCGGGCCCAGTCGCGGCACCCCAGCACGGCATACGCGAAGAGCGCCACCTCCTCTACGCGACGGCGCAGCCGGTCATCTATGTTCGCCGGGCACTCGAACATCTTCAACGGATGAGCCGGACCGTCCCAGATCCATTTGGCCTCGAAGCCGTAGATGGGCAACGCGCCTTCCGGAAGCGCCGCAAAGTTCATCCGGACGAGTGGAAGCACTCGCGCTCCGGCGCCGTTTCCGAGAACGGCGCAGGTGAACTCGGCGCCGGGAAGGTAGCTTTCCACGATCACCGGCTGCCCGTAATGGGTGAGCAGCTCCTCTACCCGGGTGACACATTCGGTCGCGTCACGGCAGAAGTTCCGTTCGGTGATCCCCTTGGATGAACCCTCGTGCACCGGCTTCACGAAGGCCGGCAGCGCGACGGGTGTACCCGAACTCAGCGCGGCACCGAGCGCCGGCAGCTCGGAGTGCGATCCCACGAGCAGAAACCGGGCAGTCGGAACGCCATGATAGGCCAGATGCTCCTTGGCGCGCGCCTTATGGAGACATAGTGAAAGGGCGAACGGATCGCTGCCCGAGTAGGGTATGCCGAAGAACTCGCAGATGGCCGGGACGTGCGACTCGCGATTCGGCCCGCCACTCCCCTCGGCAATGTTGAAGACGAGGTCCGGGCGCGCCCGTCGCAGGCGTTCAGGAAAGTCCGGCTTCGCCTCCAAACGGACGACGCGTCCGAGTGCCGAAAGCGCGGCCTCGACCGCCGCTATGGTTTCCTCCTCATCCCACTCCGCGTACTCATCATCCACCTCGGCCAGGGCGGATACGGCGCCGGCATCACTCTGCCGGGCGGAGGCGGCCAGGGTCCCGCCCGGAGTCTCGCTCCGCGCATTACTGGGAGGCTCGTCTTCCGCCGACGGCTCGATCGCCGCAGTCGATGCGGACGAGGATACGTCCGGGCGCAGGTTGTAGGCGAGACCGATGAGCGTCATCCGCTCGCGAGTGCGTGGTGCCGGTGATCGTCGGCAGCGGCCGACGCGGAGACTGGAGTGGGAGCGGAACGCCCGCAGGCGGGCCTGGTGTGATCGGGTAGTTCGATTTGCCGCGCAAGATAAGAACGATGGAAAATGCGCGCAATGGAAATTCCCGACTCCGAATCTCCGCCTCCGAACTCCGGCTGGTCAAACCTTGTGAAAGCCCACTCGCGCTGCTTCGCGGCGATCTCCGGCGAAGTAGATTTCGAAGTCGGAGAAGAAAGCGGGAGCTTCGCTCTGGAGGACGCGCAGAATCGCGACCGCGGCGCGACGGATCTCCAGCTCGGCGGCTTCGCTCGTCCGCAGCTCGAGCATGGTACGCCAGGCGCGGGCGTTGCCGGTGGTGACGATCTTCGTTTCTGTCGAGTTTGGGAGCACGCCGCGAGCCGCCTCGCGCGCCATCTTGCGGCGGTGAACCTTGTCGGCCACCCAGCCATAGCGCTCCATCAGCTTCTCCACCAGCGCCACGTACGCAGCCAGCGCTTGCTCCATCTGGGCGCGCCATGGCGCTTCCAGTGACTCTTCGCCCAGGATCGCCGGCGGAACCACGAAACTGGCGGCCGATTCGTCCACGTACCTCTGAGACAGCTGTGAGTATGCGAAGCCGGCACGATGCCGAACCAGCTCGTGGGTCAGCGACCGGCTCACTCCCTCCAGCAGGAGAGAGTAGTTGGCGTGCTCGAGCACGCTGCCGTGTCCCTGCCGCTTGATGTTCTCGAGGTACTCGCGGGTCGCCCGCTTGGCCGGATTGCGCTGGCTCATATAGCACAGCCTGCCGGCGAACTCCGAGAGCTTCTCGCCATCGGTGGAATCGCCCAGCCAGTTCACCGCCAGGTGCAGCGGCTCGATGAACGTGGGACGCGAGAGGATGGAAACGGTTGGCTCGTAGAGAAACACTGACGGCTGCGCTGAAGGGTTCCGCCGGCGTCGCGCG
>CAYXRS010000141.1:0-7961 GCA_964467195.1 uncultured Gemmatimonadaceae bacterium
ATCACGCCTTCGACCTTGCGCCCATACTTCCGAAACGCGAATGCTGGCGTGCCACTTACGAGGGCAAAGATCGCCCCATGCATCCGCCGAGCGAGCATGAAGGACGCCCCCGCGTAGAGGGCGAAAAGATCGTTAGGGCTCAGGTCCTCGGCGAGAAGGCATAGTCGGTCGTCACCAAACGCCTCCACAAAACGCCGTGAGATCGACAGATCCTCACTGGACTGGATTGGAACGACGATCCGCTCAACCAACCCCGTACTCAGCAGGTCCTCGATCGCATCTCTGAGCGACGGTAGAAACTTCTCGTCCGCATCCCCCTTTGACAAAGTCAACACACCGTAACGGCCATCGGCAATGCCGAGGCGACGTGCCACTGCCACTACATCTGATGCCTGAGCCCGTCTATGGCCAAACACGATGTCCGGCATCAACAGCAAACGATATTGTGACACTCCGAGGTTGAGTGCCTCGTCATACGAGAACTGGTCGCGCGGAACTATCAACGTGACCCGACGAAGAATCCAGGAATTCAGAACCCTCGAGTACCAGTTTCGAAAGGGTCCGATCGTAGCACAGAGAATTACGGTCGGTTTATTCAACCAGTAAGCAAGAATCAGTGGCAGAGCAGTAAGCCACAGCGACAGCGCCCGGCGAGGATTGCGACGTTCCACAAAGACGTAACCGCCTTTGCTTATGACGACGTCAGCTTCTGCTATGGCCGCGTAACTGGGGCTCTGTCGCGCACTGCGCCTCGACACAAAAAGAAGCACCGACTGCAAGAGAGCCCGGATACCCACCAAGGGGCCTTTCGGAACAATGACCAGCGGGGAAAGCGGAACTGCGTTGGGGAATCGACCTATCGTAAACCGATGGCTGCGTGCTACCGGCTCGTCACCCTCGAGAATGGTGATGAGGCTAATGCTGGCACCTGGCCATGCTTCTTCGGCCAGACGGATGGTTTCGCCAGTAATCGCTGCACCACCTTTGTTGCTGTCCGGAAACACGTTGCAAATCACCACCTTCGTCACGATCACCTCCAAGGTGAAGGAGCTCGACTGCAAGTATCAGCATCCCCCTGGCAAGCGTAGAAACAGTGAGGAAACCAAGAAGAGCAACCGCCTGGGCTACTCGCGTCAATCGCCAAAATCAGGGAGCTTCTGGGTCCAAATATCAGTTGGGAGCTACGCCAATCAGCCCGCTCATGCCGTTCGAAAGATCCGCGCGCGGAGCCGTTCCGGATAGAAGATCGGACTGATCAAAGACGCGACTGCGTACATCCAAGCGCGCCCTGACAGAGGATTGGCGCGCAGCGCTCGCCACAGGTAAGGACGAGCCGCCCTTAGGTTGACGTGATGCCGCAGATGGACCGCTCCCAACGTGAAGTTCAGGTGAGCCCAACCGGCGCGGTCCGATCTCAGAAAAAGCTCGTGCCGATTAACAAGAGCGTCGAGGTATTTTACGCGGTCAGAACGATCGCTGGCGCGCGCGCCGCCATGTACATAGCACGTCATTAGCACCTCTGACGCAAAGCCCACTTTGCAGCCAGGCCAGATCGTGAATAGGTAGGCGAACGAATCGTAGCTGAGCGTACGCTCATCAAACGGGAAGCGAAGAGCTACATTTCTTCGAATGAGGATGTCAGGAACAATATTAAAGGCCCATCTGGGCAGCCCATCGATCCGACCACTGGAATCCGGACATCTCACTTTCTCAACGAGACCCGTTGATTCATGTACCCACCGCCAGCCGGAATAGACGATTTGCGTGTCGGGTGAGCGCTCGAACACGGCCAGCTGCACCTCGAGCTTGTTGGGCAGCCATTCGTCGTCAGAGTCGAGAAAGGCGACGTATACTCCTTGCGCTGACGCTACACCCGTGTTTCGCGCCGCAGCCGCCTTCTTATTCGCGCTATGCCGGATGTATCGCACTCGCGCGTCTGCGATCCGGCGGACGACTGCCTCGGTGTCATCTGTTGAGGCATCGTCGATGACGAGGATCTCAAAGTCCTGTATAGTCTGACGGAAGACACTCGATAGCGCCCGATCGATGAGATGAGCCCGGTTGTATGTCGGAATGATGACGCTGACCCTCGGGGAGTCCATTCCAGCCATGTCGTAGTTGGGTAGGTACCTAGTGGCCGATCGGGCGTGCTGCGTCCTAACGCAGCTACCATTGGACGTCCGGACCGCATTACCGGTCACCGGACGAATTCCAGCGGCGTGACCATACGAGGCGACTGCCGCCCCCCTGTAACGGCAGGTCATTGTCTCCAGCACATGATCAGGTTTGGCTGTGCCTGGAGCACGCACTAACGTCGCCCACTCGTCAATCCGCGCGGTACCACCGAGCACGACTGGTAGACCGAAGTCGAACTTTCTCACCAGACAATCCAACATCGCCGTAATGCGGCGCGCTGATCTCACAGCCGTTACGGCCGGGCCCCACTGCTCCCCAGCATCCTCGCATCCGTCAACTCCAGTCGCCTCACAAGCCTCTCATATCCCGCATCGAACTGCAGCGACTGAAAAGACTGGGCTCCTCCGCAACTCGCCCAGGTCACGCCAGCCACGGTCCACCGCCTGCTCGAGCGCCCGGACCGCCTCACCGTTGAGCCCACGTAGCGCGTGAACCTCCCCGAGCTCGACGGCGGGCAGGAAGTCCTGCCGCCCCTGCGACAGCCGCGTGCGCGCCGCCTGCTCCACCACACCCAGGAGCGAGTCTGCGCGAGCCGTTTCCCCGGGCCTCCACTTGGTACTTCCACTGTTGGAACTACCATGAATGGTCTAACCTATGAAGAAGCCGCGGACATTCTCAACGAGACGCCGAGTGGCAGGAACTCGCCATCGGACCGGACGGAGACCTGCTGCTCGGGGAGTACAAGTGGGGCACCGTGGATGGGGGTGATCTCCGGCGGCTTCAGTCACGCGCGGACCTCATTAATCGGGAGTTGGCCGGAGCCCGGAAAGTTCACTTCGCTGTTTTCTCCGGTCGCGGGCGTGGCCGACGATGCTCGAGCCGCAGTTGATGCAGGTCAGGCCATGCACTTCGACGCCGCCGCCCTCTATAGGATGTGAGAACAGCGGCGCATGCTAGCCGAAGGTAAGCAGTCGCGCGAATACCGGGCGCTCGGAGCGCCCGCATCCACTCCTCGGGCGCATCGTTAGTAATAGTTTTCACTCTCACGCCAGCGGCACCGCCGTATGTCGCTGCACCGCCCGCGCGAGCGCTTCGTCCGCGGTCGCCAGCGATCCCCGGAGCCGCTCGGCCAGCGAGACGTACGCGGCCTCATAGGCCGAGAGGTTCTGGCGCAGCTCCAGCACCCGCGGGAGCAGAGCCTGATGGCCGTGACGAGTCAGCGGGAGGTCGAGGTAGTCCGCCAGCGCCTCGCGAGCACGCGCATACCGCACCAGTCCGGCGAGCACCGCTCGACGGAGCGCGGCCGCGAGCTCGATGTCGCACAAGGCGGGAACGTGCAGCGATACATCGGGCGCTTCGATCACGCCAGCTACCAGCGGCGCGCGCTCGGTTCCCAGGAGATACTCGACGACCGCCGAGGCGTCGAGTACGACTGCTCTCAGGATGCCTCCCGGATACCTCGTTCGTCGCGCAACAGCTCCGCCGCCGAGCGGCCGAGCGACACGCAAGAACGGGAGCGAATCCGTTCGAACACTTCCTCGGCGGGCGGTCTCTTGACGAGCGAGCCAACGTGGCATATGCTTAGGCATATGTCAGACTGGAGGCGTTGGTGAGCGCCGAGAGACGCGTCAGGCTATTCAGGAACGGGCGGAACCAAGCCCTGAGGATTCCGCGGGAGTTCGAATTTCCTGGCGTTGAAGCGATTCTGCGAAAGGAAGGCGAGCGGCTGATCATCGAGCCCGCGCCGGCGACATCGATTCTGGCGGTGCTGTCGACCCTCGAGCCGCTCGATGAGGAGTTCCCCACGATTCCGGAGCTGCCGATCGATCCCGTGGATCTTTGATGCGCTACATGCTCGACACCAACATCGTTTCCGATCTGGTAAGGAGGCCGCAGGGACCGGTCGCGGAACGCATCCGCCATGTTGGAGAAGCCGCTGTCTGCACCAGCATCATCGTTGCGGCAGAGCTTCGATACGGAGCGGCAAAGAAGGGATCGGCGAGGCTCGCGACCCAGTTGGAAGCGGTGCTGGGTGTGCTGGACGTTTTGCCGCTGGAAACGCCAGCTGATGCTACCTACGGGCTGCTCCGCAGCCGGCTCGAGGGGACTGGTCTGCCGATCGGCGGAAACGACCTGCTCATCGCTGCCCAGGCAATCTGTCTTCAGCATACCCTCGTCACCGACAACGAGCGCGAGTTCGCGCGGATTTCCGAGCTGTCACTCGAGAACTGGTTGCGCTGAACTGCAGGCGAGGACGCGGGGAGTCACTCGCGGGTCAAACCTCAGACCGGCCCGGCGGCCGTGTCTCAAGTCCCCCCTGCGTGGCTCCACATGGACACGATCCCGTCCGCTCCACCCTCGCCTGGCGTCGCAGATTCGAAAGATTGTCTCAAAAGTGTATGCGCCTGTCCTAAAGTAGGCATTGCGCTGCCGCCGGCCGAGTGCGGAATTGCCGACTGACGCTCAGGTGACGCGACACAGCGTGTGCCGCGGATTCCGGATAGTCATGAGCGTCGGAGGCGACGGTGGACGAGGCTTACCGGCTCACGTTCGAGTTTGACGGGGAGCGCTTCGCACTGATTTCCGTGCGAAGGCTCACCATGCGTGTGCCGCCCTCGCAGCGCACCGAAGCGGGCGATGAGGTCGGGCGGTTCGTGGAGCTGCGGGGGGAGAAAGGCGAGGTGCTGTACCGTCGCCAGATCACCGACCTGATTGAGCGCACGCTGGAGTACCCGACGGGCGACCCGGAGCGCCCGTTCGGCCGCGTCGAAGCTCGGGGTCGTAAGACCATCGTGTCCGTGCTCGTCCCGGTGCGCAAGGGCGCGCGTTCGGTTGTACTTGTGGAGGCCATCGGCCCACGACCGGACGAGCGTGGCCTGCGCAAGGCTGAGGGAGCACGGGAGCTCGTTTCGGTGGACCTCCCCGACGAGCGGGACGAGCGCTGATGGGCGTCGCCGACGGCTCGGTTCTAGGGCTGACGAAGATCTTCGACTCCGGCCTCCCCTCGGCTCGGTGGAACCTGGTCATCGTGTCCGAAGGCTATACGGCCGGACAGATGGCGCAGTTCGCCATCGATGCGCAGGCGGTGACCGACCGGCTCTTTCTCGAGGCTCCCTTCGACCAGCCGGAGCTGGGCTGTGCCATAAACGTCTACCGTCTCGATGTCACATCGACCGACGCCGGAGCCGACAAGCCGAACTGCTCGGATGGCGGCGGCAGCGGCACGACTGTGAACACCTACTTCGATGCCACGTTCTGCTTCGACGGCGACACGCAGCGCCTCCTCGCCGGCGACGGCGCGCTCGCACAGTCCACGGTCGAGGCGTGGCTTCCCGAGTGGCATCAGATTCTCGTGCTTGTCAACGACTCCGAGCGTGGCGGCGCCGGAGGTTCGGTCGGCTGGTTCAGCAATGGCGGCAGCGACTGGAAGGAGGTCGCCATTCACGAGATGGGCCACTCGGCCTTCGGCCTGGCTGACGAGTACGACTACGGAGGACCCGACGACTGGCCGGGTGGCGAGCCTTCGGAGCCCAACGTCACCGCAGTGTCCAACCCCGCCACCGTCAAGTGGTCATCGCTCGTCACCGCCGGTCCCGCCAACCCAACGCGGGCAAACCCCAACTGCACGACGACCGACCCGGGACCGAGCCCCGTTGCCGCAAACATAGTCGGGACCTTCGAGGGAGCGAAGTACAGCCATTGCGGCGCGTACCGCCCCGTCTGGAACTGCATGATGCGCGATACGGGCGCGGCGTTCTGCCCGGTGTGCACGCAGACGATCCTCAACGTCATGGCGCCGTTCGCCCAGCCCGCGCCGAGCGGCGACGTCATGCTGGCAACGCCCACCATCAACTTCAACGATGTGCCAACGGGGCTCACGGTGGTCCGCGCCGCTCGCTTCAACGTCAACAGCTGCTTCCCTGTCACCTTCCAGGCGCTGAACACACCCACTGCGCCGTTCGCGCTGGAGAGTGCCGCGGTCACAGTCGTCTCACCAGCGGGGCCTCCGCCATGGAAGGGGTACTTCTGGTTCCGCTTCACCGCGGGCGCGGTGGGGTCGGTCCCGTCTCAGCAGGTCACGCTTCGCTGCCTGGAGACAGGCGAGGACTTCGTCGCCACGCTCAGCGGCAACGTCGTGACGCGGCCGACGGTCGCGACGCAGCTCGTGTTCGACAAGTCGGGGAGCATGCTTTCGGTGACCGATGAAGGCCGCACGAAGGAGCAGGTGCTGAAGGACTCGGCCAGCATCTTCATCGACCTGCTCTGGGATGACAACGGCGTAGGCATCAATGCCTACGACCACGATCCGCATCCGATCATGGACGTCGTGGTCGCCGGTCCCCCCGGCAGCGGGCGCGACGATGCGCTTGCGGCGATCGCCGCGCACGGCTCCAACCTGTACGGGTGGACGGCGATCGGTGACGGGATCGAACTCGGCAAGGCGAAGCTCGATGCCGCACCGGGAAGCTGGGACCACAAGGCGATGATCGTACTCACGGACGGCATCGAGACCGCCGACAAGCGCGTCGCGGACGTAGCCGATTCGGTCGTCAACGAGAAGGTCTTCGCGATCGGTATGGGTACAGCCGAGCAGATCCAGCCGGGGACGCTCAACGCGTTGACCAAGGGAACAGGCGGCTATCTTCTGATGACGGGCAACCTGTCTCAGGACGAGACGTTCCTGCTCGAGAAGTACTACATCCAGATTCTGGCGGGGGTCAACAACAACGACCTCATTCTCGACCCCGAAGGCTGGGCGATGGCCGGAACGATCGAACGCATCCCGTTCGACGTCATTGACTCCGATGTGGAGATCACGGGCCTCGTGCTGGGCCGCCCGGTGCAGTACCTCATGATGGCCCTGGAGACGCCGGATGGAACGCAGGTGGCGCTGGGCAATCCGTCGCTGATCGGCCGTGCGACGCCGCGCGCTTTGTACATGCGCGCGGGCCTTCCGCTGCTGGCCGAAGGCAGCCCGGCCCACGCCGGAAAGTGGCATCTGCTACTAACCATCCACCCCGAGTTCTGGAAGCGCATCACGGGTGCTGCCACACACGCGCTACCCACGGGCCCCGGCGTACGCTACTCGGCGAGCGTCACGGCCTACTCCAACCTGCGAATGGGGGCGTGGGTCCATCAGACCAGCCTGGAGCCGGGAGCCACTCTGCTACCACGTGCCGTGCTCACCGAGTACGGCGCACCGTTCAGGGGAACGGCGCAGGTGTGGGCGGAGCTGACCAGACCGGATGCCACGGCAAACACGGTACTGCTTGGCAAGGTGAGCGGCGAACCTGGTGTCTTCGAGAAATCGCTGGTCGCCTCGCAAAGCGGGATCTATCGCTTCCGCATCATGGCGGAAGGCAGAACCATTCACGACCAGCACTTCACACGCGAAACCACGCGCACGGCAGCGGTGTGGCATGGCGGCGATCGTCCTCAGCCCGGAGGAACCGGTTCGCCGAGCGGGTCGGCGCGGCCGGACTGGTGTGCGCTCCTGCATTGCCTGCTGTCACGCGACGTGATGAGCGACAAGTTGGTGAGACGGCTTCAGGAGCTCGGCGTCGACGTCGATGCTCTCCGCACCTGCATCGCCAGACAGTGTCGTGATCAAGCCGAGGCGATCGATCCGCAGCTGCACCAACTCCTCGTTGGAATTCGAAATCTCGTGGGGGAGCTCTAGCACTGGTCCCGAGCGAGGTACCACCAGCGGCTCCGACGACGACCTCGCTGCGTGCGCACGAGCACCGGATATCGAGAGGAGGAGCCCGTCATGTTCAAAGACACCAGGGCCTTCAGCGGCTTCGCCGTCGACGACATCGCCAAGG
>CAYXRS010000142.1:0-7929 GCA_964467195.1 uncultured Gemmatimonadaceae bacterium
CGTTCGCCCGGACGATCATGGGCGACAACGACACCGCCGTCGAGCTTCTCCAGCGGTTCATCCTCGAGAATCCTTCGGCGCGGGGGAGTTTCGGCCGTGAGAACGACTGGTGGTGGCGGGGGCTTCAGGAGGACCCGAGGTTCACTCGTCTCACCGGGGCTGGCGGCTAGGGTACTTCGGCGTATCAGCGGTAGCAGGGCAGGTCGTCGACGCCTTGCGTTTGCCCTTGGAGAGCAGCAAGTTGGTTCACTCTTGAGACCTGCATCCTTGTTTGTTCCGCTGAGGCTGTACTCCTCCACGAGTACGACGAAGCTGCATCCGTATTGGTAACGCAGGTGCTCCGACAGAGTTCTGGCGGAGCTTTAAGAAGGTTTCGTTCGCGGTCATCGCGTTCGGATCGGTTCGGAAGAAGAACGAGGCGTCCGAACGGACGCCGCTGTCCTTCCCGAGGCAGGGCACGTCAAACGCGTGCCGAGGAGGGTTTATGTGGCTTCGTAGCGCCGCACTCGCGGTGGTGGGGTTTGCGCTCGTTGTAGGGGGGTGTTCAGACGACATGTCGCGTCCTACCGCACCTCGCAGCCCTCAGGTTCTGGCAAGCTTAACGCAGTCGGAGTGGACGCACTGGACCCAGGAGCTCTGTCCGCCAAGCGACCTGCGCGGGGATTGCCTCGACTATTTTAATGAGATCAAAGATGCAGAGGATCAGCAGGCAGCAGCGCTGGAGTTGTTCGTTCTCATGCTCGAGGCGTACGAGGCCGGTACGCTTCAACTACCCACTCCGCCGCGTTGCGGCGAGAACAATTTGGCGTACGAGCTCGTGTGCTACCTTCACGCCGTTGCTGAACATTATGGTGTTGACTCCCCCTTCCCCGATTTCGACCATCTGGATTTGGAACAGGAGCATGTGCTCACAGTGCTCAGTGGGGAAGACTTTACTGATGACGACGAGCTCTGCGTCCCGACCAACGCCGGGCAGGGCACTGTCGGAAATGCGGTAGGTTGCTTCAAAGCGAGTGCGCTGAAGAACTTGCCAGCGATCTTCGCCATCTTCGCGGTTGACGATGAAGAAGGCTACGTGTTCCCGATGCCCCTGGGCTTCATCCCGTCCGGCAAGGTATACAACTTCTTCCTGGGCACGGACGTGGATCCCGAAAGCGAGGGTGTCACCGCGCTTTTGTGTGTGCCGCCTGGTCATCTGCGCAACTACCTCTTCCGTGACGCACACGACGGCAAGGTGGCCGAGAAGAAGGAAGCCCATCCTCATGAATACTCGGACTGCCCGGAGCATCACGCTTCGTTGCTCAGGGGGGATGGTCTCTTGGCGCGTGGAGTTAACGCCGCAGGGTCCTTTATCATGTCGGCGCTCAGCCCGAAGCGGGCATACGCTAACCACAACCTTGCGCACGGTGGGTTGGGTGCGTACAGCCACTGGCAGATCGGAGCCCAAGAGTTGGCATATGACGTCCAGATCGTCCGCGTGATTCCACCTGCCACCCATACCCCTACTTCCGCAACGTTCAAGCAGTCGGGCTCGTTCGTGATCTGGCTGGAGGTTCTCAGGAACGGAACCAGGCTTGCCTGCCTCGATCTCAACCTGACCGACGTTCGGGCGAGGGCCACGGGCACGCCCAGTTCGGGAGGAGCCAGTGCGGCCAGTGCGTGGATAAGCGCCAATAGATGTGAGTTGACAGGCGGCGTCCCCGCGTGGGTGGTCGAGATCCCGAACCCGCTCAACAATCAGCGCTCGTCAGGCGTGATCGACGTGCAGATCGAAGGAGTCGATGCCGAGCCACGGCTGACTTACAACGCGACGCTCTAGCGCGCACTGGCGGTATCGTCCCAAACACGGGGCGGCTCGCGGGGATTCAGGGTCTGTGCTTGAGGCCTTGGGTCCCCGCCTTTTCAATCAAAGGGAGGGCTCCTTGAAGCCGGACGGAGAACCGGCTGGTTGTCTGGGGGATGCCAGCTTATTCATGGTAGCAGGGGTTTGGAACTACGAGTTGAGCGCCTGCCCTGATCAAGGAGCCCGTCCCCCCTGATCGGTCAAGGAGCCCGTCCCCTTGATCTGGCCGGCAGCCGCTCCGCTATCTTCCGAAAGGAAGCCATCGCCCTACGCAGGAGCCGACCATGGAGGCATCGGTAGCCCCCACCCTCGCGGCCGAACCACGCGCGCGCACCGCCGCCGGCGCGATCCCATGGTATCTCTCGGCCGTCCTGTTCGCATCCACCAGCGTGGTTGTCGGTGTGATCTGGGACATCTCGTGGCACAAGACCATCGGCCGCGACACGCTCTGGTCGCCGCCACATCTGGCCATCTACCTTGGCGGCATCGTGGCCGGCTTGTCGTGCGGCCTTCTCGTGCTTCGCACCACCTTCGGCGGCCAGTCCTGGGAGCGCGAGCGGTCGGTCTCCTTCTGGCGCTTGTTCCGCGCGCCGCTCGGCGCCTGGGTGTGCATCTGGGGCGCGTTCGCCATGCTCACCTCGGCGCCCTTCGACGACTGGTGGCACGCCGCGTACGGGCTGGACGTGGAGATTCTCAGTCCGCCGCACTCCGTGCTCGCGCTTGGGATATTGTCGGTGAACATCGGCGCGCTGCTCATGGCGCTCGCATGGCAGAACCGCGCCACCGGCGCCTCCGAACGCGTCACGCGGCTGGCCTTCGCCTACGCGGGGGGCGCGCTCATCACGCTGGTCGCCATCATGATCACGGAGTACACGTTCCGGACCATGATGCACAGCTCGATATTCTACAAGGTAACTGCGGGCGTCTTCCCGCTCTTCCTGATAGCTCTCGCTCGCGGATCGCGGCTGCGTTGGCCCGCCACAACCATCGCCGCCGTATACACGGCGATCATGTGCCTGATGGCGTGGATTCTTCCCCTCTTTCCGGCGGAGCCAAGGCTGGGGCCGATCTACCACGAGATCACGCACATGGTGCCGATGGACTTCCCGCTGCTCCTCATCGTGCCGGCGCTGGCGCTCGATCTGGCGATCCGACGCTGGCCGCCGGGCGGATGGCGCGACTGGCTACGCGCGCCGCTCTACGGTGCTCTCTTCTTCGCCGCCTTCCTGGTGGCTCAGTGGTTGTTCGCTTACTTCCTGATGTCGCCGTATTCGGCGAACAGGATTTTCGTGACGGACAACTATCCTCACATGTTGCCCATGGACACCTACGCGTATCGCCGCGAGTTCGCGCCGATCGACGCCTCCACGGCTGCGCGAAACATTGGCCTGCTCTGGGCGCTCGGTTTCGCCATGCTGTCCGCACGCGTGGGGCTATGGTGGGGCGCGTGGATGGAGCGGGTGCGCCGATGATCCGGCGAATGGCGGTTCTTGCCGGGGCGGTGGCGGCAGTGCTGCTTCTGTCGGGCCACGTGGGGAACAACGTCGAGTATCTGGTAGGCTCGGCCGGCCCCTATCCCGTGCAGGTGGTGGTGCGACTCCCGGATGTCGTACCGGGACAGGCACAGCTTTCGGTGCAGGTGGACGCCGACGATGTCACGGGAGTGTCGGTGCAGCCGCTTTACTGGCGCGCGGTGGAGTACGCGCCGGCACCTGAACGCGCCCGGCTCATCCCCGGCGAATCGCGGCTGTGGAGCACCGACGTCTGGCTCATGGCTCGCGGAGCATACGGGGTGCGCGTGATCGTGAGCGGGGAGCGTGGCGAGGGCGAGATGATGGTACCGATCGTTGCGACCGCCACGCGAACGCTCGAGATGCAGCGCGCGCTAGGCATCACGCTCTCGGCGCTCGGTCTTTTCCTGGTGGTCGGACTGCTTACGATCGTGCGTGCTGCATCCTCGGACGGTCTGCTTCCGCCGGGAGCCGAGCCGGATCGCAAGATGCGGCGTCGCTCCTGGATCGTGACAGGGCTCGCTACGGTGGTGATCGCCCTCGCGCTGGTGGGCGGCAACGCCTGGTGGCGCTCCGTTGATGCGTCCTATCGGCTGCGAATCGAACGCCCGTTGGCGGTGACCACGACCGTGGAACACACAGGGCAGGGCGGGGTGCTGACACTCACGATCACCGAGCCACGCTTCACCGAGGGCACGCCGCTCATCCCCGATCATGGCAAGATCATGCACATGTTCCTCGTGCGCGAGCCGGCGCTCGACGTTTTCGCGCACCTGCACCCGCAGCGTGTCGACTCCACAGCGTTCTCGGCGCATCTGCCACCGCTTCCCGCGGGCAGCTATCGCCTGTATGCGGACGTCGTCCGCGCCAGCGGGTTCGTTCACACCCTTCAGGACACGGTGGAGATGGCAGCGGGCGCGGACGCTGCAGTCGCGCGCTGGTTGACCGATGATCCGGACGCTTCCTGGTATCAGGGGCTGCCAACGTCCAGCACGATGACTCTGGGGGATGGCGGAACGATGACGCTGCGCCTGGCACCCGAGCACCCCCGGGCCGGCGAGCCCTCCACCATCACGGTGGAAGTGCGCGCGCCAGACGGGTCGCCAGCCGCGTTGGAGCCCTATCTCGGCATGCTCGGCCACGCCGTAGTAACGCGCGCCGACGGATCGCTGTTCGTCCACCTTCACCCGGTGGGCACTGTCTCGATGGCGGCCATGGAGCAGTTCGAGCGTCGTAGTCGCGGCGATACGGCGCTGGTGGCGGCAGCCGCGGTCGGCGCTCCCGCCTCCCATGCGGCCCACGTTGGGGCGCCGGCGCATGGAGTGGGCTTCCCGTTCATCTTCCCGACGGAGGGGAGCCACCGCGTCTGGATTCAGGTGCGGCGGGCGGGCGCGAACCTCACCGGAGTGTTCGACGTGGAAGTGGGGAGCGGGCGATAGCGCGGGCCGGCGGCAACCCTCGGGTCGACATAGCGTGACTGATCTGGAGAGTCGCAAGCCACGCCAAAACACGATCAGAGGTTGCTCATGCGAATGCTCCTGCTAATCGCCTGCGCCAGCGTCGTCGCCGCACCGCTCGCCTCCCCCATCCAGGGGCAGGAGCGGCCGCGCGAGACGGACCGGCCGCGCGAAGCCAGAACGATGATCTTCGAGATGCCGGCGCAGCGGAACCGCGCCGTCCTTGGCATCACCACGTCCTCGGGAGGGCCCGGCGACAGTCTCGGCGTCCTCGTCAATTCCGTAACGCGAGGCGGCCCGGCGGAGCGCGCCGGCATCACCGAGGGTTCCCGGATAGTCGCCATCAACGACGTCAACCTTCGCATCGCGCCACAGGATGCGCGCGAGGGCGACATGGGCGCAGTGCTCAGCCGGCGCCTCCAGCGCGAGATGGCGCGCGCCGCGCCGGGCGACGAGGTCCGACTTCGCGTTTTCGCCGACGGTCGCGTCCGCGACGTAACCGTGACTACGGTGGCCGCATCCGAGCTCCACCCGGAAAGCGGTGTGCGGATTCGCCCGGCGCGCCCGGACCCCGATCGCCCCATGCTGGGCGTATCCGTGAGCGGTAGCGGCTCACTACGCGACACGCTCGGGCTGTTCGTCTCTTCGGTCGTGAGCGGAGGGCCCGCTGAGCGGGCCGGGATCATCGAGGGGTACCGCATAGCCGAGATAAACGGCGTGAGTGTGCGGGTTCCCCGCGAAGATGCCGAGGACCGCGCCGTACGCGCGGCAATGAGCTCGCGCTTCACGCGCGAGCTTCAGAAGGTGCGACCGGGCGACGAGGTCCGGCTTCGTGTCTGGGCGGATGGCCGCTATCGCGATGTGCGCGTCACTGCCGTGGCGGCTTCCGAGCTAGGCTCGCGCGACGTCCAGGTCTTCCCCGGCAACGGCATCGAGATTCGGGGCGGCAGAATGATTCGGGAGCTGCTCGAACCACGCATGCGCGAGCTCGAGATTCACCTCGAGCAGCTACAGGAGCGCCTGCAGGACGTTGACGTGGATGTGGACGTGAGGGTGGGGGGACGGGTGGTCTGAACGTGCCAGGGGCCAGCGACAGCTGGCCCCTGCTTGTCGCTCCATGCGAACAGCGGCGCTCTCGTCGCGTTCGCAGGCACGGGGATTGCCTTTCTTGTGGGGCTGAGAACGGCAATGCGGGCGACTCCGCCGGGGCGGTGCGCCTGATGGACATAATCAGGAGGCTCCAAATGGCGAACAGAAAGCGCACCAAGGACGACCGGACGATGGGTGAGCGCGGCGTGGGCAACCAGCTCAAGGGCGGCGCCAAGCAAGTCGAAGGCAGCGTGCGGAGCGGTGTCGGAAGCCTGACCAACAATCGCAGCCAGCAGCTGAAAGGCGAGGCCAAGAAGCTAGAGGGCCGGGTGCAGCGCGGGATCGGCCGCGGCCAGGAGAAACTGGACCGCAAGACTCGCTGAGCCGGAGCAAGACGGGGGAGCCCAGGAGGCTCCCCCGTTTCGCTGCCTGACCCAGGCCGTTGCTCCCTGGCCTCGGTGAGCCGCCGAATCGGCAGCGCTGGCATGAGCATCGGTGGCCTCGGTGCCTACTGGCCCGGCGCCTGACCTTCTACTCGTAACGCAGCGCCGTTATCGGATCCAGTCTCGCCGCGCGTCGCGCCGGCCACACTCCGAAAATGATCCCGACCATCGCCGAGAACACGAACGCCATCGCGATGGATGCCGGTGCCACCTGCGTGTTCCACCCGAAGAACGTACTCAGAACGATCGCCGTCCCCGCGCCCACGAACACACCCACCACCCCACCCAGCAGACAGAGCACCACCGCCTCGATCAGAAACTGCATCAGCACGTTTCTCTTCGTGGCGCCCAGCGCCTTGCGGATGCCGATCTCACGGGTGCGTTCGGTGACCGACACCAGCATGATGTTCATGATTCCGATCCCGCCCACCAGCAGGCTCACCGCGGCGATGCCGGCGAGCAGCAGGCCGAAGACCTGCGTCGTTTCCGCGAACTGGTTGAGCAGGTCCGACTGGTTACGGATCTGAAAGTCGTCGGGCGCACCAGGCAGCAGCTTGTGCTCGCGGCGCAGTATGCGCTGCGCCTCGGCCATGGCGTTGTCGATGTCCGCCTCGCTGCGGGCAAGCACGTTGATCGATCGCAGCCGGTCGGTGCCGTGCAGACGGAAGCGAGCCGTGTTGATGGGAATGAGAATCTGGTCGTCGGGGTTCATCCACCCCTGTTGCCCCTTGGGCGCCATCACCCCAACGATCTCGAACTGGATGCCGCGGATGCGAATGTTCTCTCCGATCAGCGCCGACGGGTGTTCGATGCCGAGATTCTCCACCACCTGTGAGCCGAGCACCGCGACGCGCTTCTGCGCCTGGTCTTCGGCGGGGGTGAACATCCTCCCCGCCGCCAGCTGAAACCGCCTGACCTCCGGGTAGTTGGACGTCGTGCCGATGATCGAGCTGTTGGTGTTCCGGTTATGGTACTGGAGCTGAAAGTTCCGCGAGATCTCTGGCTGCACGGCGGTAAGCAGTGTGGAGCGTTCGGCGAGCGCCTGAGCGTCGCGCACCGTTAGACGGGCGCGCTCGTCCACGGCTATGATTCCTCCGCCACCGCGGACCTGTCCCGGATTGATCGTGAGCAGCGTGGTGCCGAGGGCCGTGATCCGCTCCTCGACCGCCTTCTGTGCGCCCGTGCCGAGCGCGACCATCGCGATGACGGCGCTGACGCCGATCACGATGCCGAGCATCGTCAGAAAAGATCGCAGCTTGTTGGCGCGCAGAGCGCCGAGCGCCACACGGAGGATCTCGCCGAGAAGCATCGGCTATCTCGCCGGAGTCGTCTGACGCTGCATGCCGGGAACGCCACCGCCGCCGGTCATGTTTCGCATACGCTCCAGTTGAGCCGCACGCTGCTGCTGAAGTGTGGCCACCGCCAGGAGAGCGACCTGCTCACCTTCCTCCACGCCTCCAAGCACTTCGGTGAAATCGTAGTTGCTCGTGCCCAGGCGGACCATGCGCGCCTCGTAGGTCCCGTCGCTGGCGACGAACACGACTCCCGTGCGCCCGCGACCGCCCATCGCGCCAGGCGCGGGCGCG
>CAYXRS010000143.1:0-5139 GCA_964467195.1 uncultured Gemmatimonadaceae bacterium
AGCGGTCTGCAAAACCGCTATTCGCGGGTTCGATTCCCGCCCGCGCCTCTGGCGGTCGAATGGCCTGGACCGCCGATAGCTCCCCTGCTGAGCGCCAGTTCCATCCTTCTCGGGCGCCGCGAACACACCGTCACCTCCCTGATGTGCGGATCACCCCGCGGGCGCCGGCGGAAACTTCACCGCCCCAATGTAAGCCGATTGATACGCGGCCACCCGCTCCGCCACTTGCTCACGGTGCAGCGCGAGCGCGGCTTCGTAGATCGTTGCCATCCCGCTGGCGTACTTCAACTTCGTCCTGTTCGACTTGAACTTGAAGAACAGCACCTGAGTCAGCGAAACCCTGGACCGCATATCGAACGCCACCAGCGCGACGTCGATCAGCCCGCTGCGTCCTTGTTGTGCCGTCGCCACCTGAAAGCGAGCCGACTTGACGGCCGTGCTCTGATGGTCGAAGAGCGTGATCCAGGGACTGTTCTCGTCCATTGATGCGAGAGCGTTCAAGGTGTCGATCACCAGCGCGAGAGCCGGAGCAGCCGGACCCAGCAACGCCGTCAGCACTCTTACGATCGCCTTGTGTGATTCCAGCGTTGTCCCGCGGGATGCGAACTCCTCGAACCGCCTGTCGTGCTGCGCCCAGCCGAGTGCGCTGAGCGCCTCGAAGTAGGCCCCATACCAATCCGTCACCTTGGTCGGATCGGAAACCTGACCACTGGCAGCCAGCTGAGCGAAGAGCGTGCAGTTGATGACATCCGATCGCACCTTCGCGGGCACGCCCTCGGCGGCCACCACCAGACTCGATCCCACCACCAGTGCCTGCGACTCGGCGGTCGTGATCCTGACCGGCGCTCCCGGCTCGCGCGCCGCGCGGGCGGAAAGCTTCGGCAGTTTTGCACCCGCAATGAAGGAGCGGGCGGCCTGGGGAGTAATTACGGTCATCTTTCGCTCCCGATGTGCTGATCATTTACGACGAACTTGCTTACCACCGCGGCCCGGGCTCTCACCCGGCCGGTTCATCTCTCGATTGGGTCATCCGATTCTTCACCTCAGGGCCAGTTGCACGCCGAGCTTCTGGAGGGCGATGTGCAACTGGTTGGCGTACGTCAGGTCGCGACCTGTGTGCTCTTCGGGACCGCCGGCGAACAGCAGCGCGCGCGCGTAGCCGTCAGTGCTTACTATGAGCGAACCAGAGTCACCCCCATCACTGAAAGCACGACTGTCTCCTTCGATCTCGATCTGGTCGCTGAACAGCGCGATCTTGGGCGTCGCATCCCCCATGTCCACCCGCAGGCGATCGATGTTGACCTGAGTGATGGATCCGTGTCGCACACCGGTTGTTCGTCCCGCCTTGGATACGGGACGGCCGAGGTCGTCGAAGGTGACCTCTTTCACTCCCTTCACCACTCCCGGTAGCGCCTCGGTCCACCCCAGATAGAACTCGATGTCGGGTAGCAGCTGCGCCACCCCGCAGTCCACCACGTTGGCGCGCTGAAACGAGATCGGGACGAAGCGATCGAGGACGCCGATCAACGTACCTGATCTGACCTTCTCCCCGGTTTTGACGTCCAGCGGGCCTGGCTGCACAATGGGATCGCCGGGTTGGCCGGCGTTTACATCGGCCAGGACGTGGTTGTTGCTCAGCGCGTAGTAGGCGTGCTGATCCTCGACCACGAACCCGAGCGTACCAGCGGTGATCTTGAAGTGGCCAACGGATACGCCCGCCTCGAGCGGACGACGTTTGCGGCGGAACCATGCCGGCGTCGGCGGCACGCGCTTGCGCACGATGGGCACGATCCGGACATCCGCCTCGCCGTGCGCCGCGGTGATGAGGTGCTCCGCAACGGTCTGCGCTGCGCGGCCGGACAGCTGCACCCGTGCGCCGAGGAGAAAGTCGTTGCGCGAGCGCCCCTGGGCGACGCCGAGCGCAACCGATACCGACGCTGGGCGTCGCGTGTGAATCGCATCCAGCCGCGCCGCGAAGGCGGATGCTCGCGCCGCCGATCCCACCGCCACAGTGAACACCGTGGGGACCGCGTTCGCGGTCGTTGTGAGCTCACTTTTGAGCTCTTGCTTGAGGCTCAGAACCGATTCCAATCGCATGACGAGGACCTCCGTTCCCGAGTGGACGTGTGGTCGCTGCCGGAGCTATAATTGCAGACGGAGGATCTTCATGAAGCGCGTATCCAAAAAGATGATCGAGGATGCCAAGGCCCACGTCCTGCGCGCGATCGGCGATGAGCCCTGGCTCAAGGGCGTCGGGATCGGCCTCATTGCCAATGAGCCCGGCATTGTCATCAGCGTCGCGCCGGATGGTGAGGAAGCTGCGTGCGCCATCCTGGATGAAGTGAAGACCAGGGTGCCCGCCCGAATCCAGGTGCTGGGCCCCATCCGAAAGCGGCGTGAGAGGCAGTGACATCTTCGCGAGTCAGGAGAATCACCACGGTTGATTCGCGCTGGCGAGCGCAAAGCAGGCTGCCCTAGTATGAGGGGACACAGTCGAGGCGCAATGCCTGTTTTAGGACAGCAGCCTGCAGTTTCAGGACAGCCGAGCCCGCCAACGCCAGAATGAAAGCACTCCACACCCACCTCGCTCTCGAGAGTTCTCACTTTTCGTCACCGCGTCGGCGGCGTCCCGTTGTTCGGACGGGACGGCGAACGCTACATCCGCGCATTCACTGTGTGAGCTGGACTTCGACACCCAGGTCACGCTCGCCATCTATCAGCACTTCGCCGACACCGGCCGAGCCGACTGTTCATGTTGTCTCTGCGACGCTGGGATCCGAGCTGGAGGCCGTGCGGCAGAGTTACACAGAGCTGCGAACCGCACGCGTCCTCTTTCCAATCGCCTATCGCCCGACGCGCGACGGCCGGGTCCGGCGGAGATGCGCGCGATCTTCGCATCGCTCGGTCTCACCGAGCCGTTCTGGGATCCGGAAGCGCGATAGTCCGCCTGGCGCCGCTGGACGCACAGGGCGTTGCCGCGGCACTGGAGGGTTCTCCTCAACTCCCCGCTAACGCGGCGAGCGCGCGCAGGTCGCCCGTCTCCAGCACACGCCTGGACGAACCCTCTCGCGCCACGAGAAGCATCGCGCGGCCCAGCTCCTCGGTGCTCATCACCATACGCGGCGCGATCGCTCGCGCGAGCGGCCAGAACGGCCGAAAAACTGCATAGGCGATCCGCGTCCAGCGCGTCCTGGAGACCTCGCCGTGCATTGGGCGCAGCATGCCCAGGCGGATCATGTACGCGGACGGAAACAGGTCCAGTAGCGCCGCTTCTGTGCGTCCCTTTACCTGTGCCCACATGGCCTTGCCACCAGTGCCGGCTCCGGAGACGTAGAGCAACGTCATCGCCGGATTGATCCGCGCCAGCGTGTGCGCCCAGCCCATCGTCAGGTCGAAGGTCATCCGCGTGTAGTTGCCCTCGCTCATCCCCGCCGACGAAACGCCAAGGCAGAACAGACAGGCGTTACTCCCTTCCAGTTCCGCGGACGGGCTGAAGTCGAACATGTCCTTGCGGACGAGCTCGCGAAGCTTCGGGTGCGACTTGCCGGTGGGAGTCCGGCCAACGGCCAGAACCGACTCGACGTGGTCATCGCGCAGGCACTCGCGAAGCACGCCTTGACCCACCATCCCCGTAGCCCCGAAGAGAATGACCTTCATGCCGGCTCCACAATGCGTTCAGTGCTGGAGGCTGTCCACGATACGGGCACCTGGCGTCGATCGTCAGATGATCAGGAACATCTTCGGCAAGCCTCGTCAGGACGCACCTTTCGGAGGGCTCATGTCAGTCGCCACCGCTCGGATCGCCTTCATGTCAGTCGCTACCGCTCGTATCGCCTTCATCTGCACGCTGGTCGCAGTCACCGCCTCGTGCAGCTCCAGCAGCAGCAAAAGCAACAGGCCGGCCCCCGCTCGCGCACCGCAGCCTGCCACGCAGCCCGCAATCCAGACTCAACCGGGAGCCAAGACCCAACCGGCCGTGGTCGCCGCCACCGCGCCGGTGGAGGATCGGCGAGCGCTCGGCGTTCCGCCAGGGCACATACCCGCCCCCGGATCCTGCCGGCTCTGGTTTCCCGGCCAGCCTCCCGGCAAGCAGCCGCGACCGGGCGACTGCCGTAACATCGAACGTGAGGCTCCCGCGGGCTCGTGGGTTCTGTACCGACCGCAGAATGACGCGAAAGTTGTCCATGCCCACGTCATCGATCCCAAGCGCGCGGGTGTCGTGGTTGCCGTAAGGGTTTACGAGGTCAACAAGGGGACCTATCTGCGCGAAGAGAAACCCGCGGCAAGACAGCAGGGGCAGGAGGACAAGTCGGCGCCAGCCCGTGGAGGAAGGCGCGGCCAGCACTGACGGGGCACCTCAACCACTTCATTCATCACCGTGGGCAGCTTACCGTCTACCTGAGATTGCTGGACGTGCCGCTGCCACAGATCTACGGACCGACGGCCGACGAACGCTGGTGAGTGGACAACGCGCCGGGGAAGCTGTCTCTTCACACTCACGAAGCTAACGCTGCTTCATGGACAGCTACCCCGGAGAACCGTATGCCGAGCGACAGCGACAGTACCGTCACGCAATTGCTGTTGGCCTGCGGCGCCATTGGTGCAGTCGGATTCATCGCGGTGTTCCTGATCGCCGGCGCACTTCGCCCAGACTATGAGACTCTGTACCAGCCTGTCAGCTCGCTGAGTCTCACCGAGAGCGGCTGGGTCCAGATCACCAACTTCGTCGTCACCGGCATGCTGATGCTCGCATGCGCCGTCGGTTTGCGTCGCGCGCTCTTGCCGGCGGGTGGGCGAGGTGCAACGTGGGGTCCGAGGTTGATAGGGCTGTTCGGGATGGGTCTGTTTGCAGCCGGCGTGTTCGTCACCGATCCCGCGTTCGGATACCCTCCTGGAACGCCGGCGGGCGTGCCCACCACCGATACCGTTCATGGTATTCTGCACAATGTCGCATCGATCCTGGTGTTCGCCTCCTTGCCGGCAGCGTGCTTCGTATTCGCACGCCGATTCGCCGCTCAGCCGGGCAGCGGCAGCTGGAAGACGTATTCCTTTCTCACGGGGATTGCCGTTCCAGTCCTGATTGCCAGTACGTCCATTGCGCTGTTCAACGGCGGTCCCGCCGGCCTCTTTCAGCGACTC
>CAYXRS010000143.1:5239-6616 GCA_964467195.1 uncultured Gemmatimonadaceae bacterium
CGACGACCGGTCGGACCACGCTCACCGGCAGCTGATCGGATACACGGGGCTGGCGTTGCCGTTGATCCTGCTGCTGCTCGCCGGCCTGCGGCCCACCGAGGGGCTGCCGCGCTGGAGTCCACTCGAATCGGTGAGCGCGTACTACTACACGGGCGCGGTCGCGGCATTCGTCGGCCTCCTCGTCGCACTCGCGCTCTTCCTGTTCACCTACCGCGGCTACGACAACAAGTACGGCCGGCTCGACCGGATTGCGGCAGTGACCGCTGGCGTTGCCGCGCTGGGAGTGGCGTTCTTTCCGACCCACGCGCCGCCACCGCTGACGGTTGCGACATGGTGGAGTCCAGTTACCGGAGTGCTGCATTACGTTTTCGCGGTAATCCTGTTCACGATGTTCGCGGTGTTCTCCCTCTGGCTGTTCCGGCTCACTGAGGTTGGGGTGCAGCCCGCCGAGGACAAGGTTCATCGCAACCGGATCTACATGGTCTGCGGCCTGGTGATCGTAGGCAGCATGATCTGGGTGGTGGTTGCGCGCATCGACGACGGGGACATCTTCGTCCCCGAAACGGTGGCGCTCACCGCATTCGCCGTGTCGTGGCTGGTGAAGGGCTACGCGCACAGGACGATAGCCGGAGCCGCGCGATCGCTGGTGAACTAGGAATCCCCGGACGCCACCATATCAGATCCTGCCGGCAGATTCGAACGCAGATGAAAACACAGTACTACACGGCCGCCAGCCTCGACGGGTTCATCGCCACTACGGACGATTCCCTGGAGTGGCTTTTTCCGCTCGGCGACATCGAGGCGACGAGCTATCCGAACTTCATTCGCGACGTGGGCGCGCTCGCCATGGGCGCGGCCACCTACGCGTGGATGCTGCGGCACGTCGTCGGTCCGGAGGCAAAGCGGCCGCAGCCATGGCCGTACGAGCAGCCGGCGTGGATTTTCAGCTCACGAACGCTGCCGCCGGTTCCCGGAGCGGACATCCGCTTCGTGCGCGGCGACGTGCGGCCGGTGCACGAGGAGATGGTTGCGGCGGCCGCCGGCAAGAACGTCTGGATCGTTGGTGGCGGAGAACTGGTGGGGCAGTTCCATGATCACGGACTGCTGGACGAACTCTTCGTGCAGATCGGCTCGGTTACCCTTGGGGCGGGAAAGCCGCTGTTGCCGCGGGCGATCATCAGTCCGCCGCTTCGTCTTGTGTCAGTGAGAGCGGTCGGTACCGGCTTCGCGGAGCTGCACTACAAAGTGCCGCGGCAGCGGTAGGGAGCCTCGCGCCTGAAATCCACCAGATGATCAGACACTCCAACGTACAACTGCATGATGCCGAGGCGACTGCATAGTGCGACCGTGGCGCGTGGCGATCATTGGCGCGGGACC
>CAYXRS010000143.1:6716-7873 GCA_964467195.1 uncultured Gemmatimonadaceae bacterium
TTCGTTCTCGAGACAGCCGGCAACGCGATCGAGGCGACGCACGTGATCAATGCGACGGGAATCGTCTCGTCGCCAAAGCTTCCCGAGGACTTCGACCCCGAATCGCTCGCCATCCCGTGGAAGCACAGCACGGACGTGCGAACGGGCGATCTGGTGGGTGTGCACCGGCTGCTCGTAGTGGGCGGCGGCGCTTCGGCGGCCGAGGTGCTGGACCGCTGGCTCGAGGTCCGCGAGAATGGGGATCAGGCCTGCCTCTCACTCCGGTCGCGGCTGCTGGCGTTCCGGAACCCGATCCTCGGTCTGGATATCCACTACTGGATCCGCCTTCCCGAGCGGTTCCCGGCAGCCCGGGTCGGTTGGCGCCTCCGCCAGCGATGGCGTGAAGCAATGAACGGGACGCATGTCCTGCCGGCCATCGAGCGCGGGATCATCGTCAAGCGCCCTCGCATAGAGCGCTACCTGGGAGACCGGGTCGGGTTCGAGTCCGGCGAGACCGCAGCCCCGGAGTTCATCGTCTTCGCGACCGGCTATCGCTACGATGTCACACACCTCCACGGCCTGTTCGACCAGGACCCGGACGGGCAGCCGCGCGTCATCGGCTGTCGAAGCACCAGCACGCCACGGCTGTATCTACTTGGCTACAAGTTCGGCCGAACCTTTGCCTCTCCGTACATTCGCGGCATCGCCCGCGACGCCAGAATCGTGGCCAGGCATATCGCCCGCCACCTCCCCTGAGCTCCACTCGGCGCGCAGCGCCCTTGCCGCCGCGATGCTGCGGAATGGATGCGACACCGGATAGCTCGCGCGCCAGCGTCCGTTCGTCGCGCGATACTCCTCCCAGTTCCGTGGCTCGATCTTCCTTCGACTGGTGAACGCCAACCCGCCCTGGAAGCGCTTTGCGCTGATCACAAGGTGCTGAGTCCAGGCGTGAAACCGCTCCAGAAAGCTGTATTCGAGCACTCCCGCGCTGCCCCCGTACTCTTCCTGGAAATAGCGCCCAGTCTCGATGGGCGGGAGTGTAGACGACCGCCCCTCGCGAAGCGCCCGCAGATCGCTCACCCAGCTCCCGTTGATGAGATTCACGTTCGGGTAGGGGCTCGGCGTACCCCAGAGCACACGTTTCCTGGTGGGGCCGTTCCCGTTCGCATACCAGGGGA
>CAYXRS010000144.1:0-7629 GCA_964467195.1 uncultured Gemmatimonadaceae bacterium
CGGAGGCGGCGGGCGCGTCGGGCGCGCCTCGACTGGAGGAGCGGATTCGCGCGCAAGCTTATGGCCTGGGCTTCGATCTGGTCGGGGTTACTCGGCTCGGAGAAGTCGAGACCGCCGACGCCTTCGATCGCTGGATCGCGAAGAACTACGCGGGCGACATGGAGTATCTGCCGCGCTGGGCCGACAAGCGTCGCGACACACGGCTGCCGTACCCCGGAGCGGTGAGCGCGATAGTGGTGACGATGAACTACGGCGGAACCGAGCCCTCGGGGCCCGTTGCGCGCTATGCTCGCGGCGATGACTACCATGACGTCATGGTAGCTCGTCTGCGCGAGCTGCACCGCTGGATCGAGGCGCTGCTCGGGCGCGCAGTGCTCGGCAAGGCCTACGTAGACACCGGGCCAATTCTCGAACGCGATCTCGCGCGGAAGGCCGGGCTCGGGTGGTTCGGAAAGAACAGCATGCTCCTCAACCCGCGTATCGGGTCGTTCTTCTTTCTCGGCTCGTTGATGGTGGAGCTGGAGCTGGAGCCTGATCCTCCGTTCGAGACGGAGCACTGCGGAAGCTGCACGCGCTGTCTGGACGCGTGCCCCACTCAGGCAATCGTGGCACCGGGGGAGCTCGACGCCACGCGGTGCATCTCGTATCTGACCATCGAGGCGAAGGGGGAGATTCCGGTCGAGCTGCGCGAAGGGGTTGGGGAGCTGGTTTACGGTTGCGACATCTGTCAGGAGGTGTGCCCGTGGAACGAGAAGTTCTCCACCGCACTGGCCGCGGATTCGCCGTTCCGCGCGCGTGAGGCGATCGCCGGGAAGGACGCGCGCACGCTGGCGCGCGAGATCCTAGCGATGAGTGACGATGAGTTCCGCGAGCAGTTCCGCGGCTCGCCGATGAAGCGGGCGAAGTTGCGGGGGTTGAAGCGCAACGCGGCCGTGGTGCTCGGCAATGTCGGCGCCGCGGACAACGTGGACGTGCTCACGCGCGCGCTCGACGACGAGGAGTCGCTCGTACGTGAGCACGCTGCGTGGGCGCTGGATCGAGCGGACAGACGCACCTTCAGCGGCTGATCGGTCGAACGCGGTCGCGGCTCCCTCCGTTAGCGGCAGCCGCACCGCTGCCGCCGCAATCGCACTGCCGTCCATCCACCGTCGACCAGGCGGTACCCACCGGTAGTCAACGACCCATCATCCGACGGGAGGAAGCGCCCACGAGCGCAATCTCCTCCGGCCTGTTGAGCGTCCAAAGGGGGATACTCGGTCGCCGCGCCGGCGTCAGACTCCCCGCCCGCGCGCTGCCGGCGCGTCGTGGCACCCATTGGCTCGAAAGGGCGCAGGAAGGATGGAGCGGACTTCGCCGCTCGCGTCCATCGTTCCTGCCCGGGGGTGCATCCCATGACGTTCCGCCGACAGCTGTTCCGCCTGCCGCTCCTCGCCGCCGCGCTCCTCGCGGTGGGCTGCAATTCCGATTCGCGCAACCCCATGGCCCCTGTCGGGAACGACGGCACGATGAGCTTCGCCTTCTCCGGAAACCCGTCTGGCAACTTCAGCGCGGCGGGCCCCTTCACCGAGCAGTCCAACTCGTGGGCGCGGGTAGAACGCTTGTGCGCGGCGTTCAGCGTGTCGGCGTGGGATCGCCGGTCACGCGCGGCCAGTGCGCGGCGAAGATCTCGTACGTCTTCCGCCCGAGCAGCAGGTCGTACGGTACCGCCAGCGTCTCGTCCATCACCCGGCCCATCACGTCGTCCCAGTAGTTGAAGGACCAGCCGCCATGGGAGAAGCCCCCGATCGGGTCCTCGTCGGGGCCGCCGGGCGCCTGCATGACGCCGTCGAGTGTGACGAAGGTATTTGTAACGAGCTTGCGCATGCGATCTCTCCGGTTTGAAGTCGGTGGAATCGTGGAGGTCTGTTCACCCGGATATCGAATGGCGGGGACGAAAATCGACTGCGCAGTCGCGCCACCGATCCAAATCGGTCACGTCTCGCGGGGTCAGACTCCATTTTTCTGGATGCCAATGGGATCAGACTCGGTTGCTCTGGGCGGACCTGGTAGATTGATGGCCCCGCTCGGCGTGCCAAATGGGCTCAGGCCCTATTTGGCACGTTCCGGCACAGAAAAATTGAGTCTGACCCGTTTGACACGCCGACATCAGCTTCTTCTCACGATCGCAGAAGCGGAGTAGCTTCATCCAAGCGCCAGCGCCAGCGGTACGAGCGCTCACGCGCGGCACGCAAACTACGATCTCGCCCCGTGTCGCGGCCGTACTCGCGGAATGGCACTGCTCCAGCCGTGACCACTCAGCTCCCCGTTTCCAACGCCCGCGGTTCACGATGAGCCTGGCCGCATATATCCCTGATGTCCGCTTCGAGCATGGCGCGTAGCTTTCCGAGCTCCGCCTCCACGCTCTGCTCACCACCCGGCGTTCGGAGCGCCGCCATCGCTTGCCAATAGCGTTGATCGAGTGCGCGCAGCTGCGCGATCTGGTCACTGGTCAGCTGACGATCGCCGCAGATCCCGGCTGCGATGGTAAAGGCATTCACGATGTTCGCTCCGGTGCGGGGCTCCCGTCTTCATTGCCAGGGGCGTACCACGACGTGGCGTGCCTCTTGCCGACCCGCGCGCGATGGACGTGAAAAGCAGCGCGCGCAGGCGATCGGCCCTCCTTGCGCGCTTACTCTCCCGCCGCCGGTCGGGACCGGACGACATGCTCGCCGGCCCGCTGAGGGGCGAGCTCCTCGGTGCCGACCGACTGGCCGAACGTGCGCGCACGGTCGCGCGCAGCCAGCGGATTGTCGCACAATCGGCACGACGGCGTTCGACAGCCGCGCTCCTCGTCCGCCTCGATGATACCCGGCAGATCCTGGACGACGTCCACGAGCGCCTGTCCACGGCCGATCGACAATCCGACGTCGGCCCCGCCGGCGAGTGGCTCCTGGACAACCGCTACGTCGTGCAGGAGCACATTCGCGAGGTGCGCGAGAGTCTGCCGCGCGGATATTACCGCGAACTCCCGGAGCTCGCGAGCGCGCCGCTCGCCGGTTACCCGAGAGTTTACGAGATCGCCACCTCGATCATCTCCCATACCGAGGCCCGCATCGATGTAGGGAACGTCGAGCTGTTCGTGGGCGCATTCCAGGAGATCACTCCCCTCACGCACGGCGAGTTGTGGGCGCTCCCTGCGCTCCTGCGACTGGCGCTGATCGAGAGCGTGCGGCGAATGGCGCTGCGAACCGTGCAGCGGCTGGACGAGGTGGAACTGGCCAATCAGTGGGCGAGCGAGCTCCAGAACGCCGCGGCCAGCGGACGCGACGCGCTTGCCGAGGTGCTCGAGTCGTTCGTGGCTGATCATCCGCCGCTCACTGCGATCTTCGTCTCCCGCTTTCTTCAGCAGCTTCGCATCCCGGAGGCACCGGTGCTCCCGCTCGGATGGATCGAGCAGTGGATCGCCGACGAGGGGCTCCCCGCCGAGGATGCGTCGGCGCGGTCTGCCGAACGACTGGCGCTGACGCAGGTCATGACGGCGAACAGCATCACCAGCCTGCGCGCGGTTGCCCGCATGGATTGGCGATCGCTCGTCGAGCGACAGAGTCGAATGGATGCTGTCCTCCGACGCGACCCGGCAGGGGAGTATACGCGCATGACCTTCGCCAGTCGCGACATGTATCGGCACGTGGTGGAGCGAATCGCCAAGCGCACGGGTACGCGTGAGGACGCCGTCGCCGGCCATGCGGTGGCGCTTGCGCAGGCCGCATCGGTCGACCACCCGGACGCGCCATACCGCGCCCACGTTGGTTACTACCTCGTCGACGAGGGCCTGCCGCAGCTGGAGCGCCTGAACGCTTATCGACCGGGAAGGGCGGAGGCGGCTCACCGGTGGCTGCTGAGACATCCGAACGTCGTATTCGTGGGCGGCATCCTTGCCGGCACGGCTGCATCGCTGGCGGCGGTTCTCTGGCTGGCGGGGCCTGCCGCACGCGACGCCTGGCCGCTGGTGCTGCTCTTCGCCCTCATCCCGGGCAACGAGATCGCGGTGAGTGTGATGAACCAGCTGATCACCGCATTTCTTCCGCCTCGCACGCTGCCCAAGCTCGACCTCCGGGAGCATGGCGTACCGCCCGAGTTTCGTACGGCCGTCGTGGTACCGACGCTTTTTCCGACCGTCGAGGCAGTGCGCGAAGCCCTGGAGAACATCGAGATCCAGTATCTCGCCAATCGCGAAGCCCATCTGCATTTCGCCGTGCTCAGCGACTTCACCGACTCGCCAACGGAAACGCGACCGGATGATGACGTGATCGTGGCCGAAGCCAGGCGCGGCATAGAGGCGTTGAACGAGCGCTACGCGGGAACGGACGAAGGGGCCTTCTATCTCTTCCATCGTCCGCGCCGCTGGAATGCCCAGCAGGGCGTGTGGATGGGCTGGGAACGCAAGCGCGGCAAGCTCGCCGACTTCAATCGCCTGCTGCGGGGCGGGGCCCAGGACGCATTCTCGGTCATCGTCGGAGATCTGAACGTCATCCGCGGTGTTCGCTACGTCATCACGCTCGACTCGGACACCATGTTGCCGCCCGATGCGGCGCCGCTGCTGGTGGGGGCGATGGCGCATCCGCTGAATCGCCCCGTATACGACCCTGCGCTCGGCCGCGTGGTGCGCGGCTATGGCATCATCCAACCGCGAGTCGGTGTCTCGTTGCCCAGCGCTCACCAATCGCGCTTCGCCGCCATTCACTCCGGCCATCCAGGAGTGGACCCCTACACCACTGCGGTGTCGGATGTCTACCAGGACCTGTACGGCGAGGGAAGCTTCACGGGCAAGGGGATCTACGATGTGGACGCGTTCGAGTTGGCGACACACGGACGCTTTCCGGAGAACACGCTGCTCTCGCATGACCTGATCGAGGGCAACTATGCGCGCGCCGGTCTCGCCACGGATGTGGAGGTCTACGATGACTATCCATCGCGATACCTCACCTTCACGCGCCGAAAACACCGCTGGATTCGCGGTGACTGGCAACTGCTCGACTGGCTGGCGCCGACCGTACCGGGACCCGACGGCCCTGAAGGTAATCGGCTCTCGATCCTGTCGCGGTGGAAGATCTTCGACAACATGCGTCGCAGCACCGTCGAGATCGCGCAGCTCCTTTTCCTCACTGCGGGGTGGACCATTCTTCCCGGCAGACCTCTCCGCTGGACGGTGCTCGGCCTACTGGCGGTGGCGGCGCCGTGGATCGTGTCGCTGCTGCTGGCTCTCGTCCGGCCTCCGCTCGACAAGTCGTGGCGCGCCTACTACGCGAGCGTGGAGCGCGACGCCGCGACGAGCGCCAGGCAGGTCGCCCTGGCAATCACGTTCCTGCCGCACCAGGCCTGGATTTCCGCCGATGCGATCGGTCGAACGCTCTGGCGGCTGTTCGTCTCCCGCCGACATCTGCTCGAGTGGCAGACGGCATCGCAGACGGAACGGGGCACCTCCGGCTCCGCACGCGATGTATGGCGAACGATGTGGATGGCGGTCGCCATTGCGGGAACGATCCTCGCGCTCGTGATCGGGGCGCGGTGGGCTGGCAGCGCCGTCCCACTGTGGGAGGTGGGCGTCGGCGTCCTGCCGCTGATCGCGCTCTGGATGGCGTCACCGGCGATCGCGCACATGTTGAGCCGCCCCGCCGTACGACGCGAGCGCCGTCTCTCGCCGGAGGAACGCGGTCGCGCCATGCGATACGCGCTGCTCCACTGGCGCTTCTTCGAGCGCTTCGTCAGCGAGGACACCGCCTGGCTTGCTCCCGACAACTTCCAGGAAGATCCCGTTCCCGTGGTGGCGATGCGTACATCGCCCACGAACATCGGGCTACAGTTTCTGTCGACCGTCAGCGCCTACGATCTGGGGTTCCTGACTGTCGAGCGGATGGCGGAGCGACTCGAGCTCGCGTTCCGCACCCTGGAACGGCTGCACCGCTACCGTGGTCACTTCTACAACTGGTACGATCTGCGTGAGCTGCGGGTGCTCGCGCCGGAGTACATCTCCACTGTCGACAGCGGCAATCTCGCCGGTCATCTGATCGCGCTTCGGCAGGCGTGTCTCGCCATTCCCGACGAGCCCATTCTCGATGACCGCATCTGGAACACGCTTCGCTCGTCGGTCGCACTGGCCGAGGAGCGCGTGGACGCGATCGGACGCTCGATGGATGACGAGCGAAATGCGACGGGCGCGGAAGTAGGGAGCGCGGCGGCGGCGGCGCATCTCCGCCGTGCACGGCGAGCGATCGACACGGCCGCGTTCGCCCGCATGGGCCTGGCGGCGCTGGATTCGGTTGCGGAGCCGCTGCAGCTCGCCCGGGAAGCGCTCGCGCCGGCAGCGCTGCATGAGGAGTACCGCGACTTCGCGACGGAGTGGATCGAGTGGAGTCACGATCTCGTACTGGAGCACCGGGCACGGTTGGGGACGCTCGATCCGCAGCCCGTCCCGGGCAGGGAGGGCGAAGTTCGGGCGGTGTTTCCGACGTTGCGCCAGCTGGCACCGGTCTCGCCATTGGCCGCACAGCTGGTCAGGCGACTCGAAGCGCTCGCCAACCGTTCGTACGAATACGTGCTCGAGATGGATTTCCGGCTGCTGCTCGATTCGGCGCAGAAGCTGTTCGCCATCGGGTACCAGCAGAGCGCGCACGCGCTCGATAATTCGTTTTACGATCTGCTCGCCTCCGAAGCCCGTCTGGCGAGCTTCATGGCGATCGCCAAGAATGACGTGCCGGTGGAGCACTGGTTCCGGCTCGGGCGCTCACTCACGCATGCGGCCAGCGACGTGGCGCTCGTGTCGTGGAGCGGGAGCATGTTCGAGTATTTGATGCCGGCGTTGGTGATGCAATCGTTCCCCTCGACCGTCCTCGATCAGACGTATCAGGGAGCGGTGCGGCGGCACATTGCGTACGGCGCCGAGCGCGACGTGCCGTGGGGCGTGAGCGAAAGCGCCTACAACCTGCGTGACCGGCACCAGACGTATCAGTACCGCGCCTTCGGCGTACCGGACCTGGCCCTCAAGCGGGGACTGGGTCGCGACCTCGTGGTCGCTCCGTACGCCTCGGCGCTGGCGGTGCTGGTGGATGCGCCCCGGGCCCTGGCCAATCTGGGAGCGATCGAGGAGGTCGGCGCATTGGGCCCATTCGGGTTTCGTGATGCCATCGACTACACACGCCCTCCGCCAGATGAGCGTTTCGCGATAGTCGGCACGTACATGGCCCATCACATCGGCATGTCGCTGATCGCGCTCACCAACGCGCTCACCGCATTACGATGGCAGCAACGATTCCACGCCGAGCCGATGGTCCGTGCCGCGGAGCTGCTGCTGCACGAACGCATCCCTCGCCGCCTCGTGTATCAGCAGACGCAGGCTGCTGCGGCCGATGAGGCGCTGCCCGATCCGGAGATCGAGCGCCCGTCAGTGCGCGAGATCGCCGTGGTCGACACGCCTCAGCCAGAAGTCGCGCTCCTCGGCCACCTGAAGTACACGATCATGCTCAGCAACTGCGGGGCCGGCTACAGCCGCTACGAATCACTGGACGTCACCCGCTGGCGCGCCGACGGGACGCGCGACAGCTGGGGGCAGTTCTGCTACGTGAAGGATGTCACCCGCGGCCGCACGTGGTC
>CAYXRS010000145.1:0-7614 GCA_964467195.1 uncultured Gemmatimonadaceae bacterium
AAGGCGTCTTGAGCGAGGCACGGGCGCCGCACCGTCGTGACCTCGATGAGGCGGCCCCGCGCCACCCCGTCGTCATTGCCCGCGCTGGCGGCCACAGTGCGGTCGCGAACAGCCTGGCGCTCGACATTGCGGAGATCGGACGCGATACTCCGCAGCCTGATGGTGGAGTGATCGAGCGGGATCCTGACGGCGAACCGAACGGGATGGTTCGCGAACGCGAAGACCTTATCTTCCGTCATGTACCACGCGCCGAACGGGAGGACCTGCGCCCGGACCTGGTACGAAACCTCAGGTCCCTTCTTGCTTTGGGGATCACCAGTATCATCGAGGCTGGCAAACCGCCGGACGAGTTCGTCGAGTGGGAGACGGTATATGCGGAACGTCGCGGTGACCTGCCGCGAGCGGCCATGCAGATCTATCCCGGTCTCGCGGCGGGACGCGCTTCGGCCGACGAAGCCATTGCAAGGTTGCAGAGGTTCGGCCGTCGAACGGGCGAGGGCGATGCCTGGCTGAGGGTTGCCGCCGTGAAGCTATGGGTGGACGGCGGCTTTGCGGGACCAGCAGCGTGGACGCTCGAACCGTACCCGAACCAGCCAGGGTACTTCGGAATCCAGAACATCGAGGAAAACGATCTCTACCGGGTGCTTCGATTTGCTCACGATGATGGATGGCAGGCCGGCATCCATGCTATCGGGGATGCTGCCATCAAGCTGACGGTGGACGTGCTGGAACGAATCATCACGGAGAGTCCCCGTTCGGACCATCGACATTACCTCAACCATTTCACGGTAGTACCGCCGGACGAGACCATGCGCAAGATGGCGAGGCACGGAATCTGGATTGCACAGCAACCGAACTTCACGTGGTCGCCGACGCTCGAAAGTCGCTATCGCGAGAACCTCGCCGGAGCGCGTTTGGCACGTAACAATCCGCTCCGTACACCTATGAACTACGGGATCTTCGTTGCCCTCGGGGCCGACAACCATCCGACCGGTCCAATGCCCGGCATCTACGCCGCGGTCACACGCCGCGGCGCGTCTGGACATTATTACGGAGTCGAGGAACGGCTTTCCATTGCCGAGGCGCTGGTGGCTTACACACGCAATGGAGCGTACCTGACGTTCGAGGAATCCGAGAAAGGCACGCTCTCCGCAGGGAAGCTCGCCGACATCGTAGTGCTGTCCGACAACCTGTTCGAGATCAACGTCGACCGGATCCTGGACGTGAAGGTCGATCTGACCGTACTGGACGGACGAGTCGTGTATGAACGCGTCGGAGCACAGCTGACGACATCAGCACGTTGAGACCGGCATCATGGCCGACGAATAGAGGAATCGCCAGAAGGCGGCTCTCCGCGACACGGGCGGAGTCAGCCGCGCGCCGCCAAGCACTGAACCGCCGAGGGAGACGATGTCGACGACGCTTCACGAACTTGAAAAAACCCACGCCCAATCGCTCTGGACGCCGTTCATGCAGATGAAGACACTGCAGGAGCGAGGGCCGCTGGTGTTCGAGCGTGGCGAGGGCGCATACCTCTACGACATGCAGGGCAAGCGATACCTGGATGCGCACGCCAGCCTCTGGCTTGCCAATGTGGGGTACGGCAGAGCGGAGGTGATCGATGCCGTATGCTCGCAGCTGAAGAGGATGGCCTACTTCAGCATGTTCATGAGCTACTCCAACGAGCCGGCGATCCAGCTGGCGGCGAAGCTGCTCGAACTGACCGAACCGGAAGGGATGGGTAAGGTCTTCTACAGCAACAGCGGCTCGGAAGCCGTGGAGACGGCGCTGAAGATCGCGCGGCAGTATTGGAGGAATCTTGGCAAGGCCGGGAAGTACAAGTTCATCTCCCGCCGGAACGCCTACCATGGCGTGACATTCGGAGCACTCTCGGCCACGGGCATCATGGCGAATCGACAGGCCTTTGGCCCGCTGCTTCCGGGATTCCGGCACATCCCGGACCCGAACTGCTACCGTAACGCGTTCGGTGTCGGCCTCTCCGAGGAGGATGTATCCGATGCCGCCGCCGGAGCGCTGCGCGATGTGCTGGAATTCGAGGGCGCGGAAACCGTGGCCGCTTTCATCGCCGAGCCTGTGCAGGGGGCGGGCGGCGTGATCGTGCCGCCTGCAACCTATCTGCGCAAGTGCCGTGAGATCTGCACCGAGTACGACGTCCTTTTCATCGCAGATGAAGTCATCACGGGCTTCGGACGCATTGGCAGCTGGTTTGGCAGCAGGCACTACGGCGTACGTCCTGACATCATGTGCTTCGCGAAGGGTATCACGAGCGGGTACATGCCTCTGGGGGCGACCATGTGCACGAACGGGATCTACGAAGCATTTCTCGGTACTCCGGGGGACGGCACAGAGCTGCGGCACGGGAACACCTACAGCGGGCACGCCGCCGCTACTGCGGGCGCCCTTGCCAACCTTGGTGTCGTAGAGAAGGAGGACCTACCCGAAAACGCTCGACGGGTGGGGGAGCATCTGCTGACGGGCCTGAAAACCCTCGAACGTCACTCGGTAGTCGGTGACGTCCGCGGAATCGGACTCCTGGCCAGGGTAGAGCTCGTGCGGGATCGGGAGCGCCGGCGTCCGTTCGCCAATCCTGGAGCGATCGGAGGCCACGTGCAGCGGTATGCACAGGACCGCGGCCTGATCTTCCGCAACGTCGGCGACGTGCTGACTCTATCGCCTCCATTGATTCTGACCATGGAGCAGGCTGACGAGATCGTGGCCGGGCTGGACGAAGCGATCGGATGCGTCGCGCAGGATTGCGCGTGAGCACTGTGACGGGAACCGCTCCGACCTCCACTGCCGAAGGGCCGCACCAGCTTCGTAAAGTCTTGGGCCGCAGAGATGTACTCGGCGTGGCCTTCGGGGCCATGATCGGGTGGGGCTGGGTAGTGCTCGCGGGCGAGATGATCATCCGCGCAGGGAGCATCGGGTCGATCCTTGCCTTTGGCGTCGGGGCTGTCATGGTCCTCATCGTCGGTCTGGTCTACGCCGAGCTGACGTCCGCACTGTCACGGGCGGGAGGGGAACTGAGCTTTGTTTACGTCGGGCTCGGTCCCACCGTCTCCTTCATCTGCGGCTGGACCCTCGTGCTCGCGTACCTCGCCGTGTGCGCGTTCGAGGCCGTCGCCTTGCCCACGGTGGCAGACTACCTCGTTGGCAACCTCGAGGTTGGCTACTTGTGGACCGTGGCCGGCTGGGACGTGCATGCCGCTTGGGTCGCGATCGGCGTGGGCGGCTCGCTGGCGATCGGCCTGATCAACTACTTCGGGATCCGCTTCGCGTCGTTCGTCCAGTGGCTTGCGGTCGGATTGCTGCTCCTGGTCGGTCTATCCTTTTTCATTCCGGGGAGCATTACCGGCCAATCGGACAATCTCGCTCCCCTCTTCACGAGCTGGAGCGGATTTCTGGCCGTGGTGATCATGATGCCGTTCCTGTTTCTCGGTTTCGATGTCGTGCCGCAGATCGCCGAGGAGATCAAGCTGCCATTCAAGGCCGTGGGTAGACTGATCGTCTTTTCCATTCTAGTCGCGCTGGTTTGGTATGCGGCCGTCCAGTGGACGGTGAGCCTGACCCTCGATGATCCTGTCCTCGCCGCGAGTAGGCTACCGACTGCGGATGCCATGAGCGCAGTCTACGGCTCGGCCTGGGCGGGTCGGCTGTTGGTTTTCGGTGGACTTCTCGGCATCGTAACGAGCTGGAATGCGTTCTTCATCGGTTCGACGCGACTACTGTTCGCGATGTCGCGCGGCGGCATGCTACCGGCCGTCTTCTCGCGACTGCATACCCGGTATGAATCGCCGGTGGCCGCAATCGCGCTGATCACGGCGTTGTCCGTCTTGGCGCCGCTGTTCGGCCGTCCAGTGCTGGTGTGGCTGGTCAATGCTGGCGGACTCGCGGCGGTAACGGCGTATTTCCTGGTTGCGGTGTCGTTCATTCGCATCCGCCGACGCTACCCGATGCTGCCGCGTCCCTATACGGCACCGAAGCCGGCCTTCCTCGGCGCTGCAGCCGTCGTGGCGACCGTCTCGTTCATCCTGCTGTATCTGCCGGGCAGTCCATCAGCTCTGGTCTGGCCGCAGGAATGGGTGATCGTGCTGGCATGGTGTCTCCTGGGCGTCCTCTTCGCTCTGGGCCTGCGTGCGCGCTTGAGGGCAATGGGAGGCAAAGCGCGGCAGGCTGAGCGCGTGCTGGGTGAATACGTGCAAGAATTGCAGCAATCCCGCGACTAGGCCAAACCGGTGAGGTGCAGATGCGCATGTACATAGGTGGGGAATGGGTGCTGGGACCAGCAACGACCGAGGTCCGAAGTCCATTCGACGATACAGTAATCGATAGCGTGCCGCTCGCGGGACCGGCTGACATCGAGCGTGCGCTGGAGAGCGCGTCGGCCGGTGCTCGGACGATGGCTGGCCTGCCGGCGCACGACCGCTACCAAGTTCTCCACGCGGCAGCTGCGCTCATGCAGGAGCGTGCTGAGGCATTTGCGCGCACGATCTCCCTCGAGGCGGGCAAAACGCTTGCGGAGTCCCGTGCGGAGGTAACGCGTTCGGTACAGACGTTGACGCTGTCTGCCGAGGAGGCCAAGCGCCTGTACGGTGAGAGCCTCCCGCTGGACGCCGCACCCGGCGGTGCGGGGAAGCTCGGTTTCACGTTGCGTGTGCCGGTGGGGGTCGTCGTCGCGATCTCGCCATTCAACTTCCCACTGAACCTGGTATGTCATAAGGTAGGTCCCGCGCTGGCAGCAGGGAACGCCGTCATCCTCAAGCCAGCGCTCAACACCCCTCTCTCCGCGCTCAAGCTAACCGAGATTCTGTTGGAGAGCGGTCTGCCCGCCGAGGGCATACAGTGCATCATTGGCGCCGGCTCCAGCGTGGGCAGCGCGCTTGTGGTGGACCGCCGCGTACGCAAGATCACATTCACCGGCAGTCGAGAGGTCGGTGAGGCGATCTGCAGGAGCGCCGGGCTGAAGAAGGTCACGATGGAGCTAGGGTCGAACTCGCCCTTCATCGTGATGGCCGATGCCGACGTGGAGAAAGTGGCAGCGATAACGGCCGCCACCGGCTACGCGAACGCAGGGCAGGTTTGCATCTCGACTCAGCGTGTACTTGTGGATGATTCCGTTTACGCAGATTTCCTGGATGCGACCGCGCCGCTGGTGCGCGGGATCGCGACGGGCAACCCTCTGGATGAGTCGGTCCGGATGGGACCCATGATTCGAGCGGGCGACGCTGAGCGGGTCTCGGACTGGATCCGCGAAGCCGTCGCGGCGGGTGCCGTCGTGGTCGTCGGCGGTGAGCATAATGGTGCGCTGCACGCGCCTACGCTCGTCGCCGATGTCCGCCCGGACATGCGCATCGCTCGGGACGAGCTATTCGGACCAGCGGTAGCCGTGGAGCGCTTCGCATCAATCGAAGAAGCGATTCACCTGGCAAACGACAGCGACTTTGGCCTCGCCGCCGGCATCTTCACAGAGAACATCAACTCGGCACTGCGGTTCGTGCGTGAAGTGCATGCGGGCAATCTGCACGTCAACTGGGGTCCGCAGTGGCGGGCCGACCTGATGCCTTACGGCGGTCTGAAGGATAGCGGGTTCGGCAAGGAGGGGCCGCGGTACGCCATCGACGAGATGACCGAATCCAAGACCGTCGTGTTTCATTGACGGCCACGCCTTAGGCGGGGCGTTCCAGAGCCGAATGGAAGCAAATGAATTCACACCACCGCGGGACGCGGGCGCTGCCCGGCCGAGCTGCGGCTCTCGCCGGAGCGCGGCTTACAATTCAGGAGAAGCCAATGGCACCGCATGACGCTGGCACCACCGCAAATGGAGGCCTGACTCGCCGGGATTTCCTCGGGGCCGGCGCGGCTCTCACTGCCTCGGCCTTTGCCGCATCCGAGGTGCAGTCCCGGACGGTCTCGACGGTTGCCGGGGCGGTGCGCGAAACCGCCTGGTCGCCGCCGTCGGACATTCATTTCGCGTCACTGGTTGATGCAGCCCGCGCCATCCGCCAGGGGGCGATCTCGTCGGTCGAGTTAACCCGGCTAATTCTCGAGCGCATTGAAGCCCATGACACGGCATTGAAAGCATACACCACGCTGATGGCCGACCAAGCCATGGATCAGGCCAGGGCCCTGGACCAAGACGCCGCACGCGGCCGGTGGTGGGGCGCGCTCCACGGCGTCCCCATCTCGGTCAAGGACTCGATCTGGATCCGGGATGTGGTGTCCACTGCAGGGGATCCTCGCTTCGCCAATGCCGTGATGAAGGAGGACGCCCCGGTAGTGGCCCGGCTCCGGGCGGCCGGCGCCGTTTTCCTCGGGCACACCAACATGCCTATGCACGGCGATGACTTCCAGAGCTACAACGACCTATTCGGCCGGACAAGCAATCCTTGGGACCTGACCCGCACCGCGGGCGGGTCTACGGGTGGCGGTGGCGCGGCGGTAGCGGCGGGCCTTAGCTATCTGTCGGTTGGCAGCGACTTCGGCGGCTCGATTCGGGTCCCCGCGCATTTCAACGGGATCTTCGGCCACCGCGGGACCCGCAACGTCATTCCGACGGAGGGGCACGGCGTGCCCCGTCCGGGTGCGCCGCCACGCCCCCGCTCCGAAGAGTCGGTCGTGGGACCGCTGGCCCGGAATGCCGCCGACCTGAAGCTGGCGCTCCAGATCGCGGGTGGACCCGTGCAGCCGCGAAGCGTGGCTTATCGCTGGCAGCTACCCCTCGCCAGGGGCAACGTGCTGGAGGATTATCGCATCGGTTACGTCGTAGACGACCCGTTCTGTCGTGTCTCCTCGGACGTGCGTGAGGCGTACGAGCGAGGCATCGATGGGCTCCGAGCCGCCGGGGCTCGTCTGGAGGAGGGGTGGCCGGTGGACGACTTGGAGCACACCTACCACACCTGGTATTACCTCATCGCTGCCCTGCTTAACCGCGAACTCGAGGGTGCCCCACTGGAGCAAGCGCGCAGACTGGCGGCTCAGCAGGACGGCTCCAGGGCCGCAATCTGGAGTCTGGCCGCTATCAGCCCGTATGCTCGCTACATCAGGGAGAATGGCGAGCGTCTCAGGATCCAGGCCGGTTGGCAGGAGTGGTTCCGTACCCACGATGCCTTCCTCATGCCGACCACGCTGGTCGCGGCGTTCCCTCATGACACCGAGGACTACGCCAGCCGGTGGTCACGGACGCTCCACACACCTGAGGGCCCCCGGGAGTATTTGGACCTCCACGTCTGGACCTCGCTCTCGGGTCTTACGGGACACCCCGTGACCGTGGCACCGGCGGGCCGCACGCGCGACGATCTCCCGGTGGGATTCCAGGTCCTGGGACCGTACCTGGAGGACGCCACGTCGATCGACGTGGCGGCCCACGTGGCGGAGGTGCTCGGAGGTTACCTGCCGCCTCCCGGATTTTGACTAACCCTCCTCGTTCAGTCCGCAGGCGGTATAGGATCGGGCGACGAGTCCACTTCCGGGACAGGGCGCTTTAGCAGGGAGCGACAATCATGAGGTGATCGGCTTCGAGAACTCAACTCCTCGCGGATCGCCGTCCGGACGTGGGAAGCTTAGCAGATCGCGAGCTCGTCCTGGTTGGTCTCG
>CAYXRS010000146.1:0-7597 GCA_964467195.1 uncultured Gemmatimonadaceae bacterium
AGGCGTTGCACCTGACAGCGCGCTTCGCGCGCCGCAGGTGAACGCCGAGGCGTTACACAGCACGAGTATCAGTCCGGTGCGATCACAGGTAGCAGGTTCGGAAATGATGGAGTTAAGCGACATGCGCCTCCTTGTTGCTGTTGACGATTAATAACATGATGGGGGCGGTCATGGGTGATCGAGCTGGGTTGACTGGGGGCGTCGAGAACGGGCTCATGAAGGCGGTTGTGTTTTCGAGGTACGGTTCTGCTGACGGACTCGAGGTGAAGGATGTGGAAAGACCAGACCCAAGGGCTGGCGAGGTGTTGGTTCGGGTCCACGCATCATCCATCAACGATTGGGACGCTGGGCTCCTGGCAGGAAAACCCTTCTTGACGCGCCTCTTCACCGGGCTGTTTCGCCCTAAGATTGGCATCTTGGGATGCGACGTAGCAGGCAACGTGGAGCGAGTAGGAGCGGGCGTCCACCGCTTCAGCCCAGGTGATGCAGTGTACGGAGATATCCATGCAGCCGGGTTCGGAGCTTTCGCAGAGTATGTATGTGTAGAGCAGAACGCTTTGGAGAAGAAGCCTGCGAGTCTGACTTTCGAGCAAGCGGCGGCGGTTCCTCACGGTGCAACCCTGGCATGGCAGGGGATGGCCAGCATGGGGGCGGTCGAGGCTGGGCAGTCCCTGCTGATCAATGGCGCCGGCGGAGGGGTTGGTCCCATCGCCCTACAATTGGGGAAGCTACGAGGACTTGAGGTTACTGGGGTGGACCGGGCGGAGAAGCTTCCGATGCTCCGCGAGTTGGGATTCGATCACGTCTTCGATTACGAGCGTCACGATTTCACGGCTGGAGCGAGCCGCTACGACTTCGTTCTGGACGTGAAGACCAACCGATCTCCGTTCAAGTACGCACGGGCTCTCAAACCGAACGGAGTGTACGTCACCGTGGGCGGCGGCTCGCTGCGACTGCTTCAGGTATTCCTGTGTGGTCCATTGATCAAAATGCTGAGTGGTAAGGCCACCAAGGTACTAGCATTGAAGGCGAACGGGGGCTTGGCGGAGATGGGACCCCTCATCGAACGGGGGGAGGTTCATCCGGTGGTTGACGGTCCGTACCCACTCGAAGACGTCGGGACTGCCATGGGAATCTTTGCACGTGCGGAACAGAAGGGAAGGATGGTCATCGCGATCAAGTGACCGTCCTCCCAACTGCGCGAAGGGGTATCCCGTGACGAGCCGAACCCGTTACGGTTCCGTGTCGGCCGGCGAGAGGCGCACGTCGCCTAACTGGGCCGGTTTCCGCCTCCGGGTCCCCTGGGGCCCCTCCGAGCCAACTTCCCTGCGTGTCACGCCTCGTGCGAGCGCACGAGGCGCGCCACCTCGGGAAAGTTCGGAAGCCGTCGATTCGTTGTTCGACGGTTCGAGGCTGCGTGAGCAATGGCGTAGCGCTCTTCGGGCAATGAGCGAGCGCTGTGTAACGAGGGCATGCACCTGTCACCCGCCTTCGGCGGGCGCAGGTGATGCCCAGCGCGTTAGATGGCACTGCGTTCCCTTTTCAGCAGCCAGAGAGACGATGAGACGAAACGGGTGGACTTCACTTGTTGGGATGGCTGTGCTTTTCATGGTTGTGCCGGCGGACGGTCAGTCCCAGGAGGGCTTCCGCGCCTGGGTACGCTTGTACGACCATGCTCTTCTCGGCTGGCTGGAGAACGAAAACCGGGTCGGCGAACTTTGTCGTGATGCGGCCGATCCAGGCACGTGCTCCGCGGACCATTTGAGGCCCGCGATCTCGGTATATCCCCTGCACCGCGAGGCTGACGCGTCTTCACCTTGGATCGGTGACCTCGTGGTGGCCGCGGTCCCTGGCCGGGGCTTCAGTGCACACTTTCGGGCCGCCGGGTCGAGTCAATCCGTGCCCTTCGAACCCGATGTCTATCTTCAAGACTGGGGCTACGGACCGTACTTCCATCAAACCGTATTGGCGCAGCAGGGGAGTTGGTTCCAACTTCCTCCGGATCCATGGGACGAGCCGGTGTGGGTTTATCAAGGGAGCGAAGGTGAGGGTTCCCTCATCCGGGTTCAGGCTGGAGACATTATCGAGTTTGCGGGGGAAAGCAGCTACGTCGTCGAAGCGGAACCTGATGTGCTCGTACTGAGGCCCGAGCAGCCAGCTGACATGTGGTGCGAGGCGGATGACCCACCTCCACTCGTCGTGACTGCATTGAGACGCGTGCCGAGGGCGGACCTGAGTGACTCCGTCGGACGTCTTGTATTCAGGCCGCGGTACCTCAAGGGCTGCTGAGCCTCAGATGCAGCCATCCTTCGAGGGCCATCTAACGGGGGCGTGAACCTGACGGTCGCCTTCGGCGCCCGCAGGTTACGCCCATGGCGTTGAACAGACCGCGCTGGCACCGAGGGGAGGAATCTCAATGAGATACGTGGACGGCTTTCTGATCGTGGTGCCCAGGGATAAGCTCGACCAGTATCGAACGATGGCCGAAGAGGGCCGGGACGTTTGGCTGAAGCACGGAGCCCTCGACTACAAGGAATGCGTCGGTGACGACCTCAACCCGAAGATTGGAGAGATGGAGTCGTTACCATTCCCCAAACTGACCGGACTCGCAGCGGATGAGGCGCTCATCTTTTCCTTCATCGTCTACAACTCCAAGCAGCATCGCGACGAGGTCAACGCCAAGGTCATGAGCGACCCGGCGATGAGCCCGGAGAGGATGAAGGACAAGCCGATGCCCTTCGACATGAAGCGGTTCAGCTACGGAGGGTTCGAGGTTCTCGTCGATGTTTAGAGGTGTTCTCGATCAGCGTCGCCCCGTCTCTTCCCCGGGGCCGATCTGCGGCCAGCCAGGTGAAGGAGTCACCCGCTGACGCTGCTGTCCAACAAGCCGTTGCAGCGGACGGCGCTTCGCGCCGCCGCTGAACGGCAAGGCGTTAGGCGGACCTCCTCACGTCCTGGTATGAGATTCCTTAGCTACGTCCCGGTCGCAATTGCGCTGCTGCTCACCGACCACGTCGACGCGTCGGCTGGCAGGCGCCACTGCGACTTGTTTCTGCGCTGAAGCCCATCACACCGACTGCTGGTTCGCTGAAGCGCGTGCGATCTGGTCGACCGAGCACTGCACACAGGCGCGTGCAACGACGGTCGATGCACAGACTAGTGGAGGAAAGATAAGTGATTGCGCGCATCGCACGTTTGGCCCTGCTGTGCGTACTATCGGCTGTGGCATCCATGTCCGCGAGAGGAGTCGAAGCTCAATCGGCATTGGCCGATTCCGTCGCCGCCGATGAGCTCGTGGCGGCTGCTGAGGCGTTCATGGCCGCCTACGCTGACGACTTGCGCAGTGGCGACCGATCTGCACTCGGCCATCGCTACGATCCTGACGGAACTCGCGAGCTTCGCCCCGGGCGGGCGCGCAGTAGTTCGCGGGAGGATATTGCGGGCCGCTACGCGGGGGCATGGCAGCCACCTTCACGCTTCGAATGGCGCGATTTGACGTACGAGGTCGTGGGTCCGGACAGGGTGCTCGTGTCAGGACTCTTCGAATGGACTGTAGCGGCCGGAAGTGCTCCCGAAGTCGAGTCTTATGCCGCCCTGCTACGACGCCTACCTTCTGGAGAAATGGTGATAAGCCTCGAAGCGGAGGCCGGTTTGCCACAGATCCCGTGGCTGGTCCTTGGCGCAGCCGCCGTATTCCTGACGCTTGTCGCTGCCGCAATCGGCTGGGTTATCGGAAGCCGTCGCAATCCTCGCCTTCGACAGCGATCGGAAAGTCGCCTGGTATGAGAGGTGAAGCTGGCACGCAGGCTCTGAGAAGTGGTTCGGACATTCGCATGCGGCTGAGCGCTCAGGCGCTGAACAGCCAACTTTCGTCAGTCTTATGACTCAGTACTCATCTCTGATATCCAGCAAGGGGCACAACTGGGTGGATCGCGGGCGTCCCGGCGCCTCCTGCGCTTGTCTGACTTTGAACCTTGGGGTACTTTGTTCGCGTCCTGTCAGAGATCGCCGACGGTACTTTGCGACGCTGGTGATCGAAACTTGTTTCGCGAATCTCTCACTCACGACACTCGCTTCACGTTTCGTCGATAGGCGTGGCCGATGAGGACTTACAATGTGCCGCCCGGAGCCGTAACGACTGCATCGAACGCAGGTGCCCAATGGGGCGCGGCAGCGTTCAGCCTGGGGGCCTGGACGGGAGAGATGATCGGAGCAATTCTCATGTCCGCGGGAGCCTTCGTTCTCCAGCGTATGCCGAGTCGTGCCTCAGCTCGGGTGCCTCTGGACCTGGTGTGGGTCGTTATCGCCATTGGCTCTTTGATCGTAGCGGCTCAATATGCGCTCGTCCTAGGCTAGGAAGCTATCCGCCCGCGCTTTCCGCCTTCGCGGATGAACCTGCCGTATTCGGAGCTATCCGCGGCGGGGTTATGGTCATGCACGCGATTGGATCGGTGCTCCAGCTCCTGGCGGTGCTCGTGATTCTAGTCAACGAACTTCGGCTGACAGCTGCTGACACACCAGACCGGACAGTACAAGCGGCCGTAGCCGTCTCGGTCGTTGGCATCGTACTCGCTGCTACGGGCGCAATGGCGGCCGAGCTTGGTGCCGCGGCCATATTCCTCTCGGCTTCTCTCTTGGGCGGTGCGATATGGCTTCGTACGCGCAGGTCCGCCAGCAATTGACGGATGAGTAGATCCAACCGGTGCCGCCTAACGGGGCGTGAAGCTGTCAGCGCGCTGCGCGCGCCGCAGCTTACGCCCGAGGCGTTAGCCCGCGATGGTCACCGGACCACGACTGGGTCGGGTGAGGAGCGGGCCTCTTTCAGCGGCGGCGCCTTGGTTTTCAGCGGAGGGGGAGCATCAGGCCATGGACACAGATCCGACCGGCCCAGAACGCGGAGAGCACATAGTTACGAAGGGCAATCTCGCCTCGATAAGTCCGTTCTTTATCGTAAGAGATCTGCATGCGTCGATCTTGCACTACGTTGAACGCTTCGGCTTTCAATTGGATTTCCAGGGTCCACAGGATGACGTGTACTACGGCCACGTGAGCCGCGACGGCATCGGCATCATGCTCAAGACAATCGGCCCCGATGTGTTGCCGGCTCCCAATCACACGCGGCACGAGTGGGCACGGTGGGATGCCTACATCTACACGGTGGACCCCGACCCGCTATTCGCTGAGTTCAAGCAACGCGGCGCATCGTTCGTGAAGGAGCTTTCGTTCATCGATGACGGCCTGTGGGGCTTCGAGGTTACGGACGCCGATGGGTACGTGCTCGCTTTCTTTCAGACGCGCGACGAGTAGGCATTGCGCGCTCGCGGTCTAACGTTGCTTGCTGCTGACGGGCGAGCTATGGTGGCCGCGCACTGCGTGCGCGCTGTAGTGTGTTCGCCCGCAGCAGAAGCTCGGCGTTGATATGACTGGGCTGGTGTCAAGGGGTTCCGTTTACGGACCATCAGTAGGTGGTCGTGGTACGACGTGGGCCCGAGGCAGCATCGACGGTTGATCCTGCTGATATGCGCCGATTACCACCTCGCGGTGGCAGCGCGGCAAGAAGCGGATTCGTCGGGAGCTGGCTCATTCTAGACTCGGGGATCCCGGTGCTGCTGATGCCTGCACGGGTCGCATAACGCCGTCGGGAGTGCTCGCACATCTAGCCTCGGTGCCACGCGCCGCACCACGACCATCGTGTTCACGCCGCGGACACAGGTTCGATCTCGCGCATCACCGCCCACAGGAAGCCGACGAGCTCACGCGCGACGACAACCACGGCGATCTGCGGCCGCTTCCGATACGACAGGTGATTGAACCGGGCATGCAGTCGCTGCTGCGCCTTCCACGCGTGTGTGATCACCGCCGGCGGTTGGCCCGCTTGGCGTCGTTTGAGATCGACGCTCGTCTGTGGACGATGCCGATAGCTCCACGCGGCCTGGACCAGGACATGCCGGCAGTGACTGTTCCCCGCTTTCGTGATCGAGCCGAGCCGCTGCCGGTCCCCGCTCGAGTCTTCCCGCGGAATGAGACCGAGGTAGCACGCGAGTTGGGCGGGCCGCTCGAAGCGACGCCAGTCGACGAGTTCCGTGGCCAACACCATGGCCGAATGCAGCGAGATCCCGCGAAAGCATTGGAGCTGCCGCACCATCGGGCGAGCGTGGGCAGCTCGGCCAACTGTTCGATCTGGCGATCGAGCTCGTCTCGCCGCGCGAGCTTGTACATGAGCAGTGCATGGTACTCGCGATAGACGAGTCGGTCCTCCGTGGCCAGCGGCGAGTGATCGGTCGTGAGATGCTGCAACCAGTTCAGATGCGGCGTGCACCAGTTGGTGCCGTCGCGAAAGACGAATCCGCGCTTCGCAAGGAATTTGAGGATGTAGTGCCGCGACTTGAGGATCTCGCGCTGAAACGTCTCCCGGCAGCGCACGACGTCACGGACCCGTTCGTCCGCTTCGCTCGGGATGCGCACCGCGACGAGTTCCCCGGCACGGTAGAGCCGCGCCAGGTCGGCGGCATCACGCTTGTCATGCTTCCGGTGGACGCCAGACCGCTTCGGAATCAATGAGGGCGCGATCACGTCGCAGGCGTATCCCCATTCCGCCAGGGCGCGATGGAGCACATAGCCGGCACCGCTCGCTTCATAGCAGGCGTGGATCTCCCCATCCCGTGCAACGCGGGCGAGCCATTTCTGGAGTTCGGGAGATGGTTCGGCAACCGCTCGAGCCGAGTGGGTGTCTTGGCCGATGCCGGAAGGACCGCGATGGTGATCGAGTCCTTGTGCACATCCATGCCGAGATAGATCATTGAGCGAGCAGCAGGTACCGCCAGCAAAGCAGTCGATGACATGGGTTGGTCTCCGGGAAATGCGACAGTGCTTCATCGTCGCAGGTGGCTCTGGTGACTCCGTCTCAACGCGCGAGGAATTAACCCACGCGAAGTCCGGAGGCCAGCCCAGTCATAACTTCTAGCAACTGTCTTGAAGTCAAACGCTCCGAAGCGCTGGCGTGCAGACCTCCGGACACCAGCGCTCGTTCGCTCGGATCGTCGTGTTGAGGATGGGCAGTAGCTTTCGCATACAGGCGAACAGCGCCAGCTTCTTCGGCTTCCCCGCCGCCAGAAGCCGCAGATAAACGTACGGATCACCGCGTTCCGCTTCGTCGCGACGAGTCCGAATATTGAGGACGCCTCGAACACTCGCGCGTCCGCCGTGGATGCACCGCCGTCCGCGAAGATGAGGATCGGAAGCGTCGCTCCAACTAACGCAAGGTGACTGTCACGCGGCTCCACCCAGACCGCATCGAGTTGGCGCCCCGATCAGGAATGCCGCAAGATCAACTCGTCAGCTAGATACAAGGCCGCGCTCTCTTCGGTCGTACGGGTCTTGCTGCAAGTTCGGCGGCGAAGTGCACCGTCTGGGATTGTTTCGGGGAGCGAGTGATGAGCACCAGGAACCGAAGCGGATCGAACCAGCCCCGCTACCGAATGCCGTCCGACGTTCGTGCGGCTTTGGAGGAACGCCGGCTGCAGGAAGCATATGATGAGCGCCCGCCTTACCAGCGCAATGATTATCTCTGGTGGATCTCGGACGCGAAACGCCCTGA